>NZ_JBNNFM010000003.1:0-374280 GCF_050267765.1 Flavobacterium sp. NPDC079362 | reverse complement strand
CCGAAGGACTGAACTTAATTAAGTGAGTAGTAAATGAATGTTACCTATGAAGGCACGAATGCAGAAAATATCAAGTAATTTGATAACTACCTTGGAAAGGATAGGACGGAATCCGACAGCTACCAGGGAGTGCAGACCTTTATTGGGATAACTGAAAACAACCTCACGGAAGTACTTTAGGTTAGGTATCTATCTTAAAATGTATCGTAAATTAAGAACCGCCTTGGTACGGATCCGTATGCCGGGTGGTGTGGAAGGTCGCCTAGGGAATTAATCCCTAGGCTCCTATCCGATTGTCTTTTAATAAGTAAAAAGACTGATAATAGAACGTTAACGAAAATTAAAGGTTATCAAGTTTTGGCTTGATCCGGATTTAGTTTGATTAAGCTCGCCAGCTGTTTATTTTTATTACTTTTTCAGGCTTTCAAAAATAAATCTTTCTCTTCTTGGCGTCATCACCATTTTTATAAAATCATCAATTCTATAAGGTTGTTCCATGAACCAGAAAGACCCCATTATAAAATTCAAATCTTCGCCTTTTTTACCTATTTTTGAGAAACGCGGTACAAAATTCTGCCAGTCTCTGCAACCTAAAATATCACCTAGTTTTATGGTATCTTTTTCACAGTTAGAAAGAGAAGAGACATCTGCCTGAATAAAAGTAAAATTTTTTAATTTCGTTTTAAACAGGTTATTTTCTTTAATCATTTTTTTAAATTTCACACATGGGCCACACCAGCTTGCGCTATAATAAAGTACAGGGATTTTCCCTTTTTTAAATTCATTATTTACAATACTGTCATATTGTTTGAGAGTATAGTGATTCTCTAAAATAATTAAGTCTAATTTATTAGCTTTATTATTTTGTGCAGAAGAAAGAACAGAAAAAAAGACCAAGAAAAAAAGGCTCAATAATGACTTCATAAGGTTTGTAAATTTGAAGTGAATTTAGAATAAATTAGAAATAAAAAAAAATATTTTGTTGTTCATTCATAATCATTAAGCTTAAAGAATGTTATAAACCTACTTCTGGTTATACTCAAAAACATTATCCCACAATTCATCAATCGTGATCAGCGCTTTGTCTAAAGCAATAACTTCCCATTTTCCGTTGGTTTCTACACCAAGACCAATGCTCTTTAGTTTCAGTAAAGAGTCTTTTACGTTAAAGTCAAGATCCGTTTTTAATTGAGTTAGAAACCAGTTTTCAATCTGCTCATCAAGTTCGTCAGCAGTCAAAGGTTTGTTGCTTCTGTATAAAAAAGTATAAGCCAAAACAGTTTCCTTAAGCACTTCTTCTTCAGATGAGTTTAATAGCGAATAAAAGGCGCCGCTGTTGTTTCCCAGATTCTTAAAATAAAGACTATCCGAGAGTATTTTAGAATATTTGATCTTCTTGTTGACAAAATTACTGTATTGGCGAAACAAGTACAGCGACAATATTCCCAACGCAATTAAGCCTTGATTAAGAGAGGCTTTACTATTTAATAAATCAATTGCCTCGCCAGATTGATATGCCGCATACATGCCAATCAAAGCCGGAATTACAGTCGTACTTAATAATGAGATTCCGCCGCCAATACCAGGAACCCAAAAGAATAATTTGTCTTTGGCAGACATTCTCGGTATTGCATTTGGAAAAATTGTTTCGATGTCGTTTTTAGGAACACGTTTAAAGATTTTTAAAGCAATAGTTCCTGGATCAATAGGCATTTTGCCTAATTTTACCTTGTTCTCACTTAGATAATCTTTCTCATTATAGTTCAGGTAAATCAGGACACGATCATAATAGTCGATCTCAATTTCTTTTTTCCAGAAAATAAACTTCTTAACTTTTTCCTTCGCTTTATGATGACCCCGAACGTAGAGTTCATAATCTTTAAAAGCATTAAAATCTATAGAAAGATTCAAGCCAATTAAATCTGAATCTTCAAAAGCTTTCTTTAAAGTTTCCTCATCAATACGACGATAATTTCCCTGTTCTAAAACCTTAAGAAGTGTTTCTTTGAAAATATTAAAATCACTTTTGCCTAAAAATTCTTCACGTTCCTTAAGGCTTAAATCCGGATCGAATAAGGCGTAATGTTGTTTTAGATTT
This sequence comes from Flavobacterium sp. NPDC079362, assembly GCF_050267765.1. Taxonomy (NCBI): domain Bacteria; kingdom Pseudomonadati; phylum Bacteroidota; class Flavobacteriia; order Flavobacteriales; family Flavobacteriaceae; genus Flavobacterium; species Flavobacterium sp. NPDC079362. Next base: position 372,182 of record NZ_JBNNFM010000003.1, on the reverse strand, counting down.
CGGTTGAGATTAAAAGCTTCATAATGAAAATAATGTTCGATAATATCAAATAATTTCTTGAAATCGTCGACCTTTTTTTGATCTTCAGAGAAAGAGGTAATTTGTTGTTCGAGTAAGAATTCCTTGTTAAAGGGAATATAATGTTCTCGTGTCATACAGATTTTTGGGCTTTAATTTTGGACTATTCAGAGAACGCAAAAGTACTATAGGAAATTTGATTTTTGAACTGATTTTGAATTAAAAATTAGTTATTTTATTGAGAAGCTCAATGAGGTTAATCACATGGATATTAAACAACAATGATATAAAAACTTTGAAAAAAAGTGTACTTTATATTGTTGTAAATTTGAGAAGATCACTTTTTAAGAGAAACAAAACTTAAGCAATAAATATTTGATATGGAAAATATAAAAACATCTAAAGCTCAGAATTTTTTCAGGATACTTTTGGGAATCTTCATGATAACGGCCGCCATTGGTCATTTTACTTTTCAAAGAACCGATTTTCAGGCACAAGTCCCTAATTGGGTTCCTGTTAATAAAGACCTCGTTGTCATACTCTCCGGAATCGTTGAGATTATATTAGGTCTGAGTATGATATTTCTAACAAAGTATAAAGTACACGCAGGAATCGCGCTGGCACTATTTTACGTATTGGTTTTTCCGGGAAATATCGCTCAATACTTAAATGGTACAGATGCTTTTGGACTCGACACAGATCAAGCCCGTTTAATGCGATTGTTTTTTCAGCCCGTACTGTTTTTTCTCGCTTTATGGTCTACTAATGCCCTTGCTTTTATATCCAAAAAAATCAAAGGATTGTAATGTAACTGTTTTTAAATGATGAAATTACCATAAGTAAAGGCTCGAAGTTTATACTTTGTAATTTGGATTTTGTTTTATTTTTCCCAATTAAATCGCACTTCTGGCCAGAGTCATTTCTATTAGCCTACCTTACACAAAAAAGATGGCAATAGAAGATAAAGTTAGGCAGGTTGAAGAATTATTTGACCGCCTGGAAATTGAAATTACTGCTTTCCAGTCAGAGACACATTTGTATTGTAACGCAGGTTGCGGTAAATGCTGTACGACACCAAATATTGATGCTTCGCCTTTGGAATTTTTGCCGTGGGCATTTCATTTATTTTTAAATGGAAAAGCCGAAGAAACCTTAGTATTATTAAACAATACGACTTCAAACAATTGCCTTATATATCGTCCGCTTTCAGTATTAGAACATAAAGGGAGCTGCAGTAATTATCGCTATCGCGGATTAATATGCCGACTTTTTGGTTATGCTGCCAATACTGATAAATACGGAAAACTAAGACTGGCTACCTGCAGAATCATAAAAGAACAGCAACAAGAAAACTTTGAGAAGGCCGAAGAAGCAATTAATAATGGAATAAACGTTCCTATTTTTACCAATTATTACATGCAACTGGCACAAATTGATCTCAGAATGGGAGTTATTCTGCTCCCTATAAACGAGGCGTTAAAGATAGCAATCGAAGAAGTTTTGCATTATTATGCTTACAGACCATTTCCTGATGGATTGGGTAATATTGCATAAAAAACGATTGTAGAAATATTAAAGTAAAGAATATTCTAATAGCTATGAAAATTGATAATGCAAATTTGCAATCAGTTAGTTTAAAAAACAATGCAATTATGTATCACTTCTATAAAAAATGAGGGAGTAGTAGGTAGCTCCCCCATTTATAATACAACAATAAAGAAAACATGAACTTAAAAAAATTATTGTATTTAAATTTAACCAACTTACTAACTATAAATATTTATAAAAAAACTCAGAATACAATTCAAAACTGCTTGTGATATATTATTGCCGTAATTTTTGCTTAAGTTAAAAAAGCAAGATTTTTATATTAAAAAACATCCTAAACGAGGCGCGATCTCCATGCTTCAGGTAAAGACCGTTTTTTACTGCAAATCATTCTGGGATTTATTTATTTATGAAAACTAAATAAGTCGTCTGCAGTTTTTTTTCTAACGATTTGTAATCCAGTTTTATATTATCTGCTGTGCTACTATTATAATGACCGCTTAAACACTGTCGAACATAAAAAGCAGTTATCCTGTATTTCTCTGCCAAAGCCTTAATGATACCCTGATCGTAGGTTTGTCCATTGCTCAGTTTGTTTCTTATTGAGTAGTAAATGTAGTATGATATTTACTAACTAACAGATAAAAAGTAGGATTTTTTCTAAAAAATAGCTTTATGTTAGAAAACACGTTACAGAGAATCAAGCAGTATATTGATTATAAGGGTATTAGAGTGAGTGCTTTCGAAAGAGAAATAGGCATGTCTAATGGCTCATTTGCCAGTCAATTGAAGAAAAACAAAACAATTGGACTGGATAAATTAGAAAATATCATAAAAAGATACCCGGATATTGACCTAAATTGGCTTTTAACCGGGACCGGATATATGATAAAATTAAATATTTTAGAATAAAATGACAGAATATTCTATAAAAAATTAGATAAAGTAGAAGAAAATCCTGACTTACCACTTTATGATATTCAAAACCACTGCGGGAATTATCTATTTGTTTGGTGACAATGAAAATCAAAAGCCTGTTGAGTTTATAAGTGTTCCAAAAACCTCTAATTGCGACGGAGCATTGTATGTAACTGGCGATAGTATGCATCCTTTATTAAAGAGCGGAGATATTGCTTTATATAAAAAGATATTTAATCTCCAAAACAATATTATTTGGGGCGAAATGTATTTGATTTATGTAAATAATTACGGCAATGAATCTTTTTTTACCCGTTATTTAAAACAATCTGAACGTGAATCATACGTGCAATTTGTAGCATTAAACCCAGATCATCAAACTATAGAATTTCCTGTAAGCAGTATAAAAGCACTAGCTTTAGTAAAAGGTTTTATAAGAGTCAATTCTTTGTTTTAAGATAAGTCAAAAAAAAAATGAGATTTTAATCGTTAATACCGATTAGAAATCTCATTTAATTGTTCCAAAAAAATGACAACATTTTAATAATTTTCCGGAAAGGAAAATTATAATCTCAAGTAAAAATTATTTACTGCAATTTTAGCAATAAAAAAAAATCTGACAATGCGTATTTATACGTGTTTTTGGGATTTTTTTTTGGAGAAAAACGGGAAGCTGTAATGCTTTTCGAAAATCTGTTTCCGCGATAAAAAGGGTGTGTTTTTTGAATCTAATTAAGTTCAGTCTTTTTCAATTCAATTATCTTTTCAATATATTGTATTAGATTCTCTCTTTCTAACGAAAATAAAGCCGTTTCGTCTTCAGTCGTTAAGTATAGATTGGCAATACTTTCGGCATCCATTTTGTTTTTTAAGTATTGATCTTCAACATATTTTATAAGATTGTCTAAAAAAAGCTCGTGTATTCTTCCTTTTTCCAGTATTTCTTCGTCACCTTCTTTTATTTTGTCCATTTCAGATTCAGGTAAATCTATCGTAAGATAAGTGTAATCTACAGGAACTTTTTCAATCATTTCTCTGGTAACTGTTCCCGTGCCTAAACAATATGCACAAGGCCCAGGAGCCCATTTTAACACCTTTTGTAAACGGTGTATATCATCCCAGTCTACAAATGTTGTACCTAAACATCTTGGGCATTCTAAAGTTGATTTCTTAAATAGGGACTTAAAAAGCATCATTTTTCGACAATTAATTAAAAGGATCTGTGGCTTGGCGAATATAATTATTTATGTAAGAAAAATTAGTTTGATAATCATTTTTTTTAGAAGTAAAGAATTATGAGCAAGTAAAATAACAAGTTTTGAATTTTAATACTGCCTTTTTAATGCAGATTTAATTTTTAATGACAGTTATTGATTCTATATAATTTGCTGTTTCTAAACCCGACAGGTTTTTGAAACCTGTCGGGTTTATTTCCGGTTATTAATCGAGATAATAGGATGTTTCAGAATTGATAATCGCCTTATAATTTGTTTTTAATACAGAAAAGTCAATAAAAATTAAGCTTTTTAAATTATCTGATTTTTTTACATTACCTAATTATCAAGTTGTCCAATAAAATCTGATATTTCCTTCCCACAGGAATAATTTCATTATTAGACATTGTGAGAGATTTATATGTTACAGAACTAATTTCGCGGGTATTTACAATAAAAGAACGATGGACTTGCAGGAAATCAGTACTGTCAATTTCGCTACTTATACTTGCCAGCGAACCATAAATAATCATAGGCGATTTTAGTTTTTTGTTGTATAACTTCATATAATTGCCCAGGCTTTCGATATAAATAATATCACTTAAAAGCGTGTCGGTCATTTGGCCATTTATGCGTTGCGAAAGTACTTTTTCGCAAGTACTGATTTCCTTTTTTGCGTTTTTTCCTGAGTAATAAGTTTTAGCTTTTTCGATTGCCTTAGAAAATTTTTCAAACGATATGGGTTTAAGCAAATAATCGATCGCATCATTTTGATACGCCGAAAGAGCGAAATCAGAATAAGCCGTTGTTACAATGGTAAGTGGTCTTTTGGGTTGTAGTTCCATCAGTTCAACGCCGGAGATTACAGGCATATTAATATCCAGAAAGATAATGTCGTACGCGTTTTCGTTGAGCATTTTTACCGCTTCCATACCGCTAAAAGCACTTCCGGAATGTTCCAGATCATCAAATTTAGAGATATGCGATGCGAGCGCTTTATGTGCCGGAGATTCATCGTCTATGATAAGACAGCGGTAGGTAAGTGCCATATATTTAGTTTTACGATAAAGATATTCTTTTCTTTCTTACAGTTCAGTTCATGTTTTAATCCATAAACTTCAAGACGCCTTTTTAGGTTTTCGATTCCAATTCCCGTACTTGAAAGTCTGGAACCCTCATCAAGATAATTATTCTTTACAGTAAAAGACAATTGATTGCATTTTACCTTTACATCTACAATAATAAAAGGTTTAGAAGTTTCTGCAGAGAATTTAACGGCATTTTCTACCAAAGGCAAAAAGAACAAAGGCGGAATATCGATATTGTCAAAATTGCCTTCAAAATTCTGGGTAACCACAAGCCGTTCGTTCTGGAAAGTATAATATTCGATGTATTTTTTTATAAACGCAATTTCTTCTTCTAATAAAACATAATCTTTTTTAGAAGCTTCAATCTGATAGCGCAGCATGTCTGAAAGGTTCAGGATTCTGTCCGGTAATTTATCAGGATCAGATAAGGATTCTCCGTATAAATTATTCATGGCATTTAGTAAAAAATGCGGATTCAATTGCTGTTTCAAAAACGAAAGCTCTGATTTGAAATTCATGATATCCTTATCTGCCTCCGTAATTTTTTTGGTGATCACAACGTGAATAAAATAAAAAAAGATTCCATTGATAATAAGAGAAAGAATCTGAAGGGTTTTTAAGGCTCCCAGACCTACTACTGGAAAAAGCCAGCTCATGAAAAAATAAAATGCAGTCCAATAAACGACAAGCAATATAAAAAAGGTCTTAATTTTTTTTTGAAATAAAAAGGGTTTAATAATAAAGATGTTGAAGCACGTTACCCAAACAATAGAAGGGAAATAGCCTACTCCGATTTTACTGAAAATATAAGTCCAGTGGTGTCCGCTTAATTTTACTTCATCATAAACACAAGCCAGAATTACCAAATAAATAAGTGCATTTACAATGAGGTTTCGGAGAAAAAAGTTCTGATAAATTTTAAGAATTTTCATAACGGCAAAAATAGTCTAATATTATAGTTTGTAAAGCTTTGCGAAGCATAAATTATGCAAACGCCATTGGTATAAATGTTACGCCGTTTGTATAAATTTGCTATTATAATAGAAGCTTGGCAATTACTTTTGCCTGGGTTTTTAAGTCTTTTTTAAACAAATTTAATTTTACACCAATTTATGAAAACAAAATTCTTGTACGTTTTATTCATATGTGCGTCTATACGAACAATGGCTCAGGAAAAAGATGCGCCAATGAAAACGGTTGTAAAATCGATAACAGATAAATTTCCGACCACGAGAATCTTTGATGTGCAATACGAACAGTTGGGGCCAACAAATTTTGATTCGAAGCTTTTTGGAAACCGTTCGGAAAGAGGCAGGATCGATACGCACAACCGACTAAAAGTAGCAATTAATGTTCCTTTTTATGCAACCGAATCAAAACGTTTTGTTGTAACAGGTTCTTTGCGTTATAAATATGAAACGTATGGTTTTGGAGATATTTATAATGTTAATTCGGCAGTGCCATACACCAGGCCAAATCAGGAAATTCATTATTTTGCCGGAGCAGTGAGCGCAACATATATGTCAATGCTTTTTAAGAAACCGGTTATTTACAATGCAACGGCAACAGTCGACGGGAACGAAGATAATGTACAGCGTGTTAAAGGTTTTGTTACCGCCAATATTGTTCTTAAAAGAACCGCCAATACTACAATCACTATTGGTGCTCTGGCCATGTTAGATCCTTCGTCGATTATACCAGTCACACCTCTTTTTACTTATAATCATAAATTCGAAAACTCAAATTGGGATATTGACTTCATTCTTCCACAGCGTTTGCTGTTCAGAAGAGGGTTGTTGGAAAATGGAAGAATTTCCTTAGGTACTGAATTAAACTCTGAAAGTTTTTACTTAAATTTATCAACGCCGGATTTAAAAGGAATTTATGAGTTAAATCAATTAGAATTGAAGTCCGGTTTTACGTATGAATATCGTTTTTCATCCAAAATAAACGGATTATTTAAAGCGGGTATCAATAATATTTTGAGTACGCGTGTAACAGAAAGGGGTGAACGAACGTCTAATTATGTGTATGATCAGAAAGAAGATGCTCAGGGATATTTTAGGTTTGGAATTTCTTATAATCCTTTTTGATCAGAATTCGTGATTTAGCGCAATTCTATAGTTCGTTTATTATTTGATATAGCATTAAAATAAATAATTATGGTGGTTGAAGTTTTTAAAACAAATGTTCAGAAAGAAGCAGATACAAATTACATTATTGCCGTTATTCAGACCCAATTTCCTGATTATAAAATTAATTTTGATTTAGAAGATTGTGATAAGATATTACGCGTAGAAGGTATAGATCTGGAACCGAAGAACATTATAGACTATGTAAATTGTCTGGGATATACTTGTATAAAATTAGAATAATTATAATATGATAAATTTTATTATTTCTTTGGTTTTACTGTTGTTGAAACAGTTCTAAAATTCCTTTTTAAGTAAGAAAGCTTTCTTCTGTTTGTGCGCATTATTTTTTTAAATTTGTGCTCTTATGAAAAAAGCACTTTCACTCTTTGATTTTTCCCAAAAAGTCAATTACAAAAACGAAATTTTAGCAGGCTTAACCGTTGCCATGACGATGATTCCGGAATCATTGTCATTTGCTATTTTAGCAGGTTTTCCGCCTTTGACAGGTTTATATGCTGCTTTTATTGCAGGTTTGGTTACTGCGATTTTTGGCGGAAGACCCGGAATGATTTCTGGCGGAGCAGGAGCAACCGTTATCGTTTTGATTGCCTTAATGAAATCCCACGGTTTAGAATATGTTTTTGCAGCCGTCGCACTTGGCGGTGTAGTCCAGATTTGCATAGGTCTTTTTAAACTCGGAAAATTTATAAGATTGGTGCCACAACCCGTTATGTTCGGCTTTGTAAACGGATTGGCGGTCGTTATTTTCATGTCGCAATTAGAACAATTTAAAACTATTGTAAACGGTCAGACTTCGTGGTTGCAAGGAACGCCTTTGTATATAATGCTGGGTTTAGTTGCGCTAACAATTGGGATCGTATTGCTTTTTCCGAAACTTACAAAAGCAATTCCGGCTTCTTTGGTCGCTATTGTGGTAGTTTTTGTCCTTGTACTTGTATTTAATATTGAAACAAAAACAGTCGAAGATATTGCATCTGTTCAAGGCGGATTCCCTCCGTTTCATATTCCGAATATTCCAATTTCTTTTGAGACCTTCAAAGTTATATTCCCGTATTCTGTAATTGTTGCCGCAGTTGGTCTGACAGAAGGTTTGTTGACTTTGAATCTTGTCGATGAAATTACGGGAACAAAAGGAAATAGTAATAGAGAATGCATTGCTCAGGGAAGTTCTAATATCTTAAATGGTTTCTTTTTCGGGATGGGAGGCTGCCCGATGATTGCACAAACATTAGTAAATCTTTCAGCGGGATCGAGAGCCCGGCTTTCAGGAATAATTGCTTCTTTGACTATTTTAGTAATCGTACTTTTTGGAGCCCCCATAATTGGCAAATTACCAATGGCGGCTTTAGTAGGAGTTATGATGATGGTTGCAATTACGACTTTTGAGTGGTCAAGTTTCAGGATCATCAACAAGATGCCTAAACATGATATTTTTGTGGGGATTTTAGTGGCGATAGTTACTATTGTGTTGCATAATCTGGCTTTGGCAGTTTTAATTGGGGTTATTATTTCGGCACTTGTTTTTGCCTGGGAAAGTGCTAAAAGAATTCGCGCCCGACATTTTATTGATGAAGCAGGAGTAAAGCATTACCAAATTTACGGACCGCTTTTCTTTGGTTCGGCAGCAGCTTTTATAGAAAAATTTGATATTGCAAACGATCCGGATCATGTGATTATCGATTTTAAAGAAAGCCGTGTTGCTGATATGTCAGCAATTGAAGCACTGAATAGTTTAACAAAGAAATACAATCAGCTTAATAAGATAGTGGAGCTCCAGCATTTAAGTCCCGACTGTATCGCATTGCTTAAAAATGCCGAAGCTGTTATTAAAGTAAATATGATTGAAGATCCTACCTATAAAGTCGTTAGTTAATTAGAGAATGTGTCAATTAGATAATTAATTACGATGTCTTAAAAATGAAGTTTTTTTAATAGGCTCCAGCTTTAGCTGGAGTAAAAAATAAAATTCTAAAAGGCTTTAGCCGAACTTTAAAGTTCGGCTAAAGCCTTTTCCATTTCATTCAATATCTCCAGCTAAAACTGGGGCTATTCGTATATTTCTAATAGTAGGAAATAAGTATATTAATTCAATTTTAAAATTTTTTAACTGACGCATTCTCTAATTTACCAGCATATTCTTTACTTCGCTAAATTTTCCATCAACATCATCAATTTTAAGATCTAAAAGGTGTGCAATTAAAGGATAGACAGAAACATTTTGAAACGTTTTAACTTCTTTATCTACTTTAAAAGCGGGACCTTTTGCATAAAAAATGGCCTGCATATCTTTTTCTTTATTATCATAGCCATGCGTTCCGCCTTTTATATTTTGAGTTTTACTATTCGCTAAACTATATCCTTTTTTAGCTTCAATAACAAAATCATGCACACGCGGATTCTTTCCGTAATGCAGTCTTTTAGGAACTTCGCCAGATCTCCAGAATTTAATATGAGGGACTTTCTTTAAAGCTTTATAAATTGAATCCTGATAACCCGGTTTTGCCTGAAGACTCATAATAGGATTAATAACGGCTTTGTAGTTCAGCCATTCCGGTTTTAGATAATCCAGAATAACAACTTTTTTATCATTGCTGATAGCTGCCATTCCGTGATCTGAAACAATGATTAAATTAATTTGTTTCCCGATGGATAGGTTATCTAATTTTCGGGATAATTCTCCCATAATCGAATCCATTTTGATTACCATTTTTTTGTTTTCCGGAGAAAGCGGTCCAAAATTATGTCCGGTATGATCGGGTTCATCAAAATATAAAGTAATAAGATGAGGTCGTTGTTTTTCCGGAAGCTGTAACCATTTTAGAACCGTGTCGATTCTGGTTTCGTATGGGATTTTATCATCGTAATTTTTATAGTAAGTTGGTCTTTTTTGATCGGTATCAGATCCCGGCCAGAAAAAAGAAGCCGTTTTTATCCCTTGTTGCTCCGCTACATTCCAAATTGGATTTCCACCATAAAACCTGGAATCATTTTTAGCGTTAGTAGATAGTGCAAAAGATTCGTTTAGCGCTGCATCATAAAATACGTTGTTAATGATGCCGTGATGATCCGGATAAAGACCTGTAACTATCGAATAATGATTAGGGAAGGTTTTACTTGGATAAGAAGGTCGCATTGATTTAGCATGAATACCTTCTTTTGCAATTTGTTTTAGATTCTGGAGATTAAATTGTTTCTGATAATCCCAACGAAATCCATCCATGGAAACCAGAACGACGTAAGTATCTTTATTGGTTTGGGAATGTGCAAGAGTGGTAAGAAGTAAGAATGTGCAAGATAATAGGTGAGTGGTGAGTTTTCTCATTTTGCAATTTTATATAACTGCAAATTTACTGATAAACGATTTTTTAATTAAAAAGAGAATGTTAAACTAAAGAAAAGTTTGCCAGGAGATGTGAAAAAAGTTTGCCACGAATTTTCACGAATTTTTTATGCGCCATAATTAGAAAAATAATTCGTGAAAATTCGTGGCAAAAAAAACGCCAGATAGAACTTCTATCTGGCGTTTAAAGTTTAAGAAGTTAGAACGATTACATCATTCCTGGCATACCGCCACCCATTGGCATTCCGCCTCCGTTTTCTTCTTTAATATCAATTAATGCACATTCTGTAGTAAGGATCATTCCGGCAACAGACGCAGCATTTTCTAATGCTACACGAGTTACTTTTTTAGGATCGATAATTCCAGCTTTAAGCATGTCTACATATTCGTCAGTTTTAGCATTGTAACCAAAGTCACCAGAACCTTCACCAACTTTTGCTACAACTACAGAGCCTTCAAGACCTGCATTTTCAACAATAGTTCTTAATGGAGATTCAACAGCACGAGCTACAATCTGAATTCCCGTTGCTTCGTCAGCGTTATCTGCTTTAATATCAGCTAATGCAGCTTTTGCTCTTAATAAAGCAACACCACCACCAGCAACAATACCTTCTTCAACAGCAGCACGAGTTGCATGTAAAGCATCGTCAACTCTGTCTTTTTTCTCTTTCATTTCAACTTCAGATGCAGCACCAACATAAAGAACAGCAACACCACCAGCTAATTTAGCCAAACGTTCTTGCAATTTTTCTTTGTCATAATCAGAAGTTGTAGCTTCCATTTGACCTTTAATTTGGTTTACACGATTTTTGATCATGTCAGCTTCACCAGCACCACTTACAATAGTAGTGTTATCTTTATCGATAGAAACTCTTTTTGCAGTTCCTAACATTTCGATAGTTGTATTTTCTAAAGTATAACCTCTTTCTTCAGAAATTACAGTTCCACCAGTTAAGATTGCGATATCTTCTAACATTGCTTTTCTTCTGTCTCCAAAACCAGGAGCTTTTACAGCAGCAATTTTAAGAGCACCTCTTAATTTATTAACTACAAGAGTAGAAAGAGCTTCTCCGTCAACATCTTCAGCAATAATCAATAATGGTTTTCCTGATTGAGCAACTGGCTCTAAAACAGGTAGTAATTCTTTAAGAGAAGATACTTTTTTGTCGTATAATAAGATGTATGGAGAGTCTAATTCAACTTCCATTTTCTCAGGATTTGTTACGAAGTAAGGAGAAAGATATCCTCTGTCAAACTGCATACCTTCAACAACATCTACGAAAGTATCAGTTCCTTTAGCTTCTTCAACAGTAATAACACCTTCTTTACCGACTTTTGCAAAAGCAGTAGCGATTAGTTCCCCAATCACTTCGTCATTATTTGCAGAGATAGAAGCAATTTGTTTGATTTTATCAGAATCACTTCCAACTACTTTAGCTTGTTTTGCAAGATCAGCAACGATAGCTTCAACAGCTTTATCGATACCACGTTTCAAATCCATTGGATTTGCACCTGCAGCAACGTTTTTAAGACCTTCTTTTACGATTGCCTGAGCTAAAACTGTAGCAGTTGTAGTTCCGTCACCCGCTAAATCATTAGTTTTAGAAGCAACTTCTTTAACCATTTGCGCGCCCATGTTTTCTAATGGGTCTTTTAATTCGATTTCTTTTGCAACAGAAACACCATCTTTAGTAACAGTTGGTCCACCAAATGATTTCCCGATAATTACATTACGACCTTTTGGTCCAAGAGTTACTTTTACAGCATTTGCTAATGCATCAACACCACGTTTTAATCCGTCACGTGCTTCAATATCAAATTTTATATCTTTTGCCATTTTCTTTTTTGTTTAATGTTTTATTTGTTTCAGGTTTCCCCTAATACTTAATTCTTGAGACCTATGTTTTTTTAGATTATCGCTAAGATATCGTCTTCACGCATAATCAAATAATCAGTTCCTTCAAGTTTTAATTCTGTTCCTGCATATTTACCATAAAGAACAGTATCGCCAACTTTTACGGTCATAGTATGATCTTTAGATCCATTTCCTACTGCAACTACAGTTCCTTTTTGTGGTTTCTCTTTGGCAGTATCTGGAATAAAAATCCCTGACGCAGTTTTAGTCTCAGCTGCAACAGGCTCAATAAGTACGCGGTCTGAAAGCGGTTTAATGTTTAAAGTCATGATTTTATATTATTAATAGTTTATATTTTTTTAATGCTTAAATAACTTTCAGAAATTATGCCATGCTCGTAAAACTGACATTATTTCCTAAAAAAAATGCCAGCTTTGACAGGCTGGCATTTTTATATTTATATCAAAATTATTATTTTGTTGCAGGAGCAGGAGTTTGTTGAGCCGGAGCAGCTGGTGTACTAGCCGCAGGAATCTCAGATTTATCAATAATTTTAGATCCTGTATCGTTTAATGATCCTGTAAAGCTTAAGCTCGAAAGTAAGATTAAAGCAATCAAAATAGTAGCAAGTGTCCAAGTACTTTTATCTAAAAAGTCAGTTGTTTTTTGTACTCCACCTAACATTTGAGTTCCACTAATAGTAGAAGACAATCCGCCACCTTTAGGATTTTGAACCATGATTACTACGATCAATAGAAAGCAAACTATTGTGATTAAAACTAAAAAAATTGAAAATGTGCTCATTGTTTAATTATTATTGTTATTTTGTTGTAAAATCTTTATATCCGAAATACGGTCTGCAAAGAAACTAATTTTTTCTGGATATTTCAAAATTAATATTTCATATGCTTGTATTGCTTTTGTATATTTTTTTTGTTCCAAATATACTCTCGCTAAAGTCTCAGTCATTAAGTAAGAATTATCACCTGTATTAAGGTCAAATTGTACCGCTGGGACTATTGCAGTCTGTTTTATAGGAGATATTTTTGGGTTTGTTTCGATGAATTTATCGATTATTTCAGCCTTTTTCTTTTTCTCATCGTCAACTATTTCAGCTTCAATCTTTGGTTTTACTGTTTTTTCGACTTCTTTTGCTTTCTGAGGACCTTCTTCTGTTCTGTCAATTGGTTCAGTTCGCGCTAATTGCAGCCATTCCTGAAAAGAATGCTTTTCATTAGTAGAGAAATCCAATGGTTTTCCAATTTCCAGATTTTCTTCGGCAATTTTTACGATTTCCGGAACTTCAGTTACCTTCGGTTCTTTAGTTATTTTTGGTTCTTCAAAAACTACTTTTGCTGCTTCTTTGATAGAAATTAAAATAGATTTTTCGATCGGATCGATTCTTACTTCCGGAATTTCATCATCTACTATTTCCTCAAAAAATGTTGGCATCGTTTCTTTATTAGAAGGTAAGACAGTTTGCTCTGCAATTGGTTTTTTTGGTTCTTCTGTTTTTGCAGCTGCTTCAAAAGTTATATTTGATGCTTCTTTGATAGAATCTAAAATAGATTGTTCAATAATTGGATCAATTGGTTTCTCTTCAAATTTCACCGGTTCGTCTGGAGAATTTGGCAGCACCTCTTTAAAAGTATCTAAAATTGATTCTTCTGTAATGACAGGTTCAATTTTGACTTCCTCGATTTTTACCGGTTCTTCAAAAGTGTTTGGTATTACTTCTTTAAAAGTGTCTAAAATTGATTGCTCAGTAATGATTGGCTCAATTTTGATTTCTTCGATTTTTACCGGTTCTTCAAAAGTTTCTGGTGTTGCTTCTTTAAAAGTATCTGAAATAGAGCGTTCAATAACTGGTTCACTCGCTTCGTCTTCTGTTTTTAAAGGCTCTTTAAAAGTAACGTTTGTTGCTTCTCTTATAGAATTCAGAATAGATTGTTCAATTGGATCAATTCGAACTTCAGTTGCTTTTTTGATTTCTTCAAAAGAAACAACTTCGCTGTCGAAAACTTTAATTTCTAAAAGGTCTCTCAGTTTTTGATCATAATATTCGTTCTGAATAGAGGTGAAAGTTTCTGAAGTGATAAAATCGAATAAAACAGCTCGATCAGTTGTATGAGCAGCCGTAACTTTTAATGCATAATTATACTTAAAGCTATTTTGATTGTAAAGACCTTTTAATCGCAATGCTCTGGCACTTTGAAAATAGGGAAATTCATTCAAAACACTTCCTAATGCGTCCGCTTGCTTTTCTGTAATAGCATCGGGTTTGTTCATTAAGTAGGTATAATCAGTTACATTCATTCTTTATTTGTTTAATCGTTTAATTGTTTATGTTTAATCTAAAATTGTTTAATCGTTTCTGCGACTTAACGATTTACCAGTTAAACAAAAAAACTACCATTTTGCCAAAGAATCATTAAAGATATCTTGTGTGATTCTCTCGAATATAGTTTGAATTGCTGTATTTAAAACAGCACTCGTTGGCAATGTTGCACCCGGATAGTCATAATAGAATTCGAATGGTTTCTCGAAATCATCAGTTTCCTTCTTCTTATTTGTAAATCTAACATTAACCCTAATTGTCAAACGGTTTTGAGCCGCCTGCTGATCAGCAGTAGCAGTCATTGGTGTTGTTCTGTAATCTACAATTTCTCCTTCATAAACCAAGTCACCACTATTGCTCACTAAGTTTAGATTGGTCTGATTCTGGATTAAATCCTGTAATGCCAATGTAAATTGTCTGTCAATTCCGGGCTCGATCAAATCAGCATTGTTCTGAAAAAAGTTGACCTGAAAAGTTTTGGCATCAATTTTCCCTGTTCCTGTAAAGTTGTAAACTGAGCAACCGCTTAACATAAAGAGGCTCATTAAGGCTAATAAAGAATATATTTTTTTCATAAAATCAATATAGGTGTGAAATTCCAATTCCTTGAAAAATTCCATTTTTGTAAACTCCAAATTCCAATTCTTGCGAGAATCTCAATTTTTTTCAAATATACTAATTTGGGATTTGGGATTTATTTTTTAGAATTTAAATGGTTGGATTTTTTTATTTTTATAAATCGAATTGTTTAATTTTTCGGTATAAAGTACGTTCAGAAATACCTAATTCATCTGCGGCAGCTTTTCGTTTTCCTTTATTTTTTTCTAATGATTTTTTGATCATTTCGATTTCTTTTTGTTCTAAACGTAAAACTTCTTCCTCCTCAATGGTTTCGGCAAACAGATAATTGTCATCCTGCATCTGATAATTATCCTCGCGCGTTGCAGGAGTCATGACAGCAGTTCTTGGTTCTTCTTCAAAATCTATTTCACTTTCATTTTCCTGAGAACCATATATTTTCTGAATCAAATTTGGGTTGATGTCTTGTACTTTTGTACCATTCTTCATCAATTCAAGGGTAAGTTTCTTCAAATCATTCAGATCACTTTTCATATCAAAAAGAACTTTATATAAAATATCTCTTTCTGTGCTAAAATCACTTTCTTTTTTCTTCTCATTAATTACAGAAGGCAAATTGCTTCCTTCAGTAGGTAAATACGATTTTAGAGTCGCTAATGTAATATCGCGGTTGGTTTCCAGAACAGAGATTTGTTCTGCTACATTTCGCAATTGGCGAATATTTCCGTTCCATCTGAATTTTTGTAAAAGCTGAACCGCATCATCATCTAGTTTCAACGGTGGCATTTTGTATTTGTGCGCAAAATCAGCAACAAATTTTCTGAATAATAAATGGATGTCTTCGTTTCTTTCGCGTAAAGGAGGCAAAGTAATTTCAACAGTAGTCAAACGATAATACAAATCCTCGCGGAATTTTCCTTTTTCAATAGCATTGAATAAGTTTACGTTTGTAGCTGCTACAATTCTAACATTTGTTTTCTGAACCTGAGATGAACCTACTTTGATAAATTCACCATTTTCAAGTACACGAAGCAAACGAACCTGGGTTGTTAGTGGCAATTCGCCCACTTCATCCAGGAAAATTGTTCCGCCATCGGCCACTTCAAAATAACCTTCACGAGTGCTTGTAGCACCTGTAAATGCACCTTTTTCGTGTCCAAAAAGCTCACTGTCAATAGTTCCTTCCGGAATTGCACCACAGTTTACCGCAATATATTTACCATGCTTTCTATGCGAAAGTGAATGTATTATTCTTGGAATATTTTCTTTACCAACACCACTTTCCCCAGTTACCATTACCGAAATATCAGTAGGAGCAACCTGAATGGCTTTTTCGATAGCACGATTTAATTTCGGATCATTTCCAATAATTTCAAATCGCTGTTTTATTGCTTGAACTGTTTCCATGTAAAATTTTGTTTCAAGTTTTTATTTGTTTCAAGTTACGCAATGTACACGAGTCTTAAAAATTACAGATAATAATTTTATTTTTTATGCCACAGATTAAAAAGATTAACAAAGATTCTTTTAAATTTTTATAAAACATATCTTTTATGTTGGAGTGATTTTGTTTGAAAATTAACAAGCAATCCAACTTCTGAATTCGATAACTTTATATAATTTAGAATCTGAGCAATATGTTCATTTGAAAATTCTTTTATTGCTTTTACCTCTAAAACGATATCTTCATTAATAATAATGTCGGCATAAAATTTATGAGGCAAAATTTTGCCCTTGTATTCAATAGAATATTCTTTTTCTCTCTCGAAAGGAATATTTTTTTCTTTAAATTCTATTTCTAAAAGCATCTTTGTAAACTACTTCTAATAGACCTGGACCAAGATTTCGATGTACTTCCATACAAATTCCTATAATCTTATAAGTCTCAATTTCTCTGTAATAATGCATAATTTAATTTATTTCCACAATCCATAAAAGTAAGAAAAACAATATAATTAAATTATTTTAATCCTATTAATCTGTGGCGAAAAAATTAATTCATACTACTTAGCCCAACAGCTGTACCTTTTAATGTTCCTGAAGTACAGCTTGTGATTTTTACATTTACAAAATCTCCAATTTTATAATCTTCTTTCGGGAAAACTACCGTAATACTTTGAGAGTTTCTTCCTGAGAATTCTTCAGTTGATTTTTTAGAAACTTTTTCGACAAGAACTTCAACTATTTGTCCAACGAATTCTTCACTTCTGAACCAGGCATGTTTTTGTTGTAGGTCCACAATTTCCTGTAATCTTCTTGCTTTGGTTTCGTCGGTAACATCATCTTCCATTTTTCTTCCTGCCAAAGTTCCCGGACGCTCAGAGTACGAATACATATAACCGAAATTATACTTTACGTACTCCATTAAACTCATTGTATCTTTGTGATCTTCTTCGGTTTCTGTTGGGAAACCAGCAATCATATCCTGCGAAATCGAAGCATTCGGAATAATCGCTCTGATCTTATCAATCAAAGTCATGTATTCTTCACGTGTATGCAAACGATTCATCTCTTTTAGAATTCTGTTACTTCCGGACTGAACCGGTAAGTGAATGTGTTTACAGATATTTGGATGTTTTGCAATAACGTGCAAAACACTTTCGTGCATATCCTGAGGATTAGAAGTCGAGAATCGAATACGCATTTTAGGAAAACCAACAGCAACCATTTCAAGCAATTGATCAAAGTCAACCGCCGTTGCTTTTTGCATGTCAGAAGCATTTTCGAAATCCTTTTTCAAACCACCACCGTACCATAGGTAACTGTCGACATTTTGTCCTAGCAGCGTAATTTCCTTAAAGCCTTTGTCCCATAAATCCTGAATTTCCTTCATGATACTTTGAGGTTCACGACTACGTTCACGACCGCGAGTAAAAGGCACAACACAAAACGTACACATATTATCGCAACCACGGGTGATCGAAACCAAAGCTGTAATTCCGTTACTCATCAAACGAACCGGCGAAATATCTCCGTAGGTTTCCTCTTTAGATAAAATTACATTAATGGCATCACGGCCTTCTTCAACTTCTGCCAATAAATTAGGTAAGTCTTTGTAAGCATCAGGACCAACAACAAGGTCGACGATTTTTTCTTCCTCCAAAAACTGATTTTTCAAACGTTCCGCCATACAGCCCAAAACGCCTACTTTCATCTTCGGATTAATGCGTTTCACCGCATTGTATTTTTCTAAACGTTTGCGAATAGTCTGTTCAGCCTTATCCCGAATCGAGCAGGTATTTACCAGAACTAAATCAGCGTCTTCAAGAGTTTGTGTAGTATTGTATCCGTTTATCGATAAAATGGAAGCTACGATTTCACTGTCCGAAAAATTCATTGCACAACCGTAACTTTCTATAAAAAGTTTTTTAGTATTCTCAGGTTTATTTTCTAAAACAAGACTTTCGCCCTGTTTGCTTTCTTCAATAATCTTTTCCATTGTATAATTTCAAAGTGCAAAGATAACGCAAATGGGATGAATATGACAAGATGGCAGAGAAAGAATTAACAATCTTTTGGAAATTATTTTTTAAGAATACGCGATTTCTGCATTTCGTTTCAAAATAGATAATATCATTAAATATCTGTCATATCATTGATAATTTGGGCAGCCAAAGCAATTTGCTTTCAAATCAAATTGGTAAATAACAGATAGTTCATAGATACCGCCTGTATTACCAATTCTTGAGGTACTAAAATCATAGGAATAGCCGAATTTTAAATGCTCATATTGAAGTCCGCCAAAAGCATTTACCGAAGTCATAAAATGGCTATTGTTAGCTTTTTTTCCAGGATTTGTAGCGGCACTTATTCCGAAAAAAAAGCGATCGAAGACCAATCCTGTTCCAATATCTAAACGGCTGTATTCGCCTTGACTCATATAATTAGTTGTTAAGAGCATTTTTGTTTCAAACGGAAAAAGAGTTACATCGATATAATCCGCAATTTTAAATTCATAACCGGCATTGGCCGAAAAAAACATATCTAAAGGAACATTTCCATTGGTGGTAAAGGAAATATTTGGTTTGTTGATGTGTTTTAAAGAAGCGCCAAACCAAGCCTGTTCAGTATTAAAAAGCATTCCTGCAGAGAAATCAAAGAAATTAGCCTTGTCATTGAGGAGTAGTGGATCTATGCTTGAGGGATTTATAGTTCCTTGGCCAATATTGATTTGATCTTCTAAAACAATATTCTGAAACGCATATGATTTTATTCCGTAACCAATTTCTATTGCAGGTCTAAAGTACCAATAGTCATTAAGTTGAACTCGGTAGGCATATTTTAAATTAATGGAAGTAAAGTTATAATTAGTAAATTTTTCTCTTTGATTTAAAATGCTGATACCTACACCGCTGTTGGCCTTAGGCAGCCAAGTGTCCATGAAAGCATAATCAGAATCGACTCTGAAATTCAAATCTGGCCACTGAGTTCTATGTAAAATTCCAGCCGTAGTGGTTTCTGTAAAACCTGTAAAACCAGGATTCAAGGTTTGAGGAACCATATAATATTGAGTAAAAATAGGATCTTGTGCTTTTATGGATGAAGAAAGAAAGAGAAAGGCTAGTAGTGCAATTAATTTTAGTTTCATTTTGGTGTACTTATTTTATAAGGGTAAATGGCCCATTAGTATTGATTGTAGTTCCGTAGAAAGTAACGCCGCTAATTTTAAAATAATAGTTGCCATTTTCAGATTCAGTACCTTTTATTTTTCCATCCCAACCACGCAGGTTATTTCCTTTTTCAGAATAAATTAATTCACCCCACGTATCGTAAACACTCAAATCGACTGTTTTGAATCCTTTGAATGTAGGTTTGAAAGTATCATTGATTCCGTCACCGTTTGGAGTAAAACCATTTGGAGTAATCAAGTCATATCCTTTTTCAATTTTTAGGGAGCTTGTATATTTATAAATACATCCAAAAGGATAAGTTACAGTTTGAGTAATGAGATAAGTGCCTTCTTTTACAAAAGTATGAGTAGGATTTATTTCATTTGAAGCAGCGCCGTCGCCAAAATCCCAATATGAACTAATATAACTTCCTGTAGATGTATTTGTGAATACTATTGGGTCATTTACAGAATAAATTCCATAAGTAGTTAAAGCAAAAGAAGTGGTATCGAATGATGGATCTCCAAGTATGGGTATGTCAACATTAAAAGTGTAATTTGATTTACACCCAAGGTTATCCGTAACATTAAGAATTACGGTTCCGTTTTGGGAAGTATTCATTATTTCATTGTTTGCACCACTTACCTTACCGCTGGACCAATCCAGTTGATAAGGAGGCATTCCGCCAGTTACATTCGCTGCAAATGTTTGTTTTACATATTTAGTCTCACAATCAAAATCAGTTTTTGTATCTACTTTAGTTACAATTGCCGGAGGTCTGTTTATGTTGTATTGCGCCTGTTCAGAGCAGCCATTAAAATCGGTAACCGTAACCAAATAGTTTCCAGAAGAAAGATTTGTTAAATCTTCACTTGTGGCTCCGTTTGACCAGTTATAAGTAAATGGTGGTGTACCGCCTGATACTAATAAGTTTATCGAACCGCTTTTAGCATTATTACAATCAAAGGCATTAGTTACATTGGCTGAAAGAGCGAGAAGTTGCGGTTCTATTATAATAAAAGTTTTGGTTATTGTACAAGGTTTTGCATCAACAATAGTCACTGCATATGTTCCAGGTGCTAAATTATTTCTTTCTGTTCCGGAGGAAGAATTATCACTCCATGTTAATTTTATTGGAGCGATTCCACCTATAAGATTTAGTTTAATACTTCCGTTTTTAGCACCAAAACAGGAAATGTTTTTAACAACGGGACGAATTGTAAAAATAGGGGCTTCCGGAATATTTACATTTAATGTTTTAACGCAATTAAGAGCATCTGTAACGGTAACGAGATAATCTCCAGCAGAAAGATTATCCATAAAAGTACCGTTGCCTAGATTACTCCAGGAAATTTGATAAGGACCAATTCCACCAGAAATGGCGATATTTATAGAAGCATTATTGTCATTATAACAAATAATTGGCGTTGAAGTGGCTGTGATAATAATTGCTGAATTTTGAGTAATTGTTTCGGTTAAATTTTGAGTACAGCCAGAATGATCTGTTATAATTAAATTGTAAGTTCCTGCAATAAGATGAGTTAAATTTTGATTTGTGCTTGAGAAACCATTTGGTCCCTTCCATGCATAAGTATACGGAAGCGTTCCTCCTGTATTATTTATTGTTATTGCGCCAGTTGCATCTCCATTACATAAAACATCTGTTTTTCCAGCTAATGAAACTGCTAATAACGGAGGCTCAGTTATAGTAAATAGTGCAGTTTTGGGACCACAATTATAAATATCAGAAACAGTAACTGTATATGTTCCAGGGCCTAAATTTGATAAGTTTTGTATGTTTGAAAAAGGAATTCCATTTTTTGTCCAATTAATGATATAAGTTGGAGAACCACCAGTAATGGCAATTGTAATTTTTCCATCAGCATCATTAAAGCATGTGATGTCTTTTTCTAAAATGGAGCTAATTACAATTTCATTGGGTTCGATAATCGTATATTTTTTTGTTGTTGAGCAATTTTGCTGGTCTCTGACAGAAATGGTATAATCGCCAGGTGCTAAATTAGCAATGTTTGAGATGTTCGAAGTAAATCCGTTTGGTCCCGACCAATCAATTTGATAAGAGTCTCCGGAACTAAAAGGCACCCCTCCCGAAATTGCCACTTGAATAGAACCGTTATTGATGCCAAAACACGTGCTGTTAGATTTTGTATCGTTCAAAGTAATAGCCGGATTTACAGTAATGACTACTGTAAAAGATGTTCCTGTACAATTTCCAGAAATTGGAGTCACAACATAAGTTACGGTTGCTGGACCAGTAGTTGTATTTATTAATCTCTGACTAATAGCATTTTGTTGCGTATTTTGTGCTGATGCTCCGGTTATTGAGCCAGAAGGAGAAATAGTTGGTAACGCCCATGTATAAGTTGTTTCCAGCGGAACAATATCGCTTCCTGAGTTGTTTGGTAAAATTGTAAAGGCATCACCACTACAAATTTGGACGGTTTTATTTGCAATAACAGGTTTTTGATTGATAGTAACGTTTGCAATATTTGATGTTAAGCTAGAACATCCCCCAGAAGGTAAAGTGATAATACAGTAATAATAAAATGTACCCACAACTGAATTTGGAGCATTATAAGAAGAATTTACAGCGCCAGAAATAGATGTGCCTCCTATAGTTGTATTAGTACCGTTGGAATACCATTGGTATTGTGCTGTTCCGACCCCGTTAATGTAGCTTACGCTTAATGCGTTTAATGTTTGTCCAATACAAATAGTATTAGAAACTGGCTGTGAAGTAAATGTGGGAGCTAAATTTACAATAACAGTTGCAGTATTACTGGTTACGTTGCAACCCGATCCTGTAGATTGAGAAATGACACAGTAATAATAATAAGTTCCATTGCCGGAGGTTGGTGGTAAATAAGAGTCGATCGTTGCCCCAGAAATTGGTGTTCCTGTTGTATTATTATTGAGCGTATTTGAAAACCACTGATAAGAATAAGTTGTGCCAATTCCGCCTGAAGCGCTCACAGTTAGTTCTGTTGCCAATGCATTTTGACAAAGAGTTTGAGATGGTAAAGGCTGCGATGTGATTACAGGATCAGGTATAATCGCAACTTCGGCAGGATCACTAAGGAGTGTTCCACAACCATTACCATTTAAAGAGACCTCTGCATAATAGTAATAATTTCCAGTTAAAGTAAAAACGGGAGGCAAATAGCTGGCATTTGTTGCTCCGGAAATTAATATTCCACCAATATTTGAATTTGAGCTATTGGTGTACCACTTATAAGTTGGATTTCCCTCGCCACCGGTATAGTGTATTTTTAAAGGAGTTGACAAAGCAGCTCCAACACATAGAGTTTGTGTTGATATGGGTTGTAAATTAATACTAGGCAATGTGTTGATTATCACAGTGGCTGTATTTGAAGTTATGTTTGAGCATCCCCCAGAGGATAAAGTAATGATGCAATAATAATAAAAGGTTCCAGCAGTTGTATTTGGCGGATTAAAAGTTGAATTAGTTTCACCAGGAATTAAAACTCCTCCTGAATTGCTGGTATTTACATTTGAAAACCATTGATAGCCAGGTAAACCAACTCCATTAATGTAAGATACAGATAAGATAGTTGGAGTTCCGCCAAGACAGATAGCACTTGAAACAGGGTGGTTATTTATTGTTGGCGTCGCAATTACGATAACTTGAGATGTTGCACTTGTGACGTTGCAGCCCGAAGTGCTATTTTGAGACGCTACATTATAATAATATTTTGTACCAACTATATTCGATGGAGGTGTATACGTGTTATTGGTTGCCCCGAAAATAATTGTTCCACCTGTATTCACATTAGAACTATTGCTATACCATTGGTACGAAAAAGCTCCGTTGCCTCCAGTAGCATTAACTTCTAAGTTGGTAGAAGTTGTATTTTGACATAAAGTTTGAGTTGCGACAGGTTGTGTAGTTATTGTTGGATCTGGATAAACAATAATTACGGCTGTATTACTAGTTATGGGTATACAGCCATTTCCGTTTGGAGAAACCGTTACGTAATAGTAATAAGTACCAGGGATTGTAAAAACATCAGGAGTAAATTTTATCGAGGCAGCTCCCGTAATTAGTGTTCCACCTGTATTTGAATTTGTGGTGTTACTATACCATTGATAAGAATAGTTTCCTGTTCCTCCTGAAGTTGTGATTGTTAGAGGTGTTGCAATTGTGCCGCCAATACACAGATCTTGAGAATCCGTTGGCTGTGTTGTGATTGATATATTGGTTAGAATTGTTACTTTGACTGGGGTTGTTGTAATTGCATTACACCCTCCTGTAGGCAAAGTAATGATACAATAATAATAAAATATTCCTGCTGTGGCAGATGGCGGATTATACGTCGCAGTGGTTTCACCGGGTATTGCTGTACCCAAAGTATTATCGCTGGTATTAGAATACCATTGATAAGCAGCTGTTCCATTTATGCCACTTGTAGTAAAAGATAATGCAGGAACAATTCCTCCTTGACAAGCTGTAGCAGGAGTAGGCTGGCTTGTTATTACTGGAGCTTGATTTACAATAAATGAAATTGTGGTTTTACATCCGAAGGTATTTGTATAAGTAATGTTGGTCGTTCCTGCTAATAATCCAGTTACTAAACCGGAGTTGCTTACGGTAGCAATGTTTGGAGATGAAGATACCCAAGGTAATGTCGTTGCAGCACTTGAGGAGCCTGATAGTTGTGATTTACTTCCCGCACAAGAAAACAAATCACCACTTATTACTGGCGTGGGATTGATTGTAAAAGAGCCGCTTGCAGTACTTGGACCACATTCATTAGTTACTTTTAAAGAATAGGTAAATGTCCCTGAACTACTATAAGTGATATCACCGGGTATTTCTAAATTTGAGGATGATGGCGTTCCTCCCGGAAAACTCCATTCGTACGTCAACGGAGATTGAGTGCCGCAATTCGTGATAATTGCCTTTGGACTAATTGTATTTGTTGGTAAAACCTGGCAAATATTGACAATTGGATTAATGGTTACAGTTGGTGGTTTTTTTATAATTACAGTTTGTGTAGTTTCTGTAGAAGGAGAACAAGAATTTGTCGCTGTTAATTTAATTGTATAAGTTCCTGATTCATTAAAATTGAAAGATGCATCTGTTGTAGTTTGATTAGAAATTATTGGAGTACTTGTGCTGCAATTTGATGCGGAATACCTCACACTCCAAACATAAGTTGGGGCGGTACAACTTGTAGCTAAAGTAGTATTTGTGGCTGTAATAATCATTGGTACACAACCAAGCGTATTGTTTAAAGTGAATTGGGGCACGAGAGCAGGTTCAATACAGATTTGCTGTTTTTTTATGGTTGTTCCGCAAAAGTTTTGCGAGGTCAAAGTAATAGTGTATGTTCCTGGACTTGTATAGGTGTGATTAACGTTTTGAGAAGTAGGAAAAGATACTATTGTTCCATCTCCAAAATCCCATGTGTAAAGGGCTGTCTGAGCACAATTCTGGCTAAATCCAGCAATGGTTGTATTTGTAAATAGAACATTTTTATTGATGCAGCTATTTGAAACGGCCGTAAAATCAGCTACTGGTTTAGTTAATATAGATATGTTTCCTAATGTAAAAGGTGTGGTCCCACAAGCATTCGTTACATCTAATTTTAATTCAAAACTCGACTTAGGGCAACTACCTACCTTGTAGATGTGGGGAATTGGGTAATTTGTTGATGTATTAGGAGTTGTTGGATTGTAATAACTAGAATTGTTTAATTGGTATTGAGTTAAGAGCAGTATTGGAGAGCCGTCTCCATAATCTATTTTATAAGTTGTGTCAAGCGAGTTACCTCCCCAATTAGATATTGAAAATTGTTGTTCCGTAGTTGGTGCGCATAAATTTTGAGTAGATCCAGGACTATTTAATCCTCCTAAAGGATTAGAAACATTTTTTATAACATAGTTTTTGGAACTTATGCAGCCATTGCTTCCTATTGCCGTTATTGTCATATTATATGCTCCTAAAGCAGTGTAGCTATGCTGTGCTGGAAATATTGCATTTGTTTCATTATTCCCATCTCCCCAATTAATTGAATAGGATAATATGCAGGATGTAGAATTTGATGAATTTTTGACAGTGATAGAATAGACAGAATTTGATGATGCATTTAAGCAATTACTAAAAGCATCAAAAGGAAAATTAGCATCTGTAAATTCTATATCTGGTTTTTGTTTAACCGTTACGATTTTTGTTGTACTGAAGGAACAGCCATTTGCCGTTATTGTTAATTTTACAGTAAAATCTTTATTTCCACACCCTAAAGAAATAAATTTATGACTAGGATCCTTTTGTATTGAGGTGTTTCCGTCTCCGAAATCCCAATCATACGTATAATTTGTTGCTCCCGAAGCAGAGGAAGTAAAATTAATTACAGTCTCAGAACAAGTGATGTTATTATCAAAAGAAAAATCAACTGTTGGAACTGTATTAACGGTAACGATTGCTTCGTTGCCTGACAAGGTTTGATCTCCTGATGAATCAGTAACACTTACCAGTGTATAAGTGAAAATTCCGATACTTGTTGTCAAAACGGGTACAGAAGCGACATTTCCTGTCGAAATTATATTTTTGTCATCTCCATTGTTTATTCTATATACAAAAGTATAAGGAGCAATTCCATTTTGGCCAGTAAAGGTTATTATAGGTTTTGCTGCGTTTTGGCAAACAATAGTTGTTCCGCTAATGGTTGCTGTAGGAAGAATAACGGTTTTTTTTGTAACACTATTTGGAAACTCTTTTTTGTTAATAAAAATAGAGTTTTTAGCCGTTAAGATATTTCCGCAATTAATTAAAATCAATAAAAATATAATCTTGTAAAGTTTTATCATGAGCTGTTTTTCTAGCAATAATTTTTATGGTTTTATCAAAAGAATATCTTAGTAAGAGACTATAAAAATTGATGGTTGAAAATTAGAGCTTTTAGAATTGTTTACGCTACGGTTTTCCGTAAAGCAAAATATTATAAAAATTTTGTTAAAAAAAACGAGACTATTTTCCTGATGTTATTTATGCTTTTCTGTTTTGTTTTTTTTTAGCAATGCAAGAATATCGAATCAATTTAAAGTATCAGTATTAAAAAAAAGAACATTTACGGGGTAAAAACCTTTAAAATTTATACCTATATATATAATAAGGAACAATGCCTGTAAATATTCATTTTTAAGAAACATAACATTAAAATACCTCAAAAATCAATTAGCGAGGTTGATATTTAAAAAAAATAGATACTTTTGTTGCAGAAAAATAGAGCAATGGCAAAGAATTTAGTAATAGTGGAGTCACCTGCAAAGGCGAAAACGATCGAGAAATTTCTGGGAAGTGATTTTCAAGTAGAATCAAGTTACGGACATATCGCAGACTTACCATCAAAGGAAATAGGAGTAGATGTAGAGAATGGTTTTAAACCTAAATACGAAGTTTCTCCGGATAAAAAAGCCTTAGTAAGCAAATTGAAAACACTATCTAAGAATGCCGAAATGGTCTGGTTAGCAAGTGATGAGGACCGCGAAGGAGAGGCTATTTCATGGCATCTTGCGGAAGAACTGAAACTGGATACAAAAAAAACTAAGCGAATTGTTTTTCATGAAATTACAAAATCTGCGATTCTTAAAGCGATTGATAATCCAAGAGAAATAGATTATAATTTAGTAAACGCACAACAAGCACGTCGCGTTTTAGATCGTTTAGTAGGTTATGAATTATCTCCGGTTTTATGGAGAAAAATTAAAGGCGGATTATCAGCTGGTCGTGTACAATCAGTATCTGTTCGTCTGATTGTAGAGAGAGAACGCGAAATTCAAAACTTTAATGCAGTTGCGAGTTATTCTATCGTAGCAGAATTTGTAAATGAGGCTGGGAAATCTTTCAAAGCCAAATTGCCAAAAAACTTCAATACTAAAAAAGAAGCCGAAGATTTTTTAAATAAAAATATCGGATCACAATATAAGGTAGCCGATTTAGAAACTAAACCTACCAAAAAATCACCAACAGCACCTTTTACAACTTCGACATTGCAACAAGAGGCAGCGAGAAAATTGTATTTGCCAGTTGGGATCACCATGCAGCTTGCACAACGTTTGTACGAAGCGGGACTTATTACCTATATGAGAACTGATAGTGTGAATCTTTCTAAAGATGCAATGGATGCTGCTGAAGCGGAAATTATTAAATCATACGGAAAAGAGTTCTCAAGACCCCGAACTTTCGCAAACAAAAGCAAAGGAGCACAAGAAGCGCACGAAGCAATTCGTCCGACAGATATGTCACGTCACACGGTAAATATCGATCGTGACCAGGCTCGTTTGTATGATTTGATCTGGAAAAGAACATTGGCGTCTCAAATGAGCGATGCACAATTAGAAAGAACAAACGTAAAAATTGAAGCAAATAATCACAGCGAAATATTTACAGCTTCTGGAGAGGTTTTGCTTTTCGAAGGTTTCCTTAAAGTTTATTTAGAAGGTCATGATGATGATGAGGAAGAGCAAGAAGGAATGTTGCCTGCATTAAAAGTAAATGAAAAATTAGTTAACAATTATATTACAGCTACAGAGAGATATTCAAGACCACCGGCTCGTTATACAGAGGCTTCTTTGGTGAAAAAATTAGAAGAATTAGGAATTGGTCGTCCGTCTACGTACGCACCAACTATCTCGACTATCATCAATAGAAATTATGTTGAGAAAGGAACTCTTGAAGGTCAGGAACGTAATTATACCCAACTTACTTTGCAAGCTAATAAAGTAGGTGAGAAACTGCTAAAAGAAAATACAGGTTCAGATAAAGGAAAATTAGTGCCAACAGATATTGGGACAATTGTTACGGATTTCTTAGTAAAGAACTTCGGGAATATTCTTGATTATAACTTTACTGCAAAAGTAGAACAGGATTTTGATGAAATTGCCGAAGGAAATATTGACTGGGCAGTGATGATGAAAGAGTTCTACGATAAATTTCACCCGAATGTAAAAGAGGTTGAAGCGAACGCAGAACGCGAAAGCGGAGAAAGAATCTTAGGAAAAGATGCTGACGGAAGACAAGTTTCTGTTCGTTTAGGAAAATTTGGACCAATGGCTCAAATTGGAGAAGCAGACGATGAAGACAAAAAATTCGCCAGTTTAATGTCTGATCAGAATATTGGAAATATTACACTTGAAGAAGCTTTAAACTTGTTTTTATTACCTAAAAACTTAGGAGAATATAAAGGAGAAGAAGTAGAAGTAAGTAATGGGCGTTACGGTCCTTATGTTCGTCACGGAAGCGTATTTATTTCTTTACCAAAAGGAGAAGATCCGTTAAGTCTTTCTAAAGAAAGAGCACAGGAATTAATTGATGAGAAAGCAATTGCCGATGCTCCAATTGCAGTTTATAAAGGCGAAGGTGTTCAAAAAGGTGTGGGGCGTTTTGGTCCGTTCATCAAATGGAATGGAATTTTTATTAATGTAAGTAAAAAATACAATTTCGATAATTTATCACAACAAGAAGTTGAAGAACTAATTGAAGATAAATTACAGAAAAATATAGATAAAGTGCTCCACAATTGGGAGGATGAAGGAATTTTGGTTGAAAAAGCTCGTTGGGGACGTTCGGTTATTACAAAAGGTAAAATCAAAATTGAATTAAGTAAAGATGTTGATGCAACAAAATTAACATTGGCCGAAGTTCAGGAAATGATCGCCAAAAAAACACCGGCAAAAAAGACGCCGGCCAAAAAAGCAACAACCGCTAAAAAAGCGCCAGCTAAAAAACCAGCTGCTAAAAAGAAATAATAAATGGAGTTTGATTTTCTAGAACCAGTTAATGAAGGAATTTTAAAATTCATTAGTTCATTGTCTTCACAAGAATTGGGTAGCAAAATTGTTTTGCATACACAAGATCAGTTTCCTGATATAAGCAAAATTACGATTGCAATAGTTGGTGTTTTAGAAGACCGACGTAATAGTAATGTGATTAATGAGGTTGATTTAAATGCAGTTCGTAAGAGACTGTACAGTATGTTTCCCGGTAACTGGGATGCATCTATTGCAGACTTAGGTGATATTCGCGCAGGGAATTCTGTAGAGGATACTTATTTCGCTTTAAAAAAGGTTACATCAAGATTAATCAGGAATAAAGTGATTCCTATAGTTCTGGGAGGTTCACAGGATTTGACCTATGCTTTGTATCGTGCTTATGATGATTTAGAGCAAATGGTAAATATGGTAGCCGTAGATAATAAATTTGATTTTGGAAAAGAAAACGAAACAGTTTCGGCTAATTCTTATCTTACTAAAATTATTATCGATGAGCCTAATAATCTGTTTAACTATTGCAATATTGGTTATCAGACGTATTACAATTCGCAGGAAGAAATTGATTTGATCGAAAAGTTATTTTTTGATGCCTATCGTTTGGGTGAAATCTCAAATAATATTGCACTGGCTGAACCTGTTTTCAGAGATGCTGATTTGGTAAGTATAGATTTGAATTCGGTAAAATCTTCAGAATCAGGAAATCTAATTTCTTTTGAACCAAATGGTTTCAACGGAAAAGAAATATGTTCGTTAGCCAGATATGCGGGAATTAGTGATAAAGTATCCTGTTTGGGGATTTTTAATCATAATAGTACAGCACCGGAATCAGTTATTATTGCACAAATGGTTTGGTATTTTATAGAAGGATATCATTATCGATCTAAAGAATATCCATTTGGTAGTAGAGCAACGTATTTAAAATATATTGTTCCACTTGAAGAAGAAGAATTAGTTTTTTATAAGAGTGATAAAACAGAGCGATGGTGGATTGAAATTCCGTTTGAGTCAAATGGTCACAATAAGTTGAAGAGAAATACGTTATTACCCTGTTCGTACGACGAATATCTAAGCGCTTGTAATCAGGAATTGCCGGAAAGATGGTGGAAAGCTCAACGAAAAAATGCTTTATAAAAGAAAATTTTGTTCAATTTTTCAATTTTTGAAAAGTTTTGAAAAATAGTTAACCAATATTAGTAAGAAAATAAAAACAAAATATAAAATTTAACGCGTTACATCGATTTTTTGCGTTAGTTTGTCGAGTAAATATTTTTTTTTTATTTTATTTAACATTATTTTTGAGCGATAAAATAAATTTCGCAACTTGTATTGTTTTTTAGATAAATAATAAATACGTTTACGGACTTATAATAATGAATAGATAATCCCAAATTTATATGAAGAAGTTTATTGCATTTGCAGCAATGTTAACACTGGTAATTGGCTGTGGTAAGTCAGGAGACAAAGGTGAGTTGGTTGGTGTCTCGGGAGGGAAATGGCATCCGGAGAAGCCTTATGGAATGACTTTAGTTCCAGGTGGGTCTTTTATTATGGGTAAATCAGATGCTGATTTAGCTAATGTGGAAGATGCTCCAACTAAAACAGTTACAGTTCGTGCATTTTATATGGATGAAACTGAGATTACAAATAGTGAGTACCGTCAATTTGTAGAATGGGTAAAAGATTCTACAATGAGAGTTCGTTTGGCAATTCTTGCTGATGAAACAGGACAAAAATCTACTGGTGACAAAGGAAAAAAAGGTGGAAGTATTGCAGATTATGCATTTAATGATTCAGAGCCGGACAAAATGACGGCATATGATAAATACATGTATGATAATTACTATAGTGTAGGAACAAAAGATGATCCTTATGCTGGAAGAAAACTGAACAAAAAAGTAAAGTTAATCAAAGATACTAAAGCATATCCGGATGAATATTATGCTGAGGTAATGGATTCTATGTATTTGCCAATTGAAGAATCATATAATGGTTTGAGAACAATTGATGTAAACAAATTGAAATTCCGTTATTCTTGGATGGACATTCAGGCTGCTGCAAAAGCTAAAGTTGGTAAAAGAAAAGATTTCGTTAAAACAGAACAAGTTAGTGTTTATCCTGATACAACAGTTTGGATTAAAGATTTTGCTTATTCTTATAATGAGCCAATGCATAATGACTATTTCTGGCACAAAGCTTACGGAGATTATCCTGTAGTTGGTGTAACCTGGAAACAAGCTAAAGCATTTTGTGCATGGAGAACGTTAAATAAAAACAGTTATATTAAATCAAAGAAAAAAGGACGTGATTTAGTAAACTCATTCAGATTGCCAACAGAGGCAGAATGGGAGTATGCTGCAAGAGGTGGTCTGGAATCAGCTACATATCCTTGGGGAGGTCCTTATACTAAAACGGACAGAGGTTGTTTTATGGCAAACTTTAAACCAAGCAGAGGTGATTATGCAGCTGACGAAGCTTTGTATACTGTTGAGGCTAAATCATATGATGTAAATGGTTACGGATTATACAACATGGCAGGAAACGTTTCAGAATGGACAGATTCAGCTTATAATCCAAATGCATACGAATATGTTTCTACAATGAACCCTAACGTAATTGATGGAAACAATCAAAGAAAAGTAGTTCGTGGAGGTTCTTGGAAAGATGTTGCTTATTTCCTACAGGTAAGCACACGTGACCATGAATATGCAGATTCTGCAAGAAGTTATATTGGTTTCAGAACAGTACAAGATTACATGGGAACCCAAGCAACCGGAAGCGGAAAAAAGAAAAGTAAATTATAATTGAATTCAAATAACCAAATCAAATCTATTTTAAATTAAAACCTAAAAAAAAGTATTATGGCATTATTAAGTAAAAAAGCAATGAATTTCGCTTATGGTATGGGAGCGGCAGTAGTAATTATTGGAGCTTTATTCAAAATTACTCACTTTGAGATTGGACCATTAACAGGAACTTTGATGTTATCTATTGGATTGGTAACGGAAGCGTTAATCTTTGCACTTTCTGCTTTTGAACCAGTTGATGAAGAGTTAGACTGGACTCTTGTTTATCCTGAATTAGCTAACGGTCAAGCAGTAAAAAAAGCGAATAAAGTTGAAGCTCCATCTGATGCCCAAGGATTGTTGTCTCAAAAATTAGACGTAATGTTGAAAGAAGCTAAAATTGACGGAGAATTGATGTCAAGTTTAGGAAACTCTATCAAAAATTTCGAAGGAGCTGCAAAAGCAATTTCTCCAACAGTAGATTCTATTGCAGGACAAAAGAAATATGCTGAAGAAATGTCTATGGCTGCTGCACAAATGGAATCATTAAACAGCTTATACAAAGTTCAATTAGAAAGTGCTACAAGAAATGCACAAGCAAACAGTGAAATCGCTGAAAATGCAACTAAATTGAAAGAACAAATGCAATCAATGACTGCAAACATTGCTTCTTTAAACAGTGTTTACGGTGGTATGCTTTCTGCAATGAGTAACAAAGGATAATTAGTTTTTGACTATTATATTAAATTTATTAATAAGAACTAATTAGAAAAAATGGCAGGAGGAAAATTAACCCCTAGACAGAAGATGATTAACCTGATGTATCTGGTTTTCATCGCAATGTTGGCAATGAACGTATCAAAAGAAGTTATATCTGCTTTTGGTTTGATGAATGAAAAATTTGAAGATGCAAATGTTTCTTCAGTTACAACAAACGCAAAGTTATTAGAAACTTTAAATCTAAAAGCTTCTGAGGCAAAAGGAGAATTTGCTGATGCAGCTGTAGTTGCCCATAAGGTGGAAGCTATTTCAAAAGATTTTTATACTTTTATTGGAAGTTTAAAGGCGCAAGCTGTAAATGGTTTTGAAATAGATAAAGAAACTGGAAAGTTACCTTACGAGTCTATGGACAGAGGTGATAACATCGACGACTGGTTTACAGGTGATGGTTACACTAAAAAAGGTAATGAAATTATTGCTAAGATTGAAAAATACAAAGCAGATATGAAAGCTGCTCTTGGTGCTAAGTATGCTGATATATCTACTGAAGTTAACAAGAAATTTGATGTTTCTGATGTCAAAAATAAAGATGGTATTAAAGAAAAATATTTAGCATATCATTTTAAAGGATTTCCCGCAATTGCAACCGCTGCAAAACTTTCAGCTTGGCAGAATGATGTACAGAAAATAGAAGCCGATGTTTACAATCGTGCTTTAGGAAAAGCAGCAGTTGATGAGGCTTCTTACAGTAAATTTGAAGCCATTGTTGTATTAGATAAAAATGCTTATTTTCAAGGAGAAAAAGTTACAGGTAAAGTAGTTTTGGGTAAATACGATCCAAATGCTCAATTTACTGATTTTAAAGGACCTGGAAGATTAGTTAATGGTCAGGCTGTTCTGGAAATGACTGCTGGTGGAGTAGGAGAGCAAAAAATAGGAGGTTCTTTTAATTTTGTTGAAAATGGTAAGCCAATTGTTCTTCCTTTTAATGGAACTTATGTTGTAGTTCCAAGACCAAATTCTGCTACAATTTCTGCTGATAAAATGAATGTTGTTTATAGAGGGGTTGTTAACCCAATCTCTGTATCTTTTGCTGGTGTTGCTGACAACAAAGTTGTTGCTAGTGCTCCGGGATTATCTTCAGCTGGAAAACCAGGTAAATATAACATGAACCCGGGTTCTGGTAATGAAGCTACAATTGCTGTTACTGGTACGTTGCCAAACGGAGATAAAGTTACAGATAAGAAAACATTCAGAATTAAAGGTATTCCTGGACCAACTGGTACAATTAGAGGAGAAGTGGGTGTTGTAAGAGGACCTAAATCTAACTTAGAGATTGCTACTATTGGTGCTAAATTACTTGACTTCGATTTTGAAGTTGGTTTAGATGTTGTTGGATTTAATTTGAAAATTGCAGGACAGCCTACTGTTGTTGTTTCTGGAAATAAATTGAATGCTCAGTGTAAAACAATACTTTCAAGAGCTGGAAAAGGAGATCAGGTTACTATTTCTGAAATTAAAACTAAACTTGTTGGAGCTGGTAGTTATTTATTGCCAAGAACTGCTCCGGTAATTTACGAAATACAATAATAAAAAGTAGGTAAAACTACGTTCAATATCTTATAATGGTATCATGATGAAAGTAAGAAATTTTTTAATAGCTATTGTTTCTATCGCTGGAGGTTTTTCTTCTTATGCGCAATCTAATTTGCTAAATGCGAAAACACCTGCTCAGATAGGTCTTAAAACTCCTGCTCAACTTATCTCAGATAACGATAAGCCTTTGGCTTATGGTTATGTAGATGATAGAGATATATTGATGGGGAAAACTACTTGGGAAATCATTGATTTAAATGAAAAAATCAACTTTCCATTATATTTTCCGGTAGATACGGCTAATATTGGTTCTGACAGACGCTCTCTTTATGACGTTTTGACGAAGGCTGTTAAAAATGGCAAAATAACTGAAGTGTATAGCGACAGTTATTTCAATACTAAAAAATCTTTGAAAGATATTCAGGGTGCGTTATCTCGTATTGATACAACAGATGCAGGAAGAGAATTGATCAACCAATATCCGGATGACTACAAATCACGTGTAGTGAAGAAAAAAGTAGTTACCGGTACCGGGAAAAAGAAATCTGTTTCTTATGTTGAAGAAACAGTAGGACCAACAAGATCAGTACCGGCAGAGTATATCCTTAAACAGGATTTAACTGCTGCAGATGTTACACAATATAAAGTTAAAGGATACTGGTATTTTGACAAACGTCAGAGTGAACTGAAATATCGTTTGCTGGGAATTTGTCCTGTAACTCCGGATGTTTATACAATGAATAGTGAGGAGAAGGATTATATTGAGTTATTTTGGGTTTTCTTCCCTAATGCGAGAGAAGCTTTGCATGAAGCAAAAGCTTTTAACGATAATAACTCTGCGCTTCCAATTTCATTTGATCAGATATTAAATTCAAGACGTTTTAATGCGGTTATCTACAAAGAAGAAAACTTGTACGGAGATCGTGAGATCAAAGATTACATGAAAGATAATGCACAAAACCAATTGTTAGAATCTGAAAGAGTAAAAGAGAAGATTCGTAACTTCGAACAAGATATGTGGAATTACTAAGTATCTCATTACATAAAAAAAAACTCTTACTGCATAGCAGTAAGAGTTTTTTTTTTTGTCTTTAATTAAGCTCAATTATTCAAGTGTATAATATTATATTAACTGATATTCATTTGATGAAATTTGTTTTTTTTAGCAAAATAATAAGTATTTCTGAATTCCTTACATATAATTCATTTTAGTACAAATGTAGATAATCGCATTTTTAAAGTAATATTAAAACGATGATAGAATAAAAAAATGTAACTTAGTTTGTTGTTAGTCAGTTATTTGGTGTTTTGTTGTAGTGATTACTCTTACTTTGTAGGTATTATTTAGCGCAAAAAAAAGATTTTTTTAGTGTTTTAATTTTTTACCCTACTAATATGTAAGAAAATTACAATAAATTTAATAAAGCTACGTTCAATGTTTTATACTAATATCATGATGAAAATAAGACTTTTTTTAATTGTTGTTATTGCTGCTACGGGAAGTTTTTGCTGCCACGCACAATCAAATTTGCTAAATGCAAAAACGCCTGCTCAGATAGGATTAAAGACTCCTGCACAACGAATTTCGGACAATGACAAGCCATTATCTTATGGGTATGTAGATGATCGGGATGTATTGATGGGAAAAACGGTCTGGGAAATTATTGATTTAAATGAGAAAATTAATTTCCCTTTATATTTTCCTGTAGATACTGCTAATATTGGTTCAGACAGACGTTCTCTTTATGATGTGTTAATCAAAGGGATGAAAAGTGGTAAAATAACTGAAGTATATAGTGATAGCTATTTCAATACAAAAAAATCTTTGAAAGATATTCAGGGTGCGTTATCCCGTGTTGATACAACAGATGCGGGAAGAGAATTAATCAACCAATATCCGGACGACTACAAATCGCGTGTAGTCAAGAAAAAAGTAATTACAGGTACCGGGAAAAAGAAATCCGTTTCTTATGTTGAAGAAACTGTAGGGGCAACAAGATCAGTGCCGGCAGAATATATTTTGAAACAGGATTTGACTGCTGCAGATGTTACACAATATAAAATAAAAGGTTATTGGTATTTTGATAAACGCCAGAGTGAACTGAAATATCGTTTACTGGGAATTTGTCCCGTAACTCCCGATGTTTATACAATGAATAGCGACGAGAAAGATTATATTGAGCTATTTTGGATTTTCTTTCCAGATGCCAGAGAAGTGCTTTATGAAGCAAAAGCATTTAATGATAAAAATTCAGCGCGTCCAATTTCATTTGATCAAATTTTAAATTCGAGGTATTTTAATGCAGTAATTTATAAAGAAGAAAATATGTATGGAGATCGTGAGATTAAAGCGTATATGAAAGATGATTCGCAAAGTCAGCTGTTGGAAGCAGAAAGAGTAAAAGAGAAGATTCGTAATTTCGAGCAAGATATGTGGACCTACTAAATATCTGGTTGTATTATAACAGAAACTCTTACTACCTTTGTAGTGAGAGTTTTTTTTATTTTTATCTTTTTATACATGTTAGATTATTTAATTGTTGGATCTGGATTAGCAGGAATTTCTTTTGCAGAAGTTGCCCTTAAAAACAATAGAACTATTTTAGTTGTTGACAATGAATCTCAAAATTCATCAAAAGTCGCTGGCGGTTTATATAATCCCGTTATTTTGAAACGTTTTAGTGAGGTTTGGAAAGCGCAAGAACAATTAATACTGATGAGCGATTTCTACCGTCAGATAGAATATAAATTGCAGGTAAAATTTAATTTTAAACTCCCTATTTTAAGAAAATTCTTTTCGATCGAAGAACAGAATAATTGGTTTGCTGCTTCAGACAAAATAAATCTGGCACCTTTTCTATCTACTAAATTAATTACCAAAAAATATAATAGTATTGATTCTCCATACGATTATGGAGAAGTTTTGCATACAGGTTATGTAGATACAGCTTTGTTGCTGGATAATTACAAAAAGTATTTGCAAGATAATAATTTGTTATTAGAAGAGTCTTTTGATAGTAGTTGTATAGAGTTTTTAGATAATGGAATTCAATATAAAAATATCCGGGCCCGTCATATTATTTTTGCAGAAGGTTTTGGTCTGCATAAAAATCCTTTCTTTAATTATTTGCCACTAGACGGTACAAAGGGAGAATTGTTTGTAATAAAAGCACCGGATTTAGATCTTGATGTTATAGTAAATACAAGCGTTTTTATATTGCCTATGGGTAATGATTTATTTAAAGTTGGTGCTACATATAACTGGCAGGATAAAACAGATTTACCTACAGAAGAAGGGAAACAAGAACTTCTTGAGCGTATAAAAGAAATTATAACCTGCGATTTTGAAATTGTAAAACATTTTGGTGGAGTTCGCCCAACTGTTAAAGACAGAAGACCTTTGATTGGTACACACCATGAGCATCAATCGCTGCATATTCTAAACGGATTAGGGACAAGAGGCGTAATGCTTGGGCCTGCAATGGCAAAAGCTTTATTTGATAAAATCGAAAATGAAGTTCCTTTAGATCGTGAAATTGATATTCAGCGATTTCATAAAAGATATTTAAAGACTCTTATTTTTGACCGGCCTTAGGATCATAAGAGACAAACATGTTAATGTATAAATTCCTTGAAAGTCTTAAAACAAACGGAAACAATACAATTAAGCTAATAACTATTGCGATAAAGGATTCTTCGATTGAAGCTTTGAAAAATACAAAGGAAATTATAAAAGCCGCAATCCCAACCGCAACATTTAATCCGTAGCTTACATACATCGCACCATAAAAAAATGAAGGTTCAATTTGATATTTAAATCCGCAATGACTGCAATGGTCATTCATTTTTAAAACTTTAGTCAAATGAAGCGGATTGCTGTCTGTATACATGCTTTCTTTTTGGCATTTTGGACAACTTCCCGTTAAAATACTATTTAATTTTGATCCTTTTTTAAACATTCTTCTAAGTATTATTTGATGTAGTATCGAAGATTTTTTTCTTTTTTGAATAATAATTCTTTCGAATATTGATAGATTTATTATTTATTAATCTTACAAAGCAGATAAGTTGCAAATATACCTATTTTGTTGCAACTCTACTTGGAAAAAAGTATTAGAGTTTTTGTCATTTCGGTAGTTTTTTTTGCCTGATATCAGCAATTTGTTAATAAATATTTTCCCTTTTACGTAATCCCACATTTTTACTTAGTTTGCTTTTTGTATCATTGTATTATTTAAGATTTAATAAAAATTATAAAATGGCAATAAATTTACAAAAAGGACAAAAGATTGATATTGGATTGTCTAAAATTTCTGTAGGATTAGGCTGGGATCCTAATGAAGGAACAGGGCATGAATTTGATTTAGATGCTTCAGCTATAATGATAAACTCAGATCGTAAACTTCTAGGAGAAAAATACTTTATTTTTTATAACAATTTAATTTCTCCTGATGGTGCTCTTGAGCATACAGGAGATGATCCAACGGGTGGAAATAGCGATGGAGATAACGACGAAGCAATAAAAGTAGACCTGAGCAAGATCGATGCAAGTGTGCAGGAAATCCTTTTTGTGGTTACCATAGAAGATTTTGAAAGAAGAAGACAAAATTTTGGTCAGGTTAGAAATTCTTATATCAGAATTGTGGATGATGCCAATGGCCAGGAAATTGCTAAATATGAACTCGACGAAGATTTTTCGGTAGAAACAGGAGTAGAGTTCGGAAGATTATACAAACGCAATGATCAATGGAGATTTGAAGCTTCGGGGATTGGGTATAAAGCAGATTTAGGATTTTTTCTTGAAAAATATTATTCAGGAGAGATAATAAAGTAATAAAAGCCCATTTAAGAACTGTACAATTGTATATTTTCGGAACAATAATGTTTCGATACTTTAAACGCATATTTTGAAATTAAATCACCAAAAATACAGCCATCTTTCTTTTGATTTGTGGTTAACATTAATAAGGTCTAATCCTGAATTTAAAAAGAAGAGAAATTTATTGTTTAAGGATTTCTTTGAAATAAACGCACCTTTAGAAAAGGTAACCGAAGTGATACGATATTATGATGTTTTGTGTAATAATATTAACGAAAAAACAGGATTAAATTTAAGTACGTATGAGATTTATTATCTAATTTTAAACGCTCTCGATGTAGATTTACTTGCAAATGGAACGGAGAAATTAGGTGAGTTTTATAATGAAACAGAGGTTTTGTTTTTTAATTATAAACCGGAATTGATTTTTCCGAATATTAAACTTCAGTTTGAAGAGATAGTCGCGCAAGGAAAATCAATTAATATATTGAGTAATACAGGATTCATAAAAGGTCGAAGCTTAAAAAAACTTCTTTCTTATTATGAATTGGCAGATTCTATTTCTTTTCAGATTTATTCTGACGAGGTTGGATTTTCAAAACCTAACAACGAAATTTTTCAGTTAGTTTTTGATCAGGTAAATGAGTCAAAGAAAGTTAATAAAAATGATGTGCTGCATATTGGAGATAACAGTATTGCAGATTATAATGGCGCTCTTAATTTTGGATTTGAAGCGCATCTATTAAAAAGTTAAAAGTGAATAAAAGTTATAGCTTACATAAAATTATCGAAAAAGATAATTGTCCGTTTGAGGAAAAAGAATACAGCCGATTTAAATTTGGCGATAAATTTTATGCTGAAAAATTTGCTAAGGATTTATTTGTCGGATTTGTAGATCAGTTCAGAGAATTACTGCTTTCTGATCAGGAGATTGTAATTTTGCCAAGTCCGTACTTGTCAATACCCACAGCCTCAAATTTTTTATGTTATTATTTTAAAAAAGAATTAAATAGCTTTTTGTTCAAAAATGGTAAAAAGGCGAGTATAGAATCAAAAATCTATAGAAATCAGACTTATGTAACTGATTATGGGAATTTGGATTTTAACGAAAGAGTAAATTTAATATCAAATGACACCTATTATATAGATCGGAATTTTATTAATGAAAAACTGTGCATTTTTGTAGATGATATCAAAATAACAGGCAGTCACGAACATACGGTAAATAAGATTTTGAATCAATATGACGTAAAAGGTGATTTCGTTTTTGTTTATTTCGCAGAACTTGCAAATAAAGACATTCATCCAAAAATTGAAAATCATTATAATTATTTTGAGATTAAAACTGTTGAAGACATTGTTTCGATAATCAATAGCGAACATTTTCAATACAATACCAGAATAGTAAAATTTATTTTAAGTTTGAACAAAGAGGAGTTTGATTTTTTAATGAAGAATATTTCTTCTCAAAAAAGCGACGAATTATTTCATTTGGCAATAAGTAATAATTATCACCAGATATTAGAATATGAAAGTAACATTAATGTAATAAAAATAGATTAAAACTATGGCTATCAACTTACAAAAAGGACAGCGTGAAAATATAAACGCTCCAAAATTTACAATTGGTTTAGGATGGGATACAAACAATAGCAGCACAGGAGCCGGTTTTGACCTTGATGCTTCAGTTTTTATATTAGGCTACAATAGAAAAATTATATCAGATGCTCATTTTGTTTTTTACAATAACCTAAAATCCCCGGATGAGGCTGTTGTGCATACAGGTGATAACCTGACAGGAGACGGAGATGGAGATGATGAACAGGTAAAAATTGACCTGACAAAAATAAATCCTGCCGTAAAAGAAATTTGTATCGTAGTAACTATTCATGATGCCGTAAACAGAAAACAAAATTTTGGGCAAGTTAGAAACTCGTTTATTCGAATTGTAGATGACAGCAATAATACAGAAATGGTAAAATACGAGCTGGAAGAAGACTTCTCTATAGAAACCGCGGTTGAATTTGGAAGAATTTACAATAAAGACGGTCAATGGAAATTTGAAGCAATGGGCGTTGGAATGAAAGGCGGATTAGAAGATTACTTAAACAAATACAACTAAAAAATGGCAATTAATTTAGAAAAAGGACAACGCATAAATCTTGAAAAAAGCAACGGTACTAAATTACAAAACATTTGTGTTGGTGTAAACTGGGGAGCAATTGAGAAAAAAGGATTTTTTGGAACTAAAAAAGAACCAGTAGATTTAGATGCAAGTTGTGCCGTTTATGATGATAAAAAAAATCACATCGATTCAGTTAACTTTAAAAAATTAATTTCGAATGATCGTGCTATTAAACATAGCGGAGATGATTTGACCGGAGATTTAAATGGAGATGACGGCTTAGACAATGAAGTGATCACTTTAGATTTTTCGCAATTAACGCCGGCAGCAAATCATGTTGCATTTTTTATAAATAGTTTCAGAGGACAGGATTTTAAAGATATTCCTTTTGCTTCTATTCGTATCTACGAAGGAACACCAACAAAAGTTAGTCAGGAATTTGCCCGTTTCGACATCGCAAACGATGCTACTTTTGCCGGAAAAGTTTCTATGGTTTTAGGAGTGTTTTATAAAAGAAATGACGAATGGAAATTTAGTGCAGTTGGAGTTCCAACCGATGATAAAAAGTTAGAGCAGACAATCGTTACAATTCAACAAAATCACCTATAAACCAAAATGGAAGAAAATCAATTAGTTACTCAGCAAAATACTGCTTTGATTGACAAGGATGGTAATGTGAATTTAACTTCAATCTCAGAAGCTGAAGTAAATAATTTCAAATCTATTTCGAATCAGTTAAATGAAAATGATGCGAATTCGATTCTGAATTATGGAGCCGAAATTCAAAACTCTATCGCTAAGCAAAGTGATACTTTCTTAACGAATGTAAGAACGTATAATTCTGGCGAAGTAGGAACTTTGATTACTGATTTGTTGACAGAATTAAATTATGTCGATGTTGATCAGTTGGATCAAGGACCGTTTAAACGCTTTATGTCTAAGATTCCGTTACTTAATAAATTAGTAATAGATGTAAAAAAACTATTCCAGCAATACGATAAGATTACTGTAAATATTGATAAAATCAGTAATAAAGTAAAAGCCGGAATGATCAATTCTGTAAAAGATAACAGTGCGCTACAAACCATGTTTGATGGCAATGTGAATCTGATTAAAGAAATGGAAAAACATATTATTGCAGGTCAGATCCGATTTAAAGAATTAGGAGAAGAACTTGCTGTAATGGAAGGTAATCCAACGCAATACCAGGATTATCAAATTTCAGACAAAAGAAATTTCATAAACCGTTTGGACAAACGTCTGGCCGATATGAAAATTGTTCGTTTTATTATGCTGCAATCACTAGCGCAAATACGTGTAGTTCAAAACAACAACACATCTATTGCGGAGAAAGCACAGTCTATTTTGACTACGACAATGCCAGTTTGGAAAAACCAGCTGACACTTGCTGTAGCACTGCAAAGACAAAAACAAAACATTGAAGTTCAGAGAAAAGTTTCAGAAACAACGAATACCATTTTACAGAAAAATGCCGAAATGCTAAAACAAAATAGTATTGAAGTAGCTAAGGAAAATGAAAATACGGTCGTTTCTCTCGAGACTTTAAAAATGACAACAAAATCATTAATAGATACTTTAACCGAAGTAAAACAAATTCACGAACAAGGTACAGAAACCAGAAGACAGCTGGATGCTGGATTACAAAGCCTTGAAATAGAATTAAAAAAAGGGGTTATAAGTTAGAAGAATAAGGAATTAATTGAAGATGCAAGAGGAAGAGGAAAGATACGTTCAAATAATAAAAGATAGTAACAGAAAACTTGTGGTTTTAAAATTGTTGTCCAATTTTTTTAACCACAAGGACTTTGTTGGCGTTTTGGTAAGAACAAAAGTAATTCATTCACTCTTTCAGAAGAACCAGACATTAGACATTAATAAATTAGAATTATTTCATATTCAGTTTACTAACAGTCTGATAGATTTGTTCCAAAAGATTAAAAAAGCTAAAGAACAGCAATACATGCTCGTTTCAGATGAAATATATATCAACAATGATATTATATCGAAACTGAAGTTTGAAATTGGAGAAGAAAAGTTCTCTGACCGAACAAAAGAACATGCGCAAAACATGTCGAAAAAAATAGAGCAGCTGTATCAGATTTTTGCATCAGACAGCAATAGTTTTTTTGACTGGCATGATATCATCACTTTTTCGGACGGAATTAAGTCTGAATATTACAGAGAGATTAATATTGATCAATATGAAAAACTAACTGCGGCGAATAAAAAAAATT
This sequence comes from Flavobacterium sp. NPDC079362, assembly GCF_050267765.1. Lineage (NCBI taxonomy): Bacteria > Pseudomonadati > Bacteroidota > Flavobacteriia > Flavobacteriales > Flavobacteriaceae > Flavobacterium > Flavobacterium sp. NPDC079362. The sequence continues at coordinate 328,404 of NZ_JBNNFM010000003.1, read as the reverse complement.
ATGAGAATAAGTACGTTAAGTTTGAAAAAAGACTTTTAGGCCGACTTAATATTCTCAATTTTAAGATTAAATTTTTATGTGGTTTAGTTTGCAATAATGAGATTATAGAAGTGTATGAATTTAGGGATTCTAACGATAAATTCATTTTTGTTGGAAATGAAAAATCATTCTCTTTTATAGACAGTGAGATGGAGAAAGAAGTAGATCTTTCTAAGAATAATTCTGCCAAAGGAGAAATTATAATGCAATTGCAGGATAAAAACGCTTTGTTAGAAATGGAGTTAAGCACCATTAAAACCTCTCTTCAGGAAAGTGTGCAAGAGGTTTTAAAGGATTATTTAAATAAAATATCGTCAGTCGACTTTTTAGAAGATTTACAAAACGTTGATGAGCAAACGAATATCTTAAAAACAATGTTGAATATTAATATAAAGTAAAGGATAAATAAAATGGCAATTAATTTAGAAAAAGGTCAAAGACAAAGTATTGATGCACCAAAATTTACTGTAGGACTTGGTTGGGACAGTAATTCAAGTAGTACAGGAGAAGGATTTGATTTAGATGCTTCGGTTTTTTTGGTTGGGGCTAATGGAAAAATTCCAAATGATAACCATTTTGTTTATTACAATAATCTAAAATCACCTGATGGTTCAGTAATTCACACAGGAGATAATTTAACAGGAGAGGGTGATGGTGATGATGAAAAAATACAAATTGACTTGTCTAAAATCTCTGCAGATGTAAATGAAATTTCATTTGTTGTAACAATTCATCATGCTGATACAAGAAGACAGAATTTTGGACAAATTAGAAATTCATACATCAGAATCCTTGATCAGACGAATACAGAATTAGTGAAGTATGAACTTGATGAAGATTTTTCTATTGAAACAGCAGTTGAGTTTGGAAGAATTTACAAAAGAAATAGTGAATGGAAATTTGAAGCTGTTGGTATCGGAATGAAAGGCGGCTTACAGGATTATTTGAATAAATTTAATTAATATAAATATTTTAACGAACCATGGCAATTAACTTAACCAAAGGACAAAAAATTGATTTAAGAAAATCAAGCGGTGAAACATTAACTAATTTCTGCGTTGGTGTAAACTGGGGAGCAATTGAAACTAAAGGGTTTTTAGGATTATCAAAAAATGTGGTAGAAATCGACTTAGATTTAAGCTGCATATTAATTGATGATCAAAACAAACTTTGTGATCACTTGTATTCTCCGTTATACAGAGTAGAAGTATTACAGCAATTTGGTTTGCCAAAAGGTAAATTGTTAAGTATTGATGGTGCTTTAAAACATACAGGAGATGATCTTGCAGGTGATACAGGTGGAGATGATGGTCTGGATAATGAAATTATTACCGTTGACCTTTCGAAAGTTGATCCTAAAGTCACTCAGATATTTTTCTTTTTAAATAATGCAGGAAAAGAAGATTTCTCTCAGATTCCTTATGCAAAAATCAGAATGTACGAAGGTACTCCAACAAGAGTAGTTTCAGAATTTGCTTCGTATAATGTTTCTGCAGATTCGCAATATATCAACAAACGTTCTATTATAATGGGTAAATTATACAAACGTAATGGCGAATGGAAATTTAGTGCAATTGGTGATCCAACAGATGATACATTCTTAGGTCAGACTATTCATAAAATAGTGCAGTCTTACCTGTAATGGAAATCAAAAATATAGAAGGGCTAAGAGTTTCGCAGGTGCGGGATCTGGTATATCAGGGAGGAAAATTTGTAATATTTCCATACACTGTTTCATTTATATTAATGACCTTAAAAAGAAGCTCGGCTATTTATTTTATCAGGCCAGGCGAAAATACTTTTAAGTATTCTTATGGTTTTGTGTTTCTAAATTTATTTGTAGGATGGTGGGGATTTCCGTGGGGACCCATCTATACAATAGGTTCAGCATATCATCATGTAGTTGGCGGTAAAGATCTTACTCAGGCTGTTATGAGTCATTTGACACAGCACGATCCGGAAGCAAATACAAGTACATATAATATCAATGGTATTGAAAGTTCTAACCAGCAAAATAATACTACTGAAACACCAACTTACAATATTCCCGTATAAAAATTTATAACTATGAGAAGACTGCCTGTATATTTAGTATTAGACACATCCGGTTCAATGACCGGTGAGCCTATCGAAGCTGTGAAAAATGGCGTTCAGATGATGATTAGTTCATTAAGACAGAATCCGCAAGCCATTGAAACCGCTTTTTTAAGCATAATTACCTTCGATACTACAGCGCAGCAAATCATTCCGTTAACAGATTTGGCCTCTTTTCAGATGGTAGATCTTAAAGCAACAGGAGTAACTGCTCTTGGAGATGCATTGAGATTAGTGGCACAAAAAATAGAAACTGAAGTTGCCAAAACAACAACAGAACAAAAAGGAGATTGGAAACCGTTAGTGTTTATTATGACTGACGGAATTCCGACCGATAATTGGGAAAACGGTCTGAATGAATTCAAAAAAGCAAAAGTAGCTTTTACAGTTGCCTGTGCTGCAGGTGGTGGTGCAGATACCGCTATTCTAAAAAGAATTACTGATAATGTAGTAAGTCTTGATACAGCTGATAGTTCCAGTATTGGGAAATTTTTTCAATGGGTTACAGCTTCTATTGGAGTCAGTTCAACAAAAGTGGAAGATTTTGGTAAAGATTTCACGAATTTTAAAGAGTTACCTCCACCACCATCTGAATTAAACATCGTGGTTTAAATTTCAGAAAGGCGGAGTTTATAATACCGTTTTAATTGAATAAACTTTTTTGTATTGCATCTTTTTTTTAGGAAAGTTGTACCAATCAAGTATGCCTGTGAATTTCTAAAACTAATTTTTATAGTTCAGTAATTCCATTTATTAAAATCATTTTTGAAGTTATGAGAAGACTACCCGTTTATTTTTTATTAGATACATCAGGTTCCATGTACGGAGAGCCAATTCAGGCTTTAAATAATGCTTTAAGCGGCATGATTAATACCTTGCGTTCAGATGCTCAGGCTCTGGATTCGCTCTGGATTAGTATTATAACTTATGATCGTGAAGTAAAAGAAATAGTTCCGTTGACAGAGCTGGTAAACTTTCAGCTGCCAGAAATTACCTGTCCGCAAAGTGGCCCCACAAATACAGGTGCCGGATTGGATTTTGTTATTCAAAAAGTAAATAAAGAAGTAATAAAAGGCTCTGCGACCCAAAAAGGAGATTGGAAACCTTTATTATTTGTTTTTACAGATGGTAAACCTTCTGATATTCAATTTTACAGAGAGAAAACCCGTGAGATTAGAAACATGAGTTTTGGTGCAGTAGTAGGCTGTGCCGCCGGACACATGGCAAACGATGATATCCTGAAAGAATTGACAGATAATGTAGTGCATTTAGCTTCAGCTGATAGTTCTACATTGAAACAATTTTTTAAATGGGTTTCTGAAACTATCGAACAAGGCAATAAAAGTCAGGGAACCGGCGAAAGCGTAACATTGCCGCCGCCGCCAAGCGAAATCACAGTTGTTATTTAATTATGGAAGTCTTAGGAACTTTGATATCAATTATTAGTATAGTTGTTACTATAATCCATAAAGTAAGTCAATCCTCATCAGGAAGTAATAACAATATAATTTCCTATACAGACACAACTTATCAGGTTGTTCATGAATTTACAGCAGAAGAAAAACTGGAAAATATGAATATCGACAGTTTGAACATTTGTTATCAAACTACCGGAGTTGTTAATTTTTCTATTACAAACGCGAGACGTACTTTGCTGAACCATTATGTTCAAAATGATTTTTATATAGACGATATTATAATACGTCAAAATTGTATGTATATAAAAGTATTGCATTCCATCCCGTTTAAAGGAAACAATAAATGTTATGGCGCTTCTTTTTCAATCAATTATATGACAGTAAATAACGGTGTTTCAGTATACGGATCAAAAAAAATAAACGGTGATGAAACTCAGGTTTTCAAAGAAATTTCACAAGAACTAATAAAAGCAGTCTCGTAATGTATATCATAAAAATTTTTATTCAGGTTTTAATTGTAGGCCTGTTTTTGTATTCTAAATTATTGCCTTACAAAGACAAATTAAATCTACGTTATCGAGGTATTTTTAATTTTTTTGATAGTATTTTTTCGCCCCTGTTTAATTTTCTAAAAACAATGGTAAAACCGTTTCAGGTTGGCGTTGGTTTGGCAGTTGATATGACGCAGATAGTACTTTTAATTATATTTTTAATGTTATTAAACTTCCTTTAAAATGAGAAGATTACCCATATATTTTCTAATTGATATTTCCGAGTCAATGGTCGGAGAGCCTATTCAGCAAGTCGAAGAAGGATTAGCCACTATTATTCAGGCATTAAAAACAGATCCGCATGCATTAGAAACTGTTTTTGTTTCGATTATAGTATTTGCAGGTCAGCCAAAAACATTAGTTCCGTTGCAGGAAATAGTGAGCTTTTATCCGCCAAAATTTCCAATTGGCAGCGGTACATCTTTAAGCAAAGGCTTAGGGCATTTAATGCATGAATTAAGGACTAATATCGTTAAGACAACTTATGAAGTAAAAGGAGATTGGAAACCAATCGTTTTCTTATTCACAGATGGAGTTCCTACTGATGACAGTAAGGCAGCGATAAACGAATGGAAACAAAACTGGCAGAGAACAGCCAATTTAATTGCGGTTTCTTTTGGAAGCGAAACAGATACAAAATTATTAGGCGAGCTTACAGAAAATGTACTTCATTTTAAAAACACAAATGTGCAATCGTACAAAGAGTTTTTTAAGTGGGTTACAGATTCCATAAAAACAAGCAGTATAAGTGTCGAAAATAATTCGAGTGGTTTCGAACTGGCAAAATTAGACGGAGAAACACTTTCGAAAATAGATTTAACAAAAGAAATTCCTAATCGTCAATATGTCGATGATAATTTTGTGGTTTTAAACGGGAAATGCCAGAATACAAAAAGACCGTATTTGATGAAATACCGTAAAACCATTGCAGAATCTATTTATGCCGGAATCGAATTATCATCTAAAAATTACAAGTTGGTTGGAGCTTATCAGGTCGATAATGCTTATTTTGAATTGGCGGATTCAGGAAACTTCAGCAACAAAGTAAATACAGATGAACTTATTGGCGGACCAACCTGCCCGTGTTGTGGCAATCAAATTGCTTTTGCAGTTTGTGTTTGCGGTAAAATACATTGTATTGGCGATGAAAATATCAGTACTTGTCCCTGGTGCAACAATCAGGGAAGTTATGGTACTGGTGAAGGCGGATTTGATGTAAACAGAACGCAAGGATAAGTCATGGAAGAGACTCAAAGATATATTCAGTCTTTTTTAGCCCAAAAGAAAATTGACATTTCTTCAGGAAAAGCAGCTCTTTTTAGTGAGTTTGCCTCTAATGAAAAAAATGTTAATGCAGTAAAAATAATTCAGGAAAACCAAAAAATGATTATGCAGAATTGGATATTGAAAAATAGAATTGACGATATTTTGACGCAGACGGTCTCAATACCAAATGGGACGGTGAACAAAAAATATCTGGCGAAAATTGATTTTGATACTTTGGGTTGGAATGATTTTACTTCTTTTGAAATTAAAGGATTAGAAAATACAGGACTTGAGTTTAATGAAAATAATGAATTGACAGGAATTCCTGAAATAAGCGGAGATTTAAAAATACAACTATTGTTTAGGGTTGAAGGCGAACCGGAAGATTCTGTTCTAAATGAAAAAACAATAACACTTATTATAAATCCGGATCCGAAATCATTGTGGAAGAATATTGACAGTGATAAAAATGATCCTTTCTGGAAACCTGATAATGTAGCTGTTGTAGATCATTTTTTGGATAAAAATATAGTAGTGGCTTCTAAGCGAGGCCGAAGCCATGCAAATAATGGTTCTTTTAGAGAAGATGATTTTGCGTTTAAAAATTTTAATGAAATTGGCTGGAGCGTTTTAGCAGTTTCTGATGGCGCAGGTTCGGCAAAATTATCAAGAAAAGGTTCTAAAATAGCATGTGACTCTGTAATTCAGTATTTTGAAGAAAATTTAAATGCTGAATATCTAAAAGAATTCGATCAGGTTTTAGTAGCACATCACAATAAAGTAACTGACGAAACATCAAAAAAAATAAGTCATTTTGTGTACCAAAATCTTTCGAAAGCGGCACACTTTGCGCACCAGAAAATTGAAGAATTTGCTGTACAAACCGAAACAGAACTTAAAAATTTTCATGCGACCTTAATTTTTACTTTAGTTAAAAAATATGATTTTGGATATGCCATCCTAACATTCGGAATCGGCGATTGCCCAATCGGATTATTAAATAAGGATCTTACTGAAATTAAATTAATGAACTGGCTTGATGTAGGTGATTTTGGCGGGGGAACTCGTTTTATTACCATGCCGGAGATTTTTCAGAGTGATAAGTTTTCTACCCGATTTGGTTTTAAACTGGTGGATGATTTTTCTTATTTAATGCTGATGACGGACGGAATTTATGATGCTAAATTTGTGGTTGAAGCCAACTTGGAAAAAATAGAAAAATGGAATGATTTTCTGGAAGATCTAAAAGGGAATAATGAAGATAGAATTAAAGTTGATTTTGATAAAGAAAATACTGAAATTGCACAGCAGCTTTCGGCCTGGATGGATTTTTGGAGTCCGGGAAATCATGATGACAGAACCCTTGCTATAATATATTAAGTATGAGTACGATTACAGTAAAATCAATTAATGACACCGCAAAAACCTATCAGTTTGTTGATAATGGCGATCCCATGCGCGGTGGTGTAAAGGATGTTTATTTTAGTCCTGACAGAAAATATGTTGTCGCGATTTTTAGGGATAAACTGGATTTTAACCAAAAAGAAAGATTACAACGAATAACCAATAAATATTTGGCTCAAATTCAGAACGGAGATGCCGGTGATTATTATCTGAATGAAGTGTACAGATGGCCAACTGATGTTATCGAACATAAAGGCTTAACAGGAATCATTGTCCCGATTTACGATTCTAAATTTTTCTTTAAAAAAGGATATGAAACCAGCGATTTAATTCAGGGAAAAGAAAAGAATGGAAAATGGTTTGCAGGTCCAAAATTCAGGAATCCACATTTTCCGCTTCGTGTAGCAAAATCAGAACTGGGCGATTGGTTGAGTTATTTTCAGGTAAGCGTTAATCTCACCCGCGGCGTAAAAAAGATGCACGCCATGGGATTGGCACATTCTGATTTATCATACAACAATGTACTAATAGATCCAGTTACTAAATCGGCCTGTATGATTGATTTAGACGGATTAGTAGTTCCCGGATTATTTCCTGCGGAAGTAATTGGTACAGCGGAATTTATTGCTCCGGAGGTTCTTTCGACGAAACATCTGAATAAAACAGACCCAAATAGAAAATTACCAAACAGATTAACCGATTTGCATGCATTGCCGGTTTTAATTTATATGTTTTTATTGCACAGACATCCGTTAAAAGGCGGGAAGGTGCATGATCTCGATACAGAAAAAGATGACTTGCTGTCGATGGGCGAAAAAGCGATGTTTATAGAACATCCCACAGATCCGGCAAACAGACCCAAACTCAATCAGGTTTCAAAATGGGATTTGCCTTGGGCAGATATTACAAAATTGCCGTACACCATCACGGGCCCTTATTTAAAAACCTTATTTGATAAAGTTTTTATTGACGGATTACACAACCCGATGCAAAGACCTAATGCCGAAGAATGGGAAATAGCGTTGCTGAAAACTACAGACTTAATGCAGAAATGCCATAATGTTTCCTGCGAGCAAAAATGGTACGTTTTTGATAACACCAATACACCAAGATGCCCGTTTTGTAATACGGCCCACAAAGGCACGCTCCCTGTATTAGATTTGTATTATCAGTTTCAGGAAACTACCTGGAAACCTGAAAATCACAGATTGATGGTTTATAATGATCAATACTTGTTTCAATGGCACGTTAATCGTAATATTGCCAGAAATGAAAAACTGACCGCAGCGCAAAAAGTTCCTGTTGGTTACTTTACATTTTTTAATGATAAATGGGTATTTGTCAATCAAAAACTAACCTCATTAAAAGATGTTACCGAAGACAAAGAAATTCCTATTGGGACAATGCTGGAGCTGACAGACGGTAAAAAAATATTGCTTTCAAAAGAAGAAGGCGGCAGAGTTATAGTAGTTACAATGGCTAATAAATAATTTCAAATCTAATTTAATTAATATTTAAAAATGAATCAACACCCTATTTTTTCAGAACACCCAGGTTTAATAATAGTATTTGCGGTCGCGGTAGTAATCATGCTGTTGTTGGATTTAGGAATTTTCAATAAGAAAAGCCATGTCGTAACTAATAAAGAAGCGATAACCTGGTCATTAGTTTGGATAAGTTTAGCAATGATTTTTAGTGGTTTAATTTATCACTTTGCAGGCGCTGCCAAATTTTATGAGTTTCAATCAGCCTATTGGATTGAGAAAGCACTTTCTGTAGATAATCTATTTGTTTTTATATTAGTCTTTAAATTTTTTGATGTACAAAACGAAAACAAGCATAAAGTTTTATTTTGGGGAATTATAGGAGCTTTAGTTCTAAGAGCTATTTTTATATTCTCAGGAGCATTCTTAATCGAGCTTACATACTTAAACAAACTATTGAGCCTTGCCGGATTAGAAGGATTTAAATATGATATCAATTTAATCATGACTGCTTTTGGATTGTTCCTTGTTTATGCCGGAATTAAATCCTGGTCAGCTGGTGATGAAGACGATGATGAAGATTATAACAATACAAGAGGGGCAAGATTGATCAGAAAGTTTTTTAGTGTTTCTGATAAATACGATGGAGATAAATTCTTTACATACGAAAACGGAAAAAAATTAGCAACACCGCTTTTAGTAGTTGTAGCAGTAATTGAGTTTACAGATTTACTATTTGCAGTTGACTCTATTCCTGCGATTTTCGCGATTTCAAATGATCCGTTTATCCTTTATACCTCTAACATTTTTGCAATTTTAGGATTAAGAGCATTATTTTTCTTATTAGATAACTTCATTCACTTGTTCAGCAAACTACAATACGGATTGGCAATTATCCTTTCGTTTATTGGTGTTAAAATGATCATTGCTCCATTTTATCATATCGAATCAATTTATTCATTGATCGTTATCGGAGGAATTTTGGTGATCTCAGTAGTATTATCTATTTTGATGCCAGAGCCAAAAGAAGCAGAATAAGCAAAAATCATAATAAAATAAAAAACGGATGGAGGATCTTAATTGATCTTTCATCCGTTTTTTTAGGGTCACTATCTAATGAAATAGCAAGATCAAGGTCGCAAAATAAGATAGGAGAGTAGAAAGTGTCCTAAAGATATGTTTTTAAAACCGGGGTCGAAACTTCAATTAATTGTCTTACTTTTGCACTTTCAAAAAGTAAAGTAAAAAAAGTACTTAAAACCTTTACTGCCTGTAACAATAGTCACAAAATTATGCTTAATATACACAATCTTTCGGTTTCTTTTGGGGGAACATATTTATTTGAAGAAGTTACTTTTCGTTTAGGTGCCGGTGACCGCGTAGGTCTTGTTGGTAAAAACGGAGCCGGTAAATCGACAATGCTAAAAATGTTAGCAAGAGATTTTGCTCCTGATTCCGGAGTTATTTCTCAGGAAAAAGATATCCGAATGGGGTTTTTACGTCAGGATATTGATTTTGAACGCGGAAGAACAGTTTTAGAAGAAGCTTATGAAGCCTTTACTGAAATTAAAATTGTAGAGAAGAAATTAGAAGAAATCAATCATCAATTGGTTACCAGAACTGATTATGAGAGTGAAGAATACGGACAGATTATTGAAGACTTGTCTGATTATACCCATCGTTTTGAACTATTGGGAGGTTACAATTATGTAGGAGATACAGAAAAAATTCTTTTGGGATTAGGTTTCAAAAGAGAAGTGTTTAACAATCAGACTGAAACTTTTTCAGGAGGTTGGAGAATGCGTATTGAACTTGCTAAACTATTATTGCAGGCAAATGATGTATTGCTTCTGGATGAGCCTACGAATCACCTTGATATCGAAAGTATCATCTGGTTAGAAAGTTTCTTGCGTAATTATCCCGGAGTTGTAGTAATCGTATCGCACGATAAAATGTTCCTGGATAATGTTACCAACCGTACAATCGAAATTTCTTTAGGAAAAGCATACGATTTTAATAAACCATATTCACAGTATTTAGAACTGCGTCATGAAATTCGTGAAAAACAATTAGCGACTCAGAAGAATCAGGCTAAGAAAATTGAAGAAACAGAAAAATTAATCGAAAAATTCCGTGCAAAAGCTTCAAAAGCTTCAATGGCGCAATCGTTGATTAAAAAGTTAGATAAAGTAGAAAGAATCGAAGTTGATGAAGATGACAATTCAGTAATGAATATTACGTTTCCTGTTTCAAAAGAACCGGGTAAAGTAGTAGTCGAAGCTGAGCATGTAACGAAAGCTTACGGAGATAATGTGATCTTAAAAGACATTGATTTATTAGTAGAACGCGGTAGTAAAATTGCTTTTGTTGGTCAAAATGGTCAGGGAAAATCAACATTTATCAAAGCTATTGTAAACGAGTTTGAATACGACGGAAATATCAAATTAGGACACAATGTACAATTGGGTTATTTCGCTCAAAATCAAGCCGAATATCTTGATGGCGAAATCACACTGCTGCAAACCATGGAAGATGCTGCTACAGACACGAACCGATCAAAAGTGCGTGACATGTTGGGATCTTTCTTATTTCGTGGCGATGATGTAGAGAAAAAAGTAAAAGTACTTTCAGGAGGTGAACGTAACCGTTTGGCACTTTGTAAGCTATTATTACAACCCATCAATGTTTTGCTGATGGATGAGCCTACGAATCACTTGGATATCAAATCTAAAAACGTTCTAAAAGCCGCACTTCAAAAATTTGGAGGAACCTTATTATTAGTTTCTCACGATAGGGATTTCTTGCAGGGAATGTCAAATATTGTTTACGAATTCAAAGATCAAAAAATCAAACAATATTTAGGAGATATCAATTATTTCTTAGAACAGCGCAATCTTGAAAACATGCGTGAAGTCGAGAAAAAAGATATTGCTAAAGCTGCTGCTCCAAAAGAAAGCAATAAAACTTCGTACGAAGATCAGAAAAAAGGGAAAGCATTACAAAATAAATTGAGTAAAGTCGAAAGTCAAATCAAGCAATTAGAGCGAGACATTCAGCACGATGATAAGTTGCTTGCTTCTAATTACAACAAACATATCGAAGATGCCTCTTTTTTTACTGCATACAAAAAGAAGAAAAAAGATTTAGATCAATTGCTTCTTGACTGGGAAATTGTTCAGGAAGAGATTGATAATTTTAAAGGTTAATTTAGTTTTTAGTCTCAGTGGCAGTTTTCAGTTTCTGAGCCTAAATCATATAGTTTAAATAAAGTCTTTGTTAAAGTTTCGAGCTTTGACAAAGGCTTTTTTGTTTTCTGGATCTAATCCGGTTTTCCTCTTCAATCTGGGCTGTAAGAAGGGTTTCAGATGTGAAACCTGAAACTTGAAACAAAAAAAACTACTGAATAAGCCCAATGCTTTTAGAGTGCATAATCGCTTCGCTGCTGTCTTTATAATAACAAACAGAGACTTCTAAATTCTCTAAGTTTTTCAAAACAACCTGAGTTGCTTTTTTTTGATGTTTACCTGTTTGCCTAATATAAACCGCTTTTACAGTCACAGGGAATATTTTGCAGATTCTTTCATAGAGAATAGGATCGTGTTGCGAATCATCACCCAGTAAAACATATTTAAGATTAGGATAGAACTCCAGAACATGTTTTATTTTATCAAACTTATGATCGTGATTTCCGCGTCCGCTCATGAAAAAATCCGTGATGCCTCTTCTAATATCTTTCAATAAAATAACAGCTCTTGGTAATTTATGTATTTTAGTAAATTTTACGATAAACCGGTACAAATTCCATTCACTGCTTGAAACATAAAAAAAGGCATTTTCTTCTTCTTTATTGTTTCTTCCGGCTGAACTCAAAGCCTGATAATGAGATACAACATCTGTAAAGACTTTACGATCATTTACATTTTTAAATAAAAGAATATAGATTTTTTTAAAGAAATTTTGAGTATGCGAAATCAAAAAGGTATCGTCAATATCAGATATTATTCCTAATTTTCCTTTGTGAGGTCTAATAAAACTGCCTTTTTCAGTGATGGTTTCATTTTCATCTTTAATGCTGACTTCATATTCCATCCATCCAAAAGAAGTTTCTGTTTCAAGCGGAATACAAAACTTAAAATAGCCGTCGTCTAATGTTTTAGTATGAATTTCCTGATTGCCGCACTTTAGATAAATATCAAAATTTTCAAGTGTTTTTATCCTAAACTGATTAATGATTGAACGTGCATTTTTTAAGTTTTTCTTCTGGAAATCATAATCATACGTTCTTTTAAAAACATGGCCCATTACAATTAATTCCTCTTCATTGGCATAACCTCGATATAATTGTAAAATTGGTTTCATTAATTACGTATATTTATAGATAGATGCTGTAAATTAATTATTTTAATTGACTTTAAAAATAAAATTTTGAAAAAGAATATCATATTTGTTGTAAACCCTATTTCCGGAGACTTGGATAAATCAGATTTGATTGAAGCAGTTGAAGAGTTTGCAATTACAAATCATTTTGATCTGGAAGTGTATGAAACCAAAGGTAAAAATGATCAAAGAGAAATACAAAAACTTTATAATCAATATTTACCCGAACGAATTATTGTTGCCGGTGGCGACGGAACTATAAAAATGGTTGCTGAAGCCATGGAAGAGTTTGATGTAATTATAGGTATTTTGCCTGCAGGATCGGCAAATGGTTTATCTGTCGACCTGAATTTGCCTACTACCATTGAGGAAAATCTGAGAATTGCTTTTCTGAATCGTTATATCGAAATGGATATGATCTGTATCAACGGTAAAAAAAGTATTCATTTAAGCGATATTGGTGTTAATGCCAATCTGGTTAAGAATTACGAAGAAAGTAACTTACGCGGTTTCTGGGGATATGCCTTGCAGGCTTATTCGGCATTGAAAGAGTCAGAAGAACCTTTTGTAGCAACTATTTCGGCAAATAATAAAACGGTTGAGCATACCGCAAGAATGATTGTCATTGCGAATTCTCAAAAATACGGGACAGGAGTTGTTATCAATCCGCATGGCGTTATGAATGACGGAAAGTTTGAATTGGTAATCCTGAAGAATCTTGATTTATTACTAATCGGAAAAATTATTACTGGTAATATGCCAATTGATTCTGATGATATAGTGATTATTTCGACAGACAAAGCCACAATAAAAACAGATTATCCTGTGAATTTTCAGATTGACGGTGAGTATTGCGGTGCACAGACTTCTTTAGAAATTCATATTTTGCACAAACAAATGAAAATTGCAATTCCTTAAAAAGTAATTTTAATTTCGACAAAGTTGACAACGATTTACGTTCCGGAAAGTCACCACGATCTTGTCATCTCGACGGAGGAGAGATCACACAAGTAATTCCATAAAGAAAGTTACCAATCTTTGTCAAGTTCTGCGTGTGATCTCTCCTTTCAGTCGAGATGACAAACAATACGAAAATATTGTTATGAAAATGATTGCCCTAGCCCCGATAGAAGTCTACCGTCTGGACACAAGTATAAAACAAACACGAATTTCACAAACTAAATTAACCTGTTAAAATTTGTGCAAATTCGTGACCCGAGACTGAAAGTCGAACAGGCGAAGCAAATTCATGTTCAAAATTGATTAACAATATTTGCGTCCAGACGGTAGGATAGAAGTGGGAATCCTTTTGTGCCGGTCCCGAGGCTTCGGTCAATGTCATTAAGTTAAGCTTTTTTAAGGACAATTATGGCTAAAAAAATTCGCGAAAAGTCGCAAAGTCACAAAGAAAATGGATGTCAACTTGGCGGCTTTGCGCGAGATCCATTCGGCAAAAGCATTATAGATTTTCCTTAAATTAATGACATTGGGCTTCGGGAGCGGGATTAGCTCCTGAAAAAAAATGGTTTTATTATCGAAATGAGAAAAATGCGCAAACCAACTTTACAAAAGCTATTTATTTAAACGGATTTCGTTCCTGCCAATCGGTCTTGGGTTCAAGGTAATTGAAAAGTTTAGCAATGTTATGATTGATCAAAGCGTTGCTGTGCGTAATCAATCCATACATTTTTACCGGTTTTGCTCCAACAGAACTTTTGATTTCCAAAGCAGTTCGTGCAAAAACAATTTCTGAAAAACCCTGATTGATCGAACAGGCAATCATATCGTACAACATGTTTAAGTACAACATTTTTTCACGCTGAATTGTTTCATCATAACCTAAAAAATAGGTATCCATCGCGGTTCCATTTTTAATTAGCGTATTGAAACCAATTAGTTTTTCGTCTAGAAAATAGCCATAAAACAAAAAATTATCCTTCATGATTTCTTTAAAAAAACTAAAGTGATTTCGTGCTAAGAAAAAAGTATTGAAAGGCGCGTTCTTGGCCACATGAAAATACAAATCATAAATAACATCTTCATAATTCTTAATGTCATCCAGAGCCATTTTTTTCTTTACAATTCCTTCCGCTTTTTTTCGGGCACGTTTGTATTGGTCGCGATACTTTTTTGACAAAGCATCAATGTAGTCTTGTTCAGTTGTCCAATTTTTGTTGATTTCGAAAATCATATTGGGTTGAGTCGAAAACGTATAATTGTTTTTAAATTCAGCTTGTAGCGGCTCAATTTCCTTTTCTGTAAAATCTTTTATGCTTGTTATATGAACCTTTCTTCCGTTTGCTTTCAGGTCTTTTTTAAGCTGGTTAATTGCTTTGTGAAGTGTTTTAACGGCCTTAGGCTGCTTTATGTCTTGAGCAAATGCAAAAGCGTTTTGTCCCGTGAGCATATTGTTACCAACGAATAAAACATGTGAAGCAAAATTTTTGAAAGCAAAATTGCGTACAGACGTTTTTAAACATTGATCGCGTTCTCCAAAAGAATCCAGCTTTTCTGCGAATAAAAATTGAGTTAAGGCAATTCCTGCGAGTTTATCTTCGTTGAAAATCCCAATAAAATGACAAATCATATTTACCGGAGAAGAGTTTTCCAGTACCTCGAGATATTCCCTGGTCAAAAAAATATTATCTGCCGCCAGTGAATTCCATTCTAAAGGTAGTAATGATGCACCGTTGTAGATTTGAAAAGAATAAGTTGTATTCAAAAGTGTGAGCTAATTTTTTCAAAATTAGATAATATTTATAACAACTCACTTTGTTTAAGTTATTATTAAGAAAAACCCGTTTGATTTTATTTCAAACGGGCTTTTTTTATTTTTTATTTTTTTTGAATTTATGCATATGCGCAAATAATTCCGCCCATTAAAGTTAGTGTTATCACCCAGAACCCGGCGTGAATAAATATGTATTTCCATGATTTTCTTTCGAATAAGCCATTAATTCCAATGATCGGAAAAGCAAATAATAATCCGGACATGAATCCGTGAAGCGCTCCATGTTTAAACGTGCGATATGCCATTCCGTAATCTGCCATAAAAGCAGCAAAGGATGGTTTTGCGCTATCGATTAACGGTGGTCCGCCAACCATACCAACAGCACCAGTCTGATGAATGGTTAATGACATTAGTGTAACTGTAATCATTAAAGAGAAAATATAAGTCAATCCGAATATTTTGAGCATATTTCCTTTTCGAAGTTCTTCCTGCGTCAGATTATTTTCCCGCATCCAGATTGTCCCAAACACTTTTGGGTTGTACCAGATAAATCCAACTACAAGCGTTACAAGAGCAGATAAAAATAGTGCAATAGGTTTAATTTCCATAATATGAGGTTTTTGTGATTAGTTAATCAAAATTAAAATAAAAAAATGAGAATCTGAATAAAGATAAAATTGGGGTAGAAGTGCTGATATAACATAAAAAAAAATAACATTTAATTTAGACTGTATTTTTTACACATTTGCTTTTTTTTCATAACTTTAATTCTTCAATTTGCATAAAAATAAATAGAAGTATAAAATAATCTAACCTTTTTAATAATAAAATTATGGTAATACAATATCAAGGTGAACAACACGGAAAAGCAACAACATTTACGATAAAAATCATAGGCAATAATTTGTCTAAAAGCAGCTCTAATTATCAAATTGATTTATTGGTAGGAGATAAGCAATTGCCAACTTTTACAACATCAATTCATCAGAGTTTATCAAATTGTTTGAAAGAAATTTATTTATTCAGAAAACATAACGGGATAGAATTTGATGCAGCTTCAGAAAAAATAGCACCACTTTTAGTGCCTTACGATTTGGTTTTATACAATTATAATAAAGGAGCTTTATTCATGGCTTAAGCTTATTAATTTGACTAAAACAAAAAAAAGACTGTTCGATTGAACAGTCTTTTTTTGTTTTTAATTTTATTGTAGTAGTGTTTCGCCTCTTCGAATTTTTCAAATTAGGAAAACATTCATTTTAGTTTTAATTATTTGGTGAAGTACTTTCTTTCCAGAAGGTATTAAATGAGGTAAAAAGTGCATCAGCATCAATATCAATTTCAGAAGCTGAATACATTAATGTCAACTGATTGGTGTTTTTGTTGTGGGCGATATTCCACATCATTTTCGAAAGCCTTCCTTCGTATTTTTCAGGATTGTTAATCGTAACAACAACGAGATTATCTCCTCCGGTTTTTTCTAATTCGATGTTGTCTACATCAATCCAATTCACGATTCCAAAAGATTTTGACATTGGTGTTGTTTTTCCGTAAAAGTTTTGATTGTTTAATTCAATTAACGGGCTTTTGTCTTTTAAGCTCAGAACGCTTTTTAATAAAAGTATAAGCATGATTAAAAATGCTCCAATAGAAAATACAAGCGGTTTGGTTTTTAATTCATTATCAAATATTCCCGCACTGTAAAGAATAACAAGGAGCAAAATAAGACAGACTCCTAAAGAAGTAAGTAATAATTTTTTTGTTTTCTTTGAATTTCGATATAATTTTATTTCTTTTTCCATTTGTATTTTACCTGAATTTTAAATTTTGCTATATCCTGTAAAAGTAAAAAGCTCCAGATTTCTCTGGAGCTTTTTTTTAGTAGCCCGTAGCGGAATCGAACCGCTCTTACATGGATGAAAACCATGCGTCCTAACCGATAGACGAACGGGCCTACTTCTCTAATGCGGGTGCAAAAGTGCAACTAATTTTAAGATTATACAAACAGATTTTAGGTTTTTTTTTGAATAGATATTTTAAAAATATCACATTTAGAAATAATTAATCATAAATAAATCAAGTTAACTATTGTGTATTTGTTTGATTAATAATTGATTGTTTTTACATTAAAAAAAGAATAACGAGGATTTTTTTCTTGTTTTATTAAAAAAATAATTTCCATAAAGATTGAAAATATTTTTATTTTGAAAGAATATTCCTTTGTTTTAGTATTGTGCTTTGCGCTTTGTATTTGTGAATGTTATCTTAAATTATTATATTTACTTAAGATTCACTAAGCTTTATCATACCAGAATTTAGTGGCAACATAAAAAAAAGCTAACAGACAACTGAAATTAGGTGTTGTCAAAAAAAATGAATTATGGGAAGAATTGTAATGGTAATAGGTTTGACGATTACTTTCCTGGGATGGATTTTATATCGACTTATAGTTAAAAGGGATTTAAAGAAAAATTTAAATAACATGTACCTTGGATTCTTTTTTATTGGAACCTGGGTGCTTTTCTATCTCTTCATTATTGAGTGTTTTTAGATTCGTAAATTATTGGTTATCGAATATATCCAAATTTAGATGGTTTTATCGCACATATGAAAGTTAGCTATCATTGTAAAACGACACCGCAGACATTGAAAAAATAGACAATGATTGATAATTTACCAACATATATTTCGTTGACTTTCGGACTGACAACAGTTGCGACTTTATTGCTTTTTATTTGGACAATTAGAAAATCAAAATCTGAAGAGACACGAAAAAAAGCAACGACAGTTTTTATAGGTTTGGCAATTTGGTTGACAATACAGTTGGTTTTGACATTCAAAAATATTTACAATTCTGACACAAATTCCTTTCCGCCAAAAATAATGTTGATAGGAATTTTGCCCACACTTTTGATAATTATTTTATTGTTTGCAACTTCAAAAGGCAGACAATTTATTGACAGTTTACCTCTTAAGAATTTGACATATCTAAACATTGTCAGGATACCGGTTGAAATAGTTTTGTTTTGGCTTTTTCTCAACAAAGCAATTCCGGAGTTGATGACTTTTGAAGGTCGAAACTTTGAGATTCTAGCGGGGATTTCTGCGCCATTAGTCGCATATTTTGGATTGACAAAAGCAAAACTGAGCCGAAAAGTAATTTTAATATGGAATTTTATTTGTCTTGGGCTTTTAATAAATATTGTTGTGAACGCACTCTTTTCAGCACCAACACCAATTCAAAAATTTGCTTTTGAGCAACCCAATATTGCGATTTTAAATTTTCCCTTTAGTTGGTTGCCAACATTTATAGTACCTATTGTTTTATTTGGCCATTTAGCATCAATTAGACAATTATTAAAGCCTAAAAACTGACGAAAAAGCGAAAGAATATAAAACAACGAATGGCTGGGGCGTTTGGGGAGATTGGGATGTTAGACTGAATTTAAAGATAGTTTTGTGCGTGTAAAATTTGTGTTTAATTCAAAAATTCAAAATTCGCCGAGTTTATAAATGGTATATAAACAAAAAAAGCGCCAGATTTCTCTGAAGCTTTGTCTTAGTAGCGGGTTATATTTCTCGGAATAATTCTGATATCTCTACATTTAAAGCTTTACTGATTCGAATAAGCTTGTCGATTCCCATAATTTGTTTGTTTAGCATATATCTTCTTAACGCTTCAATATCTAAATCTGAATCGTGAGCAATATGTCTTACTTTAAGATTTTTTTCTTTTATAATCTCCTTTATATTATTTTCAACAATCTTAATTATTTTTTGTACTCTTTTGTTTTAGTAGATTGATTATTGATATTTATGAATAGACAGTCATAAATGCAGGAACGTATAAATCCAGTCATATATGTTCCTGTTTTATTGTAAAAACTTCCTGAACTATGCAAATAAAAATAATAAGATATTATGGAAACTAATGAGATTGAAAAATTGGAGAATCTTAAAAAAATAATTGAGAAGTATTTTAATAATCCAAGGTCAGACAGATCAGAATTCTATACGCCTCAAATTAAGATTAATTATTATGAGCTTGGTTGTATGATTACAAATATGTTGAAAATGTGTGTTTTAACAATAGATAATGAAGGACATATAATGTCAAGTACAAACAAAAATGCCGTAAATGTTTCGCTCGTTTTAGAAATGGTACTTGACATGTTTCCTTTAAATGAATTTGAATTGTTAGGTGAAATTAGTGAGATAGTTATTGGGGATTCGCAGATTGGTGAGGAATAAAGATTGGTAAGAGGTTGAAATTGCAATAAAGGAGGGCAGCTGTTAAAGTGGCTTTTTATTAATTTATAGTAAGTCCATAATTTCTTTAACGCTATCTCTGGGATTACATTTAATTATACGAGAGTTCTCTTTATAGTTAAATTGTCGCTCATTAATATTTGTCTTATTATTTTGAGCATAATAGGCAACAAAAAAACTGCTCTCCGCAGAGTTCTTATTAGCGTTGTGCGAATGTCTCCTGACTTCGCACTCGCAATCTTGATCGTAACAAAAAAAGCTCCAGATTTCTCTGAAGCTTTGTCTTAGTAGCCCAAACAGGACAATTCTCGAACCTTTTTATTGATGATTTAAAAAAAAAAACAAATATTATATATTGATTTCCATATTTAAATTTGATCTTAGTCATTTATAGTATTGAATCAGTGGAATAAAAGTCTACTTGTTTAGTTCTTATTTTATTCTCAGAAAGTAGAGTTAATGAGAGTTTAAACAAGAATTAGCTTGACATAACGTTTTGTACTATGGAAATTGTACTTATAAATGTACTAAAGGATTCAACAAATATAAGTTCGTTTGAATATTGTTAAGTAAATATCCTATTTTTGAAAACAAATAAACGCTGACATTTGTCAGACATAGCAACCCACTTTAGGGTAGATAGGTTGGATTTTATCAGACATATATACAAGTTGTGCGAGACTTTAACTGAACGAAACTGAATAAAATATTAAATGAAAATACTATTAAAGGTTTTAAGTCTAATTTTAGTTACTATAATTTTACTAAGCTTTACATGTGATCAAAATTCAATGAAAATTTATGGTCAATTGAAACCTAGAAAACCTGAAATCAATGTTTCTGGATTGAAAATTTTGGTAAAAACTAATAACCTTATCTTAGCTGAAACACTAACAGACACTTTTGGTAAATTCAAATTGATTTTTATTCCAAAAGCAAATGATAAGATTAGTTTTTATTGCACAGGAATTGGGAAAGACACAATATTTTTAAAAAGAATAATAAATATCAAAACTGACTCCTTAAATCTAGCTTTTTCACTACCAGTAAAATACAAACTAAATTTAGAAGGTAAAGTAATTTGTCCAATTTGTAAAAAAAGCGATAAAGTATTAAAACTTATTTATATTAATACAAATCCTTATATTGCTGTTGGAGTAAAAGAAACAGATCAAGGTCTAATTGATATTTCAAATGTTAAATTAAAACAAGAAAAATATACTCCCATAGAACTTTCAAGGTATTCATGCAAAAGAGATAGTATAAAATTTTAAAAAAGCGATCGCACAACAGCTACTACAACGGATTTTGGCAATAGGCTTAATGGAAAGTTGGTTTTGTATTTGGGTTGATTTAGAAAATCCGAAAATAGGGGTTTGATTTAGTCCCAAACCCGCTGTAGTACCAGAACATTAGAAAATATTTGCATATGATTGAAAAGCAACAAAAATCCGACAGACAATATGCCGCTTCTATGGCACGAAAATATTTCAGTGGACAAATTTCAAAATTTCAAATAATAGATAATTTTCCAGATTACGAAAAAGATGTTAAAATCCGACTTCTCTACAAACAGATTATGGAAAATCCGAAAAGAAGCTGGTTTTTCGGAGTTTCTAAAGAAAAATATGAAAAATACATAATAGGCATTTATGAAATCATCGAAGATTTAGAAACGGACAAATTAAGATTTGAGACTATGAAAACCCTGCTTAAACAATTGTGGCTACAATCAAACAATTGTTCTGAATCAATTGAAAATATGGGATTTCAGATTTTTGAAGTTTCAAAGATGACTTATAACTCTAAAAAAGAAATTTTACGATATTTAAACTTACTTATTGACAAAAATTATATTAGAAGCATATCAGAAGAACCTTTACTTTATGAATTTACTGAAACTGGAAAGAAAATAGAAACAGATTCTGAAATTGAAGAAATAATAAAAAACGTTACCTAACAGCTACTACAGCGGATTTTGGCAATAGGCTTAATGGAAAGTTGGTTTTGTATTTGGGTTGATTTTAGAAATTCTAATAATGGAATTTAAGTTAATCCAGAATCCGCTGTAGTACCAGAACATTGACGATAATTTTAAGCGACACTAGAATATGAACATAGCAGTTTTACTATTTGACGACTTTGAAACCTTAGATGTTTACGGGCCTGTAGAAGTTTTTGGAAGACTTTTAGACCTATATACTATTAAGTTTTATTCGCTAAACGGTGGACAAATAAAAAATAGGCATGGAGTTTCTGCCTTGACCGAGAAACTGGAAGATGTTAACGACAACTTGGAAATATTTATAGTACCTGGCGGCATGGGGACAAGAAAAGAAGTTGAAAATAAATTACTCATAGGCAAAATAAAAGAAATATCAACGTTCAGCAAATTCGTATTGACAGTTTGTACGGGAAGTGCGCTACTTGCAAGAACTGGACTTTTAGACAATAAAACAGCAACTTCAAATAAACGGGCTTTTGCTTGGGTAATAACAAATGGAATAAATGTAAATTGGAAAAAAAAGCACGTTGGACAATTGACGATAAATATTATACATCATCGGGTGTAAGTGCTGGAATAGACATGGCATTTGGTTTCATAAGTGACCGACACGGAATTGAATTAGCAAGACAAATTGCATTTGAAATAGAATATAATTGGACGGAAGACAACGACACTTTTAAAGTAGAATAAAACAACAGATAATAGTTGTTATTTAGACAGATTTATGTAAGATTTGCAGTAGCAATCAAGTTAAAAAAGAGAAATTAATACAAAAGCCATGAATCATAGTGCCAAAGAACTTTTTTACTATTTAAATCAATCTATATCAAATAATGTAACTTATAGAGAGTTGTCAAATTTATGCTTAACGTTATTTTGTACCTGTAGTATTTTGCCAGAAAGATTTGAAACAACAATTATTAACAAAGAACAATTAGCAATAATATTTTCTAAAATTGCAAAAGAGAGAAATATTGTTTCTTACCCATTAACAGCTTCACTTTATGGTGCTTCATTTCATGATACTCATGGTGAAAGACATTGGTTAGAGGTAATGGCTAGTGTATTGAAATTAGCCACAGAACCTAATGTAGAAGAAGCTAAAAATTTACTGGTATAAGTTTTTATTTTTCACTCGTGAGGATAATTTGCTTTTAAGGTAGTACAAAACAAAAAAGCTTCAGATTTCTCTGAAGCTTTGTTTTAGTAGCCCCGCCCGAACTAATGTCGAACTTTTTTCAAGAGGATTTAGAACGTTTACTAATGATTCCTATAAATCGCAATGTTGTTTTAAAGAAATATTTTTATTAGAAATAAAGAGGAGCATTAGAATATTGATAATAAGAGAAAAACAAACCCAGTTTTTTTCGACTGATAGTATCTGTTTGTAATTTGCGATAATTAATAGAATTATTGTAGTAAAATGAATGTAAAATATTGAATTCTGGGGTTTGCATTTCGTAAAATAATTCGGTATAACTGGTTTTTGAAGTTACGCTCTCTTTTTCTTATATTAAATATTACTGGAAGAAATTGTTGTATTTATTTAGTATTAGTACAAAAGGGAAAAAATCAAGGAAATACTCATGGGAATTTCATTCTCTAGTTTAGTATCAGGGCTCAGAATCGAATACTTAATACCAGTTTTGTTTTTTTTTTTGATACCTTAAATTAAGTTGCCTCTCGGTATTCATTATTTTTATTTCTACAAAATGCTTGCTTGATTTTGGAGGTTATTAAATAACAAATTCAAACTGTTTTTTAAATAAAAAAATATAATAAAAGCTTGTTATTTTGAATGCATATCGTAATATTGCAATATAAATATAAAACGATGGGAGCTACAAAAACAGATCACTTTACAGGTAATCAAAACGAACTTGCCGTTTTGGCTAAAGCATTAGGGCATCCTGCCCGAATAGCCATAATGGAATATTTATTAAAAGTAGACACTTGTATATGCGGAGATATAGTTAACGAACTTCCGCTTTCGCAACCTACTGTATCGCAGCACCTTAAGGAACTTAAAAACGCTGGTTTAATAAAAGGAAGTATTGATGGTAACTCTATTTGTTACTGTATTAATGAACCAGGATTAGAAAAAATAAAAGGTTTTTTCGAACATATCACAGCTCATCTTGAAAAAAAGAGAAACGAGTGCTGCTAATCTTCTAAATATGGAAATCAGAAAACTATTGGATGCCGATTGGACACAGGTTAGGTTAATTTACGAAAAAGGGATAAACACAGGCAACGCCACTTTTCAAACCACTACACCAACTTGGGAAGACTGGAATGATTCGCATCTTGCCACTTGTAGAATTGTTGCCGAAAGTAATCATTTGATTAAAGGATGGGCAGCACTCACTCCTATTTCTTCAAGATGTGTTTATGCGGGTGTAGCCGAGGTAAGTGTATACGTTGACACTGAACATTCCGGAAATGGAATAGGTCTTGCGCTTTTAAATGAGCTTGTTCATCTGAGTGAGGCCGAAGGCATATGGACTTTACAAGCTGGTATATTTCCTGAAAACACAGCAAGTCTGCACATCCATGAGAAAGCTGGATTCAGGATATTAGGCATTCGCGAAAAAATCGGGAAACAGAATGGAATCTGGAGAGATACTGTACTTCTGGAAAGACGAAGCGAATTGATTAAATAATTACAAATAGTATAAAAGCATAGGTAAATTAATTATTGCTCATGCTTTTGCTGTAAAGGAAAAAGATATAAATTTTAAAACATATAAATTATGAAACTTTCAGAAATTAAACAAGTATTAAAAACAGTTGAAGCTGTAAATTTTGAACTGCCGAACGGGAATTTTGTACCGGAATATTTTCACGTAACAGAAGTTGGACTGATCACTAAAAATTTTATTGACTGCGGTGGAGTAGTCAGAAAAGAAACGGTTGTGAATTTTCAATTGTGGGATGCTAATGATTATGAACACAGACTAAAACCTCAAAAATTAATTCATATCATTGAACTTTCTGAAAAGGTTTTGGATATTGAAGATCATGAAATTGAAGTAGAATATCAGGACACCACAATTGGTAAATACGATTTAGATTTTAATGGTAAAAATTTCATCTTATTAAATAAACAGACGGCATGTCTGGCTCAGGGTCAATGCGGAATCCCGTCTGATAAATCCAAGATAAAAGTATCTGAATTAAGTGCTGACAGTACAAATTCATGCACACCTGGTGCAGGCTGCTGTTAATTTTTAAACTATAACCTAAATATTTATTTTCAATATCAAAAAAACTATGTTATTTACTGAAATAAAAAACACGATTAATTCATTTGATTTTAATCAAATCTCCACAGAACGCAAAACTATCCTGCAGCCATTAGTGGATTACATCCAAAACAAAGCAGATAATAAACAACAGATCAGACTTAATTTAATCTGTACACACAATTCCAGAAGAAGTCATTTATCTCAAGTCTGGGCACAAACTGCTTCTGCAAACTATGATATAAAAAATGTTTCATGCTATTCCGGAGGGACAGAAGCGACGGCTCTTTTTTCAATGGTTGCCGAAACTTTAGCACATTCAGGATTTAAAGTTAAAGCTATTTCAGAGGGTGAAAATCCTGTTTATTCCATAAAATATTCATCGAATGAACTTCCTGTTATCGGATTTTCTAAAACCTATGATGACGATTTTAATCCGGAGAGCGAATTTGTTGCTATTATGACCTGTTCACAAGCCGATGGAGGCTGTCCCTTTATTGCAGGTGCAGAAAAACGTATCCCGATTACTTTTGAAGATCCAAAAGTTTCAGACGGCACAGCACAGCAAAAAGAAGTATATCTGGAGCGAAGCCTTCAGATTGGGAATGAAATGTTTTATGTATTCTCACAAATCAAACAATAAAAATGTCAGCAAATAACTGCGCCCCTGTCGCGGAGCGAAAGAAATTAGGCTTCCTTGATAGATTTTTAACCCTGTGGATTTTCCTTGCTATGGCTCTTGGCGTAGCAATAGGTTATTTTATTCCTTCCAGTGCAAATTTCATCAATTCATTTTCAAGTGGAACAACAAACATTCCCTTGGCTATTGGACTTATCCTCATGATGTATCCACCCTTGGCAAAAGTAAAATACGAGCAAATGGGACAGGTTTTTAGAAACACTAAAATTTTAGGAGCTTCATTGTTTCTAAATTGGATTGTTGGACCTGTCCTAATGTTTTCCTTAGCCTTGCTTTTTTTAAATGGTTATCCGGAATATATGATCGGCGTCATTCTAATTGGACTGGCCCGCTGTATTGCCATGGTAGTAGTTTGGAATGATTTGGCTGATGGAAACAGGGAATATGCAGCAGGTCTTATTGCACTTAATAGCATTTTTCAGGTTCTACTCTACAGTGTTTACGCTTATGTATTCATTACCATTCTGCCTCCGTATTTTGGTTATTATGGCTTTGAAGTTAATATAAGTATTGCTCAGATTGCCGAGAGTGTCGGGATATATTTAGGAATTCCATTCGCACTTGGAATCATAAGTCGCTATGGTTTAATTGCAATAAAAGGAGCCGAATGGTTTGAAACTAAATATGTCCCTTTTATTTCACCAATCACGCTACTATCATTGCTTTTTACAATCATTATTATGTTCAGCCTTAAAGGAGAACTGATTATTCAAATCCCCTTAGATGTTATACGCATCGCAGTTCCGTTAGTGATTTATTTTACCATCATGTTTATTATCAGCTTTTTCGTTGGAAAATATTTTGGTGCAGATTATTCAAAAGCGACAGCTATTGCTTTTACGGCTACCGGTAATAATTTTGAGCTTGCTATTGCAGTAGCAATTGGTGTCTTTGGCATAAACAGTGGTCAGGCATTTGCAGGAGTTATAGGTCCTCTGGTAGAAGTGCCAGCACTTATTGCACTGGTTAATGTTGCTTTCTGGTTCAGAAAAAAATATTACACAAAACCAGTTACCAACTAATAATTGTTATAACTGTTTAATAGGAGAATTGCAATAATATCAGATATACATGCCAATTTTCCGGCACTGGAACAAACCTTAAAAAGCATTGAAGAACAAAATATTGATGCTATTTACTGCCTGGGAGATTTAGTAGGTTACAATGTATGTCCCAACGCGGTAATCAATGAAATTCGCAAAAGACATATTCCTACACTGGCAGGAAACCATGATGTAAAAGCTGTAGACATACACAATGAAGGATACAATGATTCAGAAAGTTATGCTTATCAGATTGTGGGCAAAGAGCAGATCAAATACCTTTCTGCTCTGCCTGCCCATATTAAATTGGAATATCAGGCAGTTGATAAGCTAATCAATATTTTAATGGTACATGGCAGCCCATACAGTAATAAGGAATATCTACTTGAGGATAAAAAAGAGAATGATTATACTAATATCTTCCTTGACTGTGGTGTTGACATAATTATCTGCGGACATTCGCACAAGCCGTATCATCGTATTATGGAAAATCCCAATAAGAAAGGGAGTTATTTCCATGCTATAAATGCGGGATCAGTTGGCAAGCCTAAAGATGGGAATGCAAAATGCTGTTATGCAGTATTAACTATCGATAAAAGCAGTAATTTTTCAAAAAAAGATGGTGTACAGGTCGAATTCATCAGAGTCGACTATGATATCGAAAAAACAGCACAAGCTATTGAAGAAAGTCCACTGCCAAATGTTTACGCACTTATGCTGAGGAAAGCATATTAAGAGCTGTCACAATAAAATCATTTATGGAAAGTTTTAAATTATTTTTAAATAGCATTATCCCTATAAGCAATCAGGAATTTGAAAATTACAGTCAATATTTTATATGCTCTAATTGCACTAAAAGGTTCAGAATGGTTTGAAACTAAATATGTGCCTTTTATTTCTCCAATCACTCTAATATCATTGCTTTTTACCATCATCGTGATGTTTAGTCTTAAAGGAGAGCTGATTGTTCAAATTCCTATGGATGTTGTACGCATAGCAATACCGCTTGTAATTTATTTTACCGTCATGTTTATCCTAAGCTTTTTCGTTGGAAAATACTTCGGAGCTGATTATTCAAAAGCAACAGCAATAGCTTTTACGGCTACCGGTAATAATTTCGAACTTAGCCATTGGTGTCTTTGGCATAAACAGTGGTCAGGCATTGCTGGAGTTATAGGCCCTTTGGTAGAAGTCCCGGCACTTATTGCGCTAATTAATGTTGCTTTCTGGTTCAGAAAAAAACACTATAAAACTAAGTTAAACATTAAATCACATATACTATCAGATATCAGACCCAATCTTTAAATTTGGTGCAAAAAAAAAATATTCTTAACAAAATTAATTTAAAATGAAATTATTAAACAATATTGATAAATTAGTTACAATTGGGATTTTCTTTACAGCACTATTCTCCCTGCTGTTTTCCGTTATTTGCATTCGGAGCTTCAGCTCTGGGATTGGGCAGTTTTGAATTATTTGGAGGATGGACAATGTGGATATTTCTGTTAATGGTGCTAATCTCTATTACAGGTCTAATAATTTCTTATCGTAAACATCGTTTCATATATCCCGTATTGATTGCCGTTCCAAATGCACTAATAATTTTATACAGCTATTTTTACAGCAACAATCTCTATTTTATTTACATTGGTATGTTTGGGGTATTAATTGCAACAGGATTAAATTATTATAGAAATAAATTGCACGGTAGCTGTGATACTTGCATTACTTATAATGGAAAAGAGATAGAATTAAAATCAACGATTACTTGTCCAAATTGTGGGCATAAAAAAACAGAAATGATGCCAACAGACGCATGTGCATTTTTCTATGTCTGTGAAAACTGTAAAATAAAATTGCGCCCGCTGGAAGGAGATTGTTGTGTTTATTGCAGTTATTCAACTGTTAAATGTCCTCCAATACAGGCAGGGGATGAATGTTGTTAAAAAAATCAAATCTACTTATTATAAACACTCTTTATTACAAAAGCCATAAATATACTAACAAATAGATGGCCAATAAAGGCCGCCATAATGGATCGAGCTTGTAATATTATGCCACTCAGTTGGGAGATTGACTCCAAAAAAGAAAATGGGTCATAATTGACGTACTAGTGCAAAAATTGAATATGAAAGTAAGTCTAATTAGTGTTTTAGTCGTAATTAATTTGCACTAACGTCATGCTTAATTTTATTTTTTCCTCATCCGAAAGAAATACTATAAAAATTAGTTTATTATCTATTACTTGATAAAGCAACAGACATAATCATAAAAGTTGATGCGTTGAAAGAAGACATAATAAAAGCCCGCTTGGTGAGACGGGCTTTTATGATTGAATTTTTAGAAACGCTGTTCTAAAATTCTTTTTTCTCCAAAATTTGAAGAAGTTTGTATGATTTTAGTATTTTAATATTGTGAAAAAAATGAAACAAAACCCATTACGCCAGTAATCATTAATACACATTTCCAACAATTTAGTCTATTATTCATCTGAAGTGTTTTTTAAAATTAATATTATGTAGAGTAATGCAATTTTTATGCCATGGGCTCAATTTTTTAGGAATTTTTGATGAGATCCTATTTTAAATAGAAAATGATCTTATAAAATAGGGTTGATTATCAACTCTGCCTTATGGAATATCTTTTAAATATTTTAAAAGTAAGTTGAAATTCCCATATTAAATCCATCAGTAACAGACGGAGGATTAGAAAAAATGTCCTTTTGTTTTAAATAGCGATAGTTTAGACGAATTACGGTCTGAGAGGTTGGTCTAAAACTAATGGCAGGCATTATACTCCATACATCTTCACCAATATTGCCTGCTGTCTCTTTAAATTTTCCCACATTCCAATCCACATATTCTAATCTGCAGGCAATGTTTATCGTTGCTTTTTCCCATCCCAGAATTGTTTTTGTCAAGATGGGCTGTACAATATCTATAAAGCCCCCCTTTTGTTTATTTCCGAATTGTTGTGAATAAGTTTCGGGAACATCAACATAAATCCAGGCAAATTCTGTAGTGATAAAGGTTTTGATTTTTGGCAGAGTAGTGTTAAAATCCAACGCAAAAACAGCTACACGTCTCTTCTTGTCAATAACAATTCCATCATCCCTGAATTTGTTATATATTCCACCCATATATGAAATTCCCAGTTCACCTATTTTATTATTTCTAAGGGCTATTTTTCCAGTGAATAAGGGTTCACCACTATTTATTTCTTCAAATCTTTCAGGGTTGTTTTTTGCTGCCGGCAGGAAAGTTTTATTCTCGGTGTTCTCAATTATAGAATTATCAAAACTTCCGGATAAATAGGCTTCATATCCAAACATCCAGTTTTTTGTATATTTTTTCCCAAAAAGTCCCACACCGGCATTACTAAATGTATCGGGTAACATTTGAGTTGATGAAATTGGGCGATCGGTAAATTCCCATTTGGGACCGTCATGATTTTGATTGAAAGAACCAATAGGGTTTAAAATTATTCCAGCCCTTAAATTTACCAAAGGGTCAAATTCAACATCTACAGATGCAAATTCAATTGCAATTTCTTTTCCTCCATCTTCAAATTCAATTTCACTTAAAAACTTCACTCTTTTACTAATGGCTGATGACATGAAAATAGATAATCTTCTGGCTTGAAATTGATGACCTTCTGATACTCCGTCTGTGGTTAGTTTTTGCCAGTTCATTTCAACGTACCCGCCAATAGAAATTGGTGTTTTGTTTATATTCAATGCCGGTCTATTGTAAAGGGCATCCATGTTTAAGATGTTTTTTACAGTATCTTTTGGTACCCTTTTTAGTAAACTGGGATCAATTTGTGCGAAACAATTTGCGTAAAAAAAGAAAATGATTGCCAGAAATAAAGTTAGTTTTAATCTCATTTTAAAGATATTTTTAGAATATTATTTTCTATTGCTACCGGAAATTTTCTAAGATCTGTATTTGCAGGACCGTTCTCTAAAATACCCCTGTTGCTGAATTCACTTCCGTGTGCTGGGCATTGCAATTTATCTCCAAAAACCTGTAATTCCGCACCCTGATGTGTACATAACATAAACATGGCGCAATAATCGTTTACATCAAATCGATACACACAAATTGGTGCTTTTAATATTTCATTTTGAATGATGATGTATTTTTTAAATTCTGTTTTTGTCCCTTTTTGTATTATAAAATCAGAAATAGGGACTAAAAGATCAGAGCCTTTAATCTCTCTTGAAAGAATCTGGGAAGAAGCACAGCTTTGTAATAAAGTTACTCCGGCTATTGTTGACAAACATCCAAAGCCACAAGTTTTTAAAAATTGTTTTCTATCCATTATTATAATGATTTTATAAATTTCAGTAAAGCTTCTTTATCTTCTTTAGAAAGCTTTTCAAATGCGTTTTTGCTTTGCCCAGCCTCGCCACCATGTAATGTTATGGCTTGTTCAATAGTTTTTGCACGACCGTCATGCATCAGGAATAAGTTTCCTCCCTGTGAATTTTCTGAAAGGCCTATCCCCCAAAGTGGAGGAGTTCTCCATTCATAGGTTTTGGCACTTCCTTCTGTGTAGCCATCATCTAATGCGCCTCCCATATCATGTAAAAGCAAATCAGTGTATGGGGCAAAAGTTTTATAAGAAAGGGCGTTTATAGGAGAGTAACTTGTCTTAAGTTTACTTTTATGACAAGCCACACAATTAATTTGAGTAAATATATTTTTACCGCGAATAACATCGGCATCATTTTGATTTCGTTGAATTGGAGCTTTTAAGGTGCTTAAGTAAAAAATAACATCATTGACTTTAGAGGTTGAGATTTCTGGGTCAATTTCTAAATTAGAATAATGATCAATAGGATTAAATACAGATGCAATTCCCATATCCTGATTATAGGCATTCACTGTTTGATGCAAAAGATCAAAAGCAGATGCTTTTTTGCCATATCGTCCGATATATTTGCTGTTTTGGGTTATTGCATTGGAAGCTGGAATTGAATAACTAGGAATAGTAATCCAGTTTACAGTACCTGAAATACCATCGCCATTACTATCGTCCGGATCCGTCATTTGGATTAGATCAGCATCAGAAACATATTGTAAAAAGCCCAAGCCTGTAAAGGCCGGGGGTGTAAATTTAGAGAATGTGGCCCCAGTTGGGATTTGCTCCGGTAAGTAACCTGGTAAAGCCCTGTTTTGAAGTTGCGGGCCTCCTTGATTTAAAAATTGATTACCTGTCTCATCAATTTGTCCAAAACGTGTCAGCGTGGTAAACAAATGCCCCTTTCCGTCTCCCGCATGGCAATTGATACAGCTCGTTCCTACAAATGTTGATCCCAGACCTGTTTCCCGGGTAAAAACTTCATTAACTGCTGCATCACCTCTTAAGAATTGTGCAGATTCAGAATTCGACAAACTATCAACCGGACCGTCTAGTATTTCATCATTGGCAGGTATTTCAACATAACTTGCATCGCAAGATAATAGTGCGAAACAAAAGATTAGCAATAAGAAAGGTTTTCTTAAAAAAATATTTAAATAATACATGAATTAATTTTTAGACAAATCTAAATATTTTTTTAAACAAATATCTGTACTAGATGCGAAAATATTTATTTTTATAAATTGTTCATACTATTTTTACAATTTTTAAAGAAAAATAATAATATGAAAGCCGTTTTTTAATGTAAAGGCACTCACATAAAGTTATTAAGTAGGAAAATAAAATGCTTGCACGTAATTTTGGTAAGTTAAGATAAGTAGACAGAAACTTTAATGCTTGATATTCTGCATGTAATATTATGAGCTATTGGAGATAGTTACGTTCTCAAAATTTCGTTTTCTTAATTTGTTGATCTCCATAAAAGATTGATTTATTTAAAGGCTGATAAAAAAGTTAAAATAACGTTGCTCCAACTTAGTATAATTCATAATTTTTTGTTATTTATTTAATTTTAATTCAATCTTAAGGAAGTGGTTGGTATTATGATGTAAATTAGTATAAGCAATACAATTCCAGATGATTAAGCTAAAATGAGGCTTAGCAGATGGAATGAATTTATTAATTAAAAATATATTATTATGAACACAGAGAAAAAAGAGGAACATGACCACTCGGAACATCACAAGCATAAAGAGCATCATAAGCATCCGGAACATCATGAAGGTGAAGAAGGTAAAAATCAAGTAGAGCATCATGATGAGGATGAGCACCATGATGAGAAAGAGCATCACGATGAAAGTGAGCATCATAAAAAATAATACTGTGTGAGAAGCGCACATATAGCCCCTGTATTAAATAACTACAGGGGCTATTTTTTTAAACTCTAATGGGATTGTATTTTTCCATACATTGTTTCTTATCAATGTGTTCAAATTTATTTACCGGTGTATTTACAAAGTAATTACTTGTCAATTTTGGTTTTTTTTTGTAAATTTATATCAATGAATTTAAAGCGTTCCCTTTTTGTAATTTTTCTTTCAATACGTCTGCTGATGTTACTGCTTGTGCCGTGTGCTCAATTTAATCTTCCTATCGAGCGACCTACATTATCAGTTCCAGAGAATGTAAATAAGGACGGACATAATAAAAAAACCAGCTATTGTACTTTTTGCCAGTGTCCAAGCTGTACAGGAACTATAGCCCTGAGTAATCTTCATAAATTCTTTTTTTTAAATACCATTCTCTTGCAGAAGTTAAGCTCAATCCTTAATGAATTCATAAGATACCACTATCTCAACTCAATATGGCAGCCTCCCCAGTTATTGCCTGTTGAGGGATAGACCTTATTTGATTTATTTACGATATTATGCCCATCATTCTATTGACAGATCGAGTATGCATTTTTTACGCTCAGTTTTTCTCTGAAGCACTGAAATTGTTTTTTTTTTTCTGACAAAACATTTTTTCTGACATATTTTAATGACTAATTTGTCATTTGAAGTTGTATTTAAAACTAAGGAGTGTTTTTTTTAACGAATCATGCTCAGTAGGTTGATATCAAACCATTAATTACATATTTGATAATGAATATTTTGATAATTGATAACCAAAAAAAAAATTTAGACTTCCTGCGCATAGGTCTGGAGGCAGAAGGGCATTTTATCCATACAGCCGAAGATGGTAAGGAGGGAGTGCTTCGCGCGGTAACAAGGACTTATGATCTAATATTGCTCAACTGGATATTGCCTTCAATATCAGGTATGGAATCATGTAGGGAAATCCGTATGCAGCATATTCTCACGCCCGTTATTTTCATGACATCGAAAGAAACCCTTGATCAAACTATTAACGGACTTAATTGCGGTGCAAATGATTACATCAAAAAGCCATTTAGTCTTGAGGATTTGCTATCGAGGATCACAGTGTATGAAAAAAATGCACAAAATTATGAACATGAATATTTGTTGTCTGATATTAGTGTTAAAATGAACAGCTATAAAGTATTTAAGGCTGAACGAGAGGTTCTGTTGACCCGTAAGGAGTTCCTTTTATTGGCTTATTTGGTAAAACGCAAGGGACAAATATGCACGCGTTCAGAAATTATAAAAGAAATCTGGGGCGTGCATTACGAGTATGATACAAGCATTCTCGATGTATTTATGAGCAGCATCCGTAAAAAGCTGCGCATCACTGCAGCAGATAAAAGGCTGCGGACCGTCAGGGGAATCGGTTTTATAGCGGACGAATAGTTCTCAATGGGATTCAATATAATATTATAATTGATTTATTTTAATCATTAAATGATTGAATATTAAATATATTTTTATTTGGTTGTCCCTCTAAAGTTCCCATAATTATTAAAATGTAATACCTTTTAATACATAAATTTACAGTAAATTAGATAATAAATTAGATATTTTGAAATCAAAAATAAATTGGATCAGCCAGGTTGACAGTCATCTTCGATTATATATTTCAGTAGTCATTGGTATAGCTGTATTTTTTATTTTGGGAGATATGGAAAAAGCATCTATTCATTGGATGTCTTCCTGGCTCGCTTTCTCAGGCACTTATCTCTTCTTATGCTGGATGACCATTTTAAGTTGTCACCCCAGGGAATTGCATAAAATTGCAGAAAAGCAAGATTCCGGCCGATCGTTAGTTATGATATTGATTTTAATAGCTTCCCTAATTAGTTTGATTGGTATTATTCTCTTTTACAGAACCTCAGGCGAAATGAAAGATAACGAATTGCTTATTCATATTTTACTGACTATCTTGTCAGCCATTTTTGCCTGGTGGCTGGTACATACCACTTTTACCTTTAAATATGCTCATTTGTATTATGCTGTGGGAGAGCAAAAAGAGGGAAGACATGTTTATGGCGGACTGGACTTTCCCGATGAAAATACGCCGGATTATTTAGATTTTTGCTATTTTTCCTTTGTACTTGGAACTACCTTTCAGGTATCTGATGTTAATATTACAGCCAGACATATACGTAGGATAGCATTGCTTCATGGTTTACTTTCCTTCTTTTTTAACACAATTATTTTGGCGTTAAGTATTAATATTATAGCTGGATTGATCGAAAAATAAGCTATTTTATCTTATTAGAATTCTAAATGTATGAATGAAACAAAAGGGGGACATGGTGTATTGTAAAGTAATCATTCTCTGTTTGGAATTAATAAACTTTTTCTTTTATTCTGAAAAAAGCTATTTAATATTGATAAAAGAAAAATACGGCTTTAGCAGCGCTAACTGCTTCCCCCAGCACAATAGTATTTGTGCATCAGGGAAAGCGTTAGTACCTCAACCTCCGTGGCAAGGTTGTATTCTATATCAAAATTTTCTTTGACAATTTTATGATATTGCAATTTTAGAAGACTGATAATTTTTTATCTCATTTTAACAATGAGCCTTCGGATAAAGGAAATAATGAATTTCATGTTTTTTCCAATATAAATAATTCCGAAAATTGCACTGATGACCAGTAATACAAAGCTGTAATTGTTCTTTCCTTCCATTACCTGACATGAGATTTCAAACACAAAGAATATAAAAAAAGTACTGCAAAGGCGACCGGTTTCCCGCTGGCTTATTTTTTCCCAGTTAAAAGCTGAGTGTGGTTTTTTATAGAGCCAGACATTGGGCAAAATTGCGGGTACATTCTCAGCCCATCGGGAATATTTAAAACCAAATTTGCTTTTCAACTGCTTTTCTTTTGCCATCATAATTCTTTCAAGGTAAATAAAATATAGCAGTCCAAATGCTATAATAAACCAAAAATCTCCGGTTATGATAATCATTCCCAGCCATATTATAAAATTTGCCAAATACAAAGGATGACGAACAATTGAGTACGCGCCAAAGACATAATGATGAGATGTACTGATACCTTTATGATCAGGTAATTTTGCCGAGGGAGTATAACCCATGGTTATTATTCGAAGTATACAGCCTGAAAGGCTTAGCCCCAGGCACAAAGCTTCGTATAAATTTTCATAAGATGATTGTCGCAAGACTAAGCCGTCAGGATATTTTTCAGACTTGAGCAGCAACAAATAGCCTACAATAAGCATAATGTAAGGAAACGTCTTTCCGTACTTGAGCAGCCATAAACTTTGTTTTTCGAATTCTTCCTGAAGTGCCATAATTATAAGTGTTACGAATATTAATATGGGAATGTAAGCAAGTGATGATATGGTAATTTGCATCGGGGAAAATTAACTATAGAGTAACTGATCATTTTTGTGGCTAATTCTTAAGATAGTAATGATATAAATACATAAGTGATATAACAATTCCCGATATGATTGTGAGAACGGCTAAAAATATCAAAAAATCTCTCAGTTTTTTCATTGACTTAGAGAGCTTTTTCCTGCTGTAGCGAGAATGGCTTTTATAAACCGGTTTTTTTCCTTTTTTCATATGTACAGTTTTTAATTCTTAATTACTCAGACATAAGGGATTATTATCAATATAAATTTCCTTGTTCTTTATTGGTTGGCATCGATATCTTTTATGACCATCCTGCTAATGGCTGTACTGTGATTTCCGTTGGGACTCTTCAGTTTCTATAAATTGTTCAGTATGGTTATTTTAGTAATTTATTGGTGAAAAAATAATCTGCTGTCTGATACCACGAAATTGTTTCTTGAAGGAAAGTCTTGTCAATTGGGATTTCCAGAAGGCTATTATCAGTTTTGTCCCATTTATAAAACGACTGTTTTTTTTGATCAGAAAGAATCATTACTTTGTTTTCTTTCATTAATGCCAGTTTTCGATATGTCCCCAAAAAAGCACGTTCTTCAAAAGAGTTTTGTAAAATGTCCTGACCAAAAAAATTAGTTTCGTAGTTCCAGTTCATAAGGCCAAAAAGAGTCGGAAAGATATCTATCTGTGAGCATAGCTTAGAATTCTTATGGTTTTGAGATTGTGGAAGATTTACAATCATAGCCGGAATATGATAGTTAGCCACATCTATGGCATCTTTGCCTGCACTGCTGGCACAATGATCACCAATAATGACAAATATTGTGTTTTTATACCATGCTTTTTTTGCAGCTTTGTTAAACAATTCCCGAAGTGCAAAATCAGTATATTTCACAGCTCCTTCACGGCTGGTGCCCGAGGGTATATCAATTTCTCCCGATGGATATGTATAGGGCCTGTGGTTGGAGGTTGTCATTATAAAATTAAAGAACGGCAGACCTTTGGCATATTGCTTGTCGGCAACCCGAATCATTTTGTTGTAAATGTCCTCATCGCAAATGCCCCAAGCATTTTCAAATGTAACTTCGTTGTTCTCAATGTTATTTCGCACGGTTTTAATCTCATCGCTTAATACACTTCCGCGACCACGATCGTAAATGGTAAAGCCATTACCGCCGAAGTAAGAATTCATATTATCAAAATATCCATCCCCGCCGTAGAAGAAATTGCAATCATATTTCTTGTTCTTAAAAATACTCGCAACTGTAAAGAGATTTTGATTTTCAGGTCTTTTAACAATACTTTGTCCGGGAGTTGGAGGAATAGAAAGTGTTACCGCTTCCATTCCACGGACAGTTCTGGTACCGGTGGCGAAAATATTTTCGAAAAGGATACTTTTTTGGGCCAAACTATCCATAAAGGGTGTGATGTTCTGCTTATTGCCGAATTCCTTAAGAAAACTGGCGCTAAGGCTTTCCACCAGAATAAAAACAACGTTCTTTCTTGCCCCTAATTGTATTGTGTCGCCGACTTTTCGATGTACTGAAGGATATTTTTCCGTAAAGTTTGATTTTGGACCGGAAAGTTTCTTTCTAACGAATCGGAAAGCCTGATCATTATCAATGGCAGTATAAAATTCACTGTATTTCATCTGGTTGTTGCGAAAGGCCGCGAAGAAGGAATAAATTCCCGCCTTTGATATTTCAGAATTATAACGGTTCTCTGACCATTCTGCCTTAACATTGGAAACAAAAGCCACAAAAAAAGCCATAATGATTGCCGTCATTACTAAAAAGGTTATTCGAACAGCAGGTTTGGCAGTAAATTGAAAAGTTTTTTGAAATGATTTTCTCCATTTAAAGACCAAAATAATTATTGAGGTAATTATTACTGCGCCACCAATTAGCAGAGGTAGAGGATACGACTCTTCAATATTGGCCACCACCTCATGGGTATAAATCAAGTAGTCAACGGCAATAAAGTTGAATCTAGTCCTGAATTCATCCCAAAACGTAATTTCTGCAAAAAAAACTAACACAAGTACAAATATGATTACAAAGGTAAAGAACCCAATCAGGACTTTGTCACCAAGGGTTCCAATCCATTTGTCAGGCAGAAGTGCAAAATAAAGGGCTGCAGGGAATATAATAAACGAGGCAGTTCCTACATCGTAAAATAAACCTGTAATAAGCGTTCTGAGTAAATCCAATATCTTCCAGGATACATCCTGATATTGCCAGATAAAAAATACCAGCCGCAAAACTAGCGACACGGATAAAAAACATAAGATTATGTCCTTAAAAAGTGCATATCTTGGAGATGAAAAAAGTTTATTAAACATAAGTTATCTTTTTAACTAATAATTAGAATTTATGTGATGATATATAGCGCTAGCTCCTGGTATATTTTTACTGAAATTTTCATCACTGGAAAAGTAATACTCAAGATCGCTGCTGGTAGGGAGTGATATCAGATTAACTGTGGGCGACATTACTAAAAGTTCATTTCGAATATTTAAAAGGATAGCAGAAATTCCAATGAACTTGCATGATGTGTTGATCTAAAAAAAGGCTAACCCGAAAATCTATTGATAAAATCAAACTAGAGCAAATAAAAAAAACGGAAACACATTGTTTTATTTAAAAGCCCAATCTAATTCTTTCATATGGGTTGTATTTTTCTACTGTTATTCCAATAATATGGGATTTGTAATTTACAAATAGCCAATTTAGCAAAGCTTAAGGTTAACTAATCGATATCGCTAAAACCAGGAAATAATGCTCGATTTCTTTTTATAGTTTAGGAGATCATTCCCAATATTAAAAACAGTAAGAAGCCTATAAAAAAACAGGCAGTCTGAATAGGTGATTCTTTTTCTTCATGTGCCTCGGTTAATAGTTCTTCAGTTACGAGAAATAATAATGCTGCTAATCCGAAGGAAAGCAATAATTCCAATACCTCCTGAGACAAGTGAGAAAGTAAAGAAATACCTAATAATGCTCCAATAAAAAAAGTTAGGCCGAGTCCTGCCAATATCAAAAAGTTTTCTGACTTTGATAGTTGGCTTTTTCGACACGCAATTACTACTGCCAGCCCTAATGAAAATGTTTCCAAGCCAAGAGCAATGGAAAGTAGCATTCCTTCTTTCTTGCCAGCAGAAAACCCAATTCCAAGAATAAGGCCATCAATGATCAAATCAATAATTAATGCACTTAGCAAACCATAGGGTAGTCTAAAACTATTGTCACTTTCGGCATTTTCTCTTTTTTGGTTTCTTTCAGTAAAATATTTGACAAAAAGCATTAATATTATACCCATGCTAAAACCAATCCCGACCTCAATTGGCAGATGATTTTTAATAATATCAGGCAAAAGCTCCACAGAAACTACTGAAAAAACAACTCCTGCTGCAAAGTGCAGTACAGAACTGCGAAATGCACTTCCAGGATTTTTGTAGATCCCCGTAGCACCGCCTGCGATTATGGTTATCACAGGTAAAAAAGCATATACTAAAACTTCTGAAAGTAATTCCACTTCGTTATGTTTTTATTAGTGTTGGAAAACAGCCTCCATGTTTGATATATAGTGTTCTTAGAATCTTATTAATCTTTATTTTATGATCCTTTTTATCTCAGTCGTATTCGCCCGCCTTCAATCTTGTGAGTAATTGTTTGACGTATTAAATCAGTATCGATAATGTTCTTTTCTACTTTGCTTTTTGAGTTTTTTGAATAACTTTAAAAGCATGTGCCTGTTTTTATCCTTTTACTGCTTCGTCGTTTTATTACTGCCTTGGTGGCTTTGTTGTTTTTAATATTTTCTGATATTTCGGTTCTTTTTTGCTTTTCATTTTTTAAAGGAGTAATTTATAGTACGAAAAACGCTGTCAGCGCCGCCAACAGTAGAACTATTGGCGGTTGATGACAGTTTTAACCTCCTTGGACTTAATGAGTCCTTGCAAATCGAAATGATCTATCGGGAGAAATTATTCTTCCTCGCCGCTGTTTTTCATTTTTGACAACAGGTCATAAGCCCCATTAGTAACAACTTTAAGGCTTTTATAATCACTCTGTTCGTCAAAAAGGACTTCGGTGTAGTTCAATTCTGAGATTCCTGTTTTAACATTCATTAATTTAAAACGGTTAACATTGCCATGTTTATCTTTTATCAGTCCATCGGCCACAAAAATATATTTATTCCCTTCGAATTCCACAATAGCTTTTGAAACTACCGCAGGAACCTGCGAGGTTCCGCTCTCTACAAGAGCTTTAAGGTACATTCCCGGCAGAAGCGTTCTATCATTCTGGTCTAATTTACAATGAATCTGTACTGTTCTTTCAGTACTGATCTCTCTGCCGATTAAAGCTACCGTAGCAGTTCTTTCTTTTGTTTCATTTGCAAGGGTAAACCTTACTTTTTGACCTATCTGAAGTTTTGGTATGTCTTTTTCAAATACTGTAAGTTCAGCGTGAAGATTTCCCGTATCGGCTATTTTAAACAGAACGTCTTCTGCATTAACAAAAGCACCAATGTTTGTATTTACCTGTGTAACATATCCGTTTATAGGCGAATATAGAGGAATGGAGCTCTGAATAGTTCCCTTTTCAAGGCTTGAAATATTGACGTTCATCAACTGCAGTTTTGATTTAAGACCGGCAACACGGGCACGTACGCTCTCGTATTCTGATTTGGATTTTTGTAATGTTTTTAATGCATTGACATTTTCTTTCGACAATTGTAACTGACGATCGTAGTCCTGTTTCAAATAGTTCAGCTGGCTTTTCAAATCAATATAATCCTGTTGTGGCTGAATATAATCAGGATTTTGCATCATAGCCACAAGTTGGCCTTTGCTTACTTTCATACCTTGTAGCAATGTTGTGCTTTTTACAAAGCCACCAAAGGGAGTAGAAATAGAGACGAGATTTTGTGGAGGCACATCAAGTACACCATTTACCTTAGTAGTGCCGCTTAGGGCTTTTGATTCAATTGAACCAAGCTCTATGCCGGCTGAGCTGTATTGCTCTGGAGTAATCTCTACAATGTCTGCTTTTGGCTCAGTTGCTGCTGCAATTGCAGCTGGCTCTGATTCCTTGGCCTTATCGCCACATGCTGTAAAAAGTATTACAGCTAAAAATAACATAGATGTTTTATATAAAATATTCATATTTTCTGATTTTATCTGGATGATTAGTTTGTTCCTGAAAGATATTCCAACAGTGAAATACTCAGGTTATACTGTAAAATTGCTGACAAATAGTTCTCTTGGATTCCTGTAGCAGTCCTTAAATTAAAAAGGTTTTCGGCATAACTAATATCGCCGTTTTTGTAGGCACTTTCACTTTTGCTTAGGAGAAGTTCAGCATTTGGCAAGCCAGATGTTATATAGTAATCAATACTGGTTTTATTTTTCATGTATTCTTGCGAAGCTTGTTCAAATTGCCCTTTTATAGTTATCTGCTGACTTTCAAGTGTTTTAGAAGCTACCTGAGTGTTAATTTCGGCTGCCTTTATCTTTGAAGAGTAAGAACCAAAGAAAATTGGCAAAGAGATTCCAGCCTGAAATCCCTGAAATCTGTCTCGTGAACCGGCAAGCTCAGTGCCGGAAGCATTAAGAGGTGATCCAATAAGGGATTGATTAAAATAGCCAAAGGTAAGGTCAGGCAGGGCTTTGGTTTTCTGTACTCTTTTTTGAAGTTTTGCAACCTCAATTTGTTGCTGGATAAAGGCTATTACAGGACTTGAAGAAGCAACCGCAGCAATATCCATAGTATTATACTCAGACAGTACTAAGCTTTTATCAGCAATCGTAACTCGCTCGCTGCTTCCCATTAAGGCCTGAAGCTGTGAAAGATAAATTTCAATATTTGCCCCGTCCTGTCTTAATACATTTCGTGTCTCATTTAATTGCGTCTCGGCAGTACTTTGTTCCAGAAGTGTGCTTTCACCTGTTTCGAAACGTAGTTTAGCTGATTTGAGGAAGCCAGAAAATATGCTGTCCTGTTTTTGCAAAAGTGCCTGTCTTGCATACAAATACTGTAAATTGGTATACGTGTTTCGGATGCGGTAAATCAGCTCATTTTTAGTGATATTAGTTCTTAACTCACTACTTTTTACCAGAGCATTTCCTAAAGCTGCATTCGCTCCAAAGACCGTTGGAAAAGGGATAGTTTGGGAAACAGCAAAGTTTTTATCGTTTTTTATATAACTGTTGTATTGCCCAAATTGTCCAGAAATTTCAGTTTTTGGGATTTCTACGGCAGACTTTTTTAGCTGCCGTTGGTAATTGATGTCCAATTGTGAGATAATTACTTCGCGATTGTTTCGCAATCCCTCTTCAATGGCCTGGTTTAATGTTAAGTTCTTGTTTTGTGCTGTAGCAAAATTTGCTGTAAGCATTAAAAAAACAACAGCTATTGTAGGATTTATTTTCATAGTTTTTTTATTAAATCTTTCAAACCATATGTACAATATGGGCAGTACTAATAAAGTAAGCAGTGTTGCACTGAATAAGCCGCCAATTACCACCGTTGCCAGTGGTTTTTGAACTTCTCCACCACTTCCGTGAGATAATGCCATTGGCAAAAATCCAAGCGAGGCCACAAGTGCGGTCATTACTACTGGCCTTAGCCTAACGGAAGTTCCTTTTATAACGATTTGTTTCAGGTCATCCATACCTTCTTTCTTCAGGAGATTAAATTCTGCAATCAATACGATACCATTCAGTACTGCAACTCCGAAAAGAGCAATAAAACCGACTCCAGCAGAAATACTAAATGGCATTCCTCGCATCCATAAAGCAAATATGCCTCCAATAGCTGATAAAGGGATAGCGGTAAAAATAAGTAGCGCCTGCTTAACGGAACCAAAAGCAAAAAACAATAACAAAAATATCAGCATAAGAGATGCAGGGACAGCAATGGTCAAACGTTCTTTTGCCGCCTGAAGATTTTCAAAAGTACCTCCATATGTAGGGTAATAACCCGACTCGAACTTAATCTGCGTATCTATTTTCTTTTGAATTTCTGCAACAACACTTTCCACATCTCTTCCACGTACATTAAAGCCTACAATAATTCTTCTTTTGGCATCTTCCCTCTGTATCTGGTTTGGGCCTTCTTTAAAACTGATATTTGCTAGCTGATCTAAAGGAATCTGATTTCCATTCGGGGCGGTAATAAACAGATTTTTTATATCGTCGATGGATTGGCGGTTTTCTTTTCCAAGACGCACTACCAGACTGAATCTTTTCTCACCTTCAAAAACCAATCCTGCAACCTCACCTGCAAAAGCGGAGCGGATCGCTGTATTTACATCTTCGACATTTAAGCCAAACTGAGCGATTTTATCTCTTTGAAAGCCAATTACAATTTGTGGCAGCCCAGAAACCTGCTCGACGTAAATATCCTCTGCACCATTTATTTTTCCAGCAATTGATCCTATTTGTTTTGCGTATTTGGATAGTTTATTTAAATCTTCACCAAATATTTTAATGGCGACATCCTGTTTGACACCTGAAATTAGCTCATTGGAGCGCATCTGGATCGGCTGTTGGAAACCAAAGGTAGCTCCAGCAATATTCTCTTCAAGTTTCTTCTGCATTAATTCGGCAAGGTCGGCGGAATTGTCGGCACTGGTCCACTCACTTTTGTCTTTTAAGATAACCATCAAATCACAGGCTTCCACTGGCATTGGGTCAGTAGGAATTTCAGATGAACCAATTTTACCTATTACTTCTTTTACTTCGGGAAAATTATCTTTAAGGACTTTTGCTGTCTTTTGAGTCGTTTCAATAGTCTGGGAAAGACTACTGCCGGTTAAGACCCTAAGCTCTACGGCAAAATCACCTTCTTCAAGGGTTGGGATAAATTCAGCACCAAGATAACT
This sequence comes from Flavobacterium sp. NPDC079362, assembly GCF_050267765.1. Taxonomy (NCBI): domain Bacteria; kingdom Pseudomonadati; phylum Bacteroidota; class Flavobacteriia; order Flavobacteriales; family Flavobacteriaceae; genus Flavobacterium; species Flavobacterium sp. NPDC079362. The sequence continues at coordinate 284,243 of NZ_JBNNFM010000003.1, read as the reverse complement.
AAATACAACCATGCTTAAAACAAGTAGTCCAACAGCTATGCCTACTACGACTGCTTTGGAACGTAGTGCAAAAGCCAGAATTGGAGTGTAGAACCTTTGTATGGCATTAACAATACGATCTGAAATGTTTTCTTTTACCGCTATCTTTTTATTCAAAAACAATGCACTCATAACAGGAACATAAGTCAACGAAAGGATAAAAGCTCCTAAAATTGCAAAAGATACCGTTTGAGCCATCGGTCTGAACATTTTACCTTCTACTCCTACTAATACCAGAATTGGCAAATACACAATAAGAATAACGATTTGGCCAAAAGCTGCCGAGCTCATCATCTTACGGGCATTACTCATAACGCTATGATCCATCTGGTCCTGGGTTAAGACCTGTCCCTTGTGTTTGACATGGAGATAGTGCATCGTGGCCTCTATAATAATGACAGCCCCGTCTACAATTAATCCAAAGTCAATTGCCCCAAGGCTCATCAGGTTACCATCTACACCAAAAAGATTCATTAGGCATATGGCAAATAGCATAGCAAGAGGTATTACCGATGCTACGATAAGTCCTGCTCTCAGATTTCCTAAAAGCAATACAAGGACAAATATTACAATAAGAGCTCCCTCTGCAAGATTCTTGGTAACAGTACCGATAGCATTGTCAACTAATTTAGTCCTGTCTAAGAATGGCTCTATAGTAACACCATCTGGTAAAGTTTTTTTAATTTGCTCCATACGGGTCTTTACATTCCCGATTACTTTGGAGGCATTGGCGCCTTTTAGCATTAAAACAATGCCGCCTACTACTTCACCTTCATCATTCCTGGTCATTGCGCCATAGCGTGTAGCTGCTCCAATATTAACCTCGGCGACATTACGAATCAATACAGGAGTACTGTTAGCATTGGTTTTAACGACAATGTTCTCAATATCATCTACACTGTTAATTAATCCTTCACTTCGAATGAAATAGGCATTTGGCTTTTTGTCAATATAGGCGCCGCCAGTATTTTGATTGTTTTTTTCAAGGGCCTGAAAGACATCATTTATGCTGATGTTCATACTGCGCAATTTGTCCGGATTTAGCGTAATTTCATATTGTTTCAGAAATCCGCCAAAGCTGCTGACATCTGCAATACCTTCAACCCCTAAGAGCTGTCTTCGTACGATCCAGTCCTGAATGGTACGCAGTTCTGTGGCATTGTACTTTTTTTCCTGACCCTTTTTAGGATGCAGTACATATTGGTAAATTTCTCCTAAACCGGTTGAAACAGGGGCCATTTGCGGCAAACCCATACCAGGGGGGATTTGTTCACTTGCTTCGCTAAGACGCTCTGCAACTTGTTGTCTTGCCCAGTAAATGTCGATGTTTTCCTTAAAAACAACAGTAACAACAGATAATCCAAAACGACTGAAAGAGCGGACTTCCTCAATGTTTTTAATAGTTGCCATGGTCTGCTCCACGGGAAAAGTTACAAAGCGTTCAATATCTTCTGCTCCATTGCTTGGAGAACTGGTTAATATTTGTACTTGATTGTTTGTAATATCGGGGACTGCATCAATAGGCAGCTGTTTAACGGAATATATTCCCCAGATTATTAAGGCCAAGATCATAAGCCCAATAATCAATTTGTTCTTTATAGAGAACTGAATGATTTTGTTTAACATGAATAAAAATTTAGTTAAATGACGATAAATAGTATGGCAGGATGCCATAATGGATCACTTCGATAAAATCGAAAACAGAAATATCATTTAACTAATTTTGGGCGGTTGCCAAATGGAACCATGAAAACGGGAATAAACTACCGAAACATAGCTTGGCTGCTTTTTTTTGATGGGTAAGCTTACTACAGCTTCTTGCGGGACTTGTGTATCAAATACTAGGTAAGGAATAGTTCTGCAGCAATTACAGATGCAGAATGGCGAGCACTCGTCTTTAACCTGTTTTTTATGTGAAGTTGAATCCGAGAAGGAAACACTGGAATTTTTAGAAATAGTAGCATGACTATCGGAGCAAGGAATGCCTGAAAGTATAATAATAATCAGAGTCAATATGGTGCAAATGTATTTCACGGCAACAAAAATACATAATTATGTAATATCATTTACATAATTATATTAAATTTTAGAGTATACCATCTTAGAGGTATTTTAAATACTGGGTGTTAATTGTCACTTGTAGTACCGTTTTTTGCCATTATTGAAGCATTAATTAAGATAATTTTAGCCCAAAACAAAAAGATAAATCATGGAAAGGTAACTTGTAATTGTTTACAGTAAGCTGCCTTACAATTCCTATATAAAAATATAGATCCATATAATTAGTATGGATCTATATGATTTTTAAGAATTTCAAAAGTAATTCTGTATGTTGATTTATAAGCGGCTATCTCAATAATAGCGATATCTATATTACCAGATTAGGACCTACTGATGAAGTTTTGTTGAAATCATTGTTACATTTTTAATCTCTGGATTCTGACGGCATTTAATATGGCCAAAAGAGACACTCCCACATCGGCTATAACTGCTTCCCAAAGTGTGGCAACACCGCCTGCACCCAACGCTAATACAATCACTTTTACTACCATTGCCAGGATAATATTCTGCCATACAATTTTCTTGGTTAGTTTTCCAATTTTTATGGCAGTGACAATTTTAGAGGGCTGGTCATTCTGTATAACGATATCAGCAGTTTCAATTGTGGCATCGCTGCCGAGTCCACCCATTGCTATGCCTGCATCTGCCAAGGCTACAACAGGGGCGTCATTGACACCATCACCGACAAAGGCAATTTTTTTTCCTTCGTTTTTCAGCATCGTAACTTTTTCTACTTTTCCTTCTGGCAGCAAATCTCCGTAAGCATTGTCAATTCCTAAGTTTTTAGAAACTTCATCCACTACTGTTTGCTTATCTCCTGAAAGCATGACCGTCTGTATTTTTAGTTCATGTAAATCTTTGATTGTTTTTTGCGCATCTTCCTTTATTTTATCTGCTATGGTGATATGTCCTGCGTACTTTTTGTCAACGGCCAGTACCACGATGGTATATACAATAGCATCAATTTCAGCAGGATATTCAATGTCAAATTTTTTCATCAGCTTGGTATTTCCGGCAAGAACTTCTTTATCATCTATAATTCCTTTTAGTCCATGGCCTGAAATTTCTTCAACATTAGTAATTTTTACACTTTTAATAGAATCTTTTCCAGCATGTTCCACAACGGCAAGTCCAATAGGATGAGTAGACTGGCTTTCGATGGCGGCTGCATATTTAAGCAATTCTTCGGGCTTTATGTCTTTTGATTTGATTTCCTGTACTTTAAAAATACCCTCAGTAAGTGTTCCGGTTTTATCCATGACCACTACATTTATTTCTGTCATTACATCAAGAAAATTGGAACCTTTAAAAAGGATGCCATTTCTTGAAGCAAGGCCTATCCCTCCAAAATATCCCAAAGGTATTGAAACCACAAGGGCACACGGACAACTAATAACAAGAAAAACTAAAGCCCTGTAAAACCATACATTGAAATCATACGGATTTACAAAGAAATAAGGAGCGAAACATACTACAAGGGCAAGGGCAAAGACAATAGGGGTGTAAATTTTTGCAAACCTGCTTATAAACAATTGTGTCTGTGATTTACGTGATGTGGCATCCTGAACCATTTCCAGAATTTTACTAAGCTTGCTGTCTTGAAAAAGGGAAGTTACCTTAATTTGGGCAACTGTATTTAAATTGATCATACCGGCATAAATTTGCTCGCCCTTATTCTTGGTGTCGGGCTTGCTTTCTCCTGTGAGTGCGGCTGTGTTAAAAGCAGCTTTTTCCGAAAGCAGTTCACCATCTAATGCCACTTTCTCACCAGGTTTTATCTGTATGATCTCCCCCGGCTTCACTTCTTTGGGATCTACCACTACAAAGCCACCATCTCTTTGAACGGCAACCTGATCTGGCCTGATGTCGAGTAGTGCTTTAATGCTTCTTTTTGCACGATTAACTGCAGCGTCCTGAAACCATTCGCCTACGGAGTAAAAAGCCATTACGGCAACACCCTCACTATAGGATCCAATAGCAAATGCCCCAATTGTAGCAACGCTCATCAGAAAAAATTCATTGAAAAAATCGAATCGTTTAGCCTTTATGTAAGCCATATACAATACATTATATCCTGAAAGGAGATAAGCAGCAGAAAAAATAATTAGGTCGGCGGGAAAGGTCGGGACAAACTTAAAACCAAATTCAAGTATTAACATGATTACCAGTATCATTACGGCAAGTAGCAGCTGCCAGTGGCTTTTCCAGCCCGAATCGGTATCATTTTCATTATGGTCGTGGCCATCATCATCGGAATGCACTTCTTTCTGCTGTACAGTAGTTGTTTTTTCCTTGTAATTTGGATCTGTATTTTGGATCCCGGCTTGAGTATCTGTATTATTGTTGCTTTCAATCATAATATTTTTTTTAAATAGTGAAATTCATTTTACAATGTTGATATATTGGATTAGTTGATGTAATAATAATGGTCTGCTACCAACGGTGGTATGGCTTTATCACTGCATATTTCTTTGATGTTATTCTCAATAACAGCACTAAGTGCACTCATGGGGACATCTGTTGGACTATTTTCAAAAGGATCCTGCATAATGATCGCTGTTTTTTCAACCCCTATTAGCATAGATGCCACAATTATTGTTAGAACAATTTCAAGAACAGGATAGTTATCTTCCAGACCAAAAGGTAGTATAGAGACTAAAACGTAAATCAGAAAATGAATCAGTAAACTGTAAGCTTTTGGAAATACGGTATTTTTAATTCTCTCACATTTACCCATGGAATCGTTAAGACGTGCTATGGTCGTGTCAATCTGAACCTGTTTGTTGTCGTTAAGATGGTGTATTCTGCAGACCAATGCAAGCTGGTCAGTATGCCTGTTTAGAAGTTCGGCAGGAACATTATTAGCTGTAATTCCATTTTGCTCTAAATAAGTATACACCTTTACAGAAAACGAAACCTTTCTCAGTGTCTCTGACAGGGCGTAACACCAAACAGTTTGCCTTTGTGCAAATTCTTTAAGATCGTTTTCACATCCCTTCTCAGGTAAAAATTGCTTAACCTGCCTGAGCAGCGTTCTGGAATCATTCACAATTTCTCCCCACACTTTTCGTGCCTCCCACCATCGATCATAGGATTGGGCAGTCCGAAAAGCTAGAAGCAATGCTACTATGGTCCCCATTATTCCAGTTATCGGCAAAGGTATGATAATCTGTCTAAGTGTGGTATTATGATCTAGTGTGCCAATTACAAGTGCATAGGTTGCAATAGCAGCAATATCCACCCAGATGGACTTAATAAAATAGAGTATGGAATCTTTATTGTTTTTAACTAGCATAGTGTGTACTTTCTTTAAGGATTAATTCGTGAAGTTGTTTCAGACGAGGGGCCTGTCCAAAGTTTTTCCGAATACTTTATTATTATTATCGTATTTTAAGGATGACCTATAGTTTCTCATCATGGTTGTATTTTATCCTTTTTTTCCATCTTATATACCATTTTTGATGATGCAGTGAGAGCAGATAATATAAAGCAGCGGAACTTGCCACAGCAATGATATACATGTTCAGACCCACAGCTACGCCTACAGCAGAAGTACACCAAACTGTAGCAGCTGTTGTTAAGCCATGTGATGAGTTAGCATGATTATTCCTGTATATAATTCCTGCACCAAGAAAACCAACGCCAGTAACGATATTGGCTATGACCCTTGAGGCCGCAGCAGGATCATTGGCTAGGTGAACTGTAATGGAGGTAAACATAGTAGCTCCAATGCAGACTGCTGCGTAAGTTCTTACTCCCGCATCATGGTCATGTCGCTCTCTGTCCAGCCCAATTAAGAATCCTAAAATAAACGAAACGATTATTTTGACAAGTATTGCAAGTTCTGTGTTGATATCCATATCTATCTAAATTAGGAATTAATTTCCAGCTATAAAAATTTCTTTCAATCCTTTCGAAACCAAATACTAACATAGTTTTATTCGGCTATGTATTCAATTTTCCCGATCTGAGAATTTATGATTAAAAATACCACTTTTCAGTGCTTATTTTAACGAGTGATTTTCTTCTCTAGCTATTAATGTAACAAACATTGAGCTTTCCTTTGTTGTATACTTTTATACAATTTTTCTTTTTCACAACCCATTGATCATAGGCCAGTGCTTTTATGTCTTCATCACGATGCCGATACCTTTGTTCATACAGTATAGAAAACTTATCCTCGTTATTGCTGCCGAAAATTGTTGGGAGTATAGTTATACCAAAACAAAGTAATACGAGTTTTATTTTCATGTCTCAAGGTTTAGTAGTCTTACTGACATTGTCAGTTACAAATGATTGAATAAGTTATTCTTTTACTGGGTTGTGCGTATTGCAAATAACTATACCTGTATTGTATAGACTTCAAAAAATACTGCCTTTGCATCAGCCGCTCCGTAAAATAACAGTCTACTAAAATTTACACTCTTCAATTACCGTTGTGTGGCAAAGAAATGCTATATTGTTTTTGTGAGTACTCAGAAAAAAACAAAGTACAACTTACGACGATAAAATAATTTGGAAAATAGAATGGATAAGCTTTTTTCTTTTTTTAAATGAAGTACGTTTTTAAGATTTGGTGTTTTTCCGTTATACAACATTTTTTTACTGCTCTCACTAGTATAATTAAGTAGTATTAAATAATTATAAGTGCCACAATAAATAGCTTTATGAATTAATCTGTGGAGGCTGCCAAATGCTTCCAAAGAAGCTTGATGGTAAAAGGGATTGGTAATGTGAAACCTGAGGTGAAATTTCATGAGAGATAATAGGAAAATCGATAGGCTCATTTTCTACCTTGGTAACAACATGAATACCACAACAGGCACAACAGCATAACGGTGAGCATAAATCAATTTTTCCATTGTGGGAAGTAGTATCCTTGGTAAAATTAAGCTGTTGTACTATCTCAATGGGTGATGAAACAACAACTTGCGTCTGCGTATCGGCACATGTAAAACATGGCAGGCTTAGCAGATAAATTGTTAATATGAAGTTTAGAAATTTCACAGTATAAAAGTATAAAATTAATTGTATGGAACCAATAGAAAATTATAAAAAAATAAGTTGCCTTTTTTGTTGCGAATTGGATCATATGTGATTTTACGGGTCTTTTTTGGTTAGACAAAATCTTCGATATTTTTGATTGATTAACAAATCCTTATGTTTATTGAGTTTACCTGTTAGAATCCTGTAAAGTTTTTCAACTTATATTTTCAACTTTTAAAAACACTTGACTTTTATCTTATCGTTGTTAAAAGAAAAAATAGAGTAAATTCAGTTTCGATTTTTCTCAACTCGTTATCCATTTTTTGTTAGCATTCCTACAAAACATTTGTTTGATAGAGTAAGGTAGATACTTGCAGACATCAAATTATTTGATCGTACCGAAGGTGTGGGTGGAAAAAAGTGGGTTACAAAACTCGTACCAGTGGTTAGAGAAATTGAAAGCAGTTAATTTTTAACATATATTTAGTTGAAATTCAAAATGATATAAGTAATTTTGAACTTATTATTTCTTTCAAATGAACCGATTTCGCATCTTATTAATTGTTATACTTGGCTTATTCCTAATGCCAACGATAACTTTTGCCTGTGAAAAAATTGTAGTAAATCATTCTTGTACAAAAGAAACTTCTAAACCTGAGCAAGATAATTGCTGTTATAATATGAATCATCCAGGTAATAAAAATCACGATGGTTGTGGCGGAAAATGCGGGCATTCAATGTGTGATTGTGCTTCTTTATGTAATGGAAGTATCACCTTTTTAAATGAACTGGAATTCAAAAGCAATTTATTCAATTTTTATTTAGAAAAACAAGAATTTTATTGTTCAGAAACCTTTATTTCTTCTGGTTTCCATTCTCTTTGGCTTATACCTAAAATAGGCTAAATTCAACTTTTGACAGCCATTAGTGTGTCAAATCTAAAGCATATTCTGCTTATAATTATTTTATTTTCAGGTTAAATCAATTACAAAAACAGGACTTTGTTATGCTGTCTTTTTTGTCATTATTTAGCAAATTTTATCTAAAAAAAACACAAAATGAAATCATTTAAAAAAATAATGATAGCAATAATGCTATTGTTATCAGTTGTGGTATCTAATGCCCAAACTAAAGATCAGCTGAAACCGGTTTTCGACAATTATTTCTTATTGAAAGAAGCCTTAGTAAAAACAGATGGTAAAGCAGCAGCTTTAGCATCAAAAGATTTATGGACTGCTATAACTGCTGTTAAAATGGAAACTTTAAAAACAGAAGAACATATGGTTTGGATGAAAGTTTCTAAAGATTTGAGTGCAGAAGCTAAAAGTATTTCTGAAACTCAGGATATTAAAAGCAACGAGAACTTTTTGATCCATTATCTAAAAATATGTATGCACTAATAAAAACTTCAAAACCCGCAGAAGTTGTTTATTATCAATACTGTCCTATGCAAAACGCAAATTGGTTAAGCAAAGAAAATACAATTAAAAATCCATACTATGGTTCACAAATGTTGAGCTGTGGTAAAACGGTAGAAACAATCAAATAAACTTAAAAAAGATGAAAACAATAATTATCGTGTTAAGTGCATTTTTTGCATTTAATTCAACCATAATAGCACAAACAGCTGCAAAAAAAGAGGAACAAAAAACAATTTATAGCTGTCCAACACATCCTGACCAGATGAATTTAAAATTTGGAAAATGTCCAAAATGTGGAATGGAATTGATAAAAACCACAGAAAAAATCGATACCCACGCTCAAAAAGGAAGCCAGCCTATGAGTCTAACTGTGACCAAATATGTTTGCCCTATGGACAGTTCAACTTCTGATAAACCAGGAAAATGTTCTAAATGTTCAATGGAGATGGTAAAGATCACAGAAAAAATGGATACTCACGCTCAAAAAGGGAGTCAGCCTATGAGTCAAACTGTGACTAAATATGTTTGTCCTATCGATGGCTCGACTTCTGATACTGAAGGAATATGTTCTCAATGCGGAACTGCAATGGTAAAAGTCACAGAAAAAATGGACACTCACGCTCAAAAAGGGAGTCAGCCTAAAAGTAAAATTGTGACTAAATATGTTTGCCCAATGGACGGCTCAACTTCTGACATTAGTGGAGCGTGCCCTAAATGTGGAATGAAAATGATTGAAAAGCAGAATCCTAAAAACTAAATCTCATTTGACTCTCTTTTATTTTAATAAACATCGCATCATAATAATTATTTATGATGCGTTTGTTATGCAATCAATGAAAGATGCAGCAGCGGAGTGGGATTACCTTAGCGAGAGCTTCATGAAGCATCTAAAAAAAATAGATCATTGAATGTATTTCCTTATCGATTGTTCATTGAGAATTAATCTTTATTAAAAATTTCTCCTATTTAAATATGTCTTATTCTGTTATAAATTATTCAGAAATCAGTCATATTTTATACCGCTAAATCATAAGTTTGAAAAAACTAAATGAATGAGAGCTGTTGAGATTGATTTTATAATGTAGAGAGATCGGTTTAGGCAGAATCAAAAAGAAAAGAAGCTCTTTTAAAGAAAAAAGTTCAAAACTATTATGGTTTGTAGTCGTTGGTTTAGCAATGGCTTTTATATTCTTGTAAGAAAGTTAAAGATGTAAAACTATATAGAAAAGGGATAAAATAATAACTCGGAAAAATTTGTCTTTTCTCACATTTTATATAATAAAGACTAATTGAGGTATTTTCAAAGGCAGTAAAGTTTCTTAATTTTGGTAGAAGAACAGGAACAATAATTACATGAAGGAGTCTTAAAAATATTTTCATCTTAAAGATGCTCAGAAATGAGCATCTTTTTTTTGCAGTTGTTTCAAATATTTTATAAGACTGATTCAATGAATGAACTTGCCGGATCGATTTTTATTAGTGTTTATTTATAACTCCGGATGAAATTCCATTTTACAGTCTTAACTTTTGAAAAGAAATAAAATGATCGTTTTTTATAAATTTTGGATCGTTTTTAATAACAATCCTTCTACAATATTGTTCTAATTTGGCTCTTTTAAATTGCTTATAGGGAGATGATTAGTTAGTAGTGCTGTCTTTGTAACAGGTGTTTTCGATATGCGTGCATGTCATTAGTAATTATCCCACTATAAGGTTAAAAGACAACATATAAAACAGCTGTATATTTTTAAAACACTACAGTCGATATAATCTGCTGCTGGTTCTGCTATTTGTATATGCTGATATAAGCAAAATATTAAATTTCGAAAGTTTTGTTATTCGACAAAAACTATAGATAGCCTTTTCTGTCCGTTTTTGGCATACGATTATCCTGAATTGACAAGAGTTGCTTACTTATTTTATAGAATTTTACATTACTAATAATCAATCACATTACAATGAAATTTAGCCAACGTTATAAGTATATTTTTGCAGAAGTAGTCTCATTTCTATATATTCTACTATTTGTATACGCGGCAGTGAGTAAATTGCTTGACTTTGAGAACTTCCGCGTGCAATTGGGGCAGTCACCACTACTGAGTGCTTTTGCAGGATCAATTGCGTGGATAGTACCGGTACTGGAATTACTCATAGCTCTACTTATTGGTTTTAAAAAATGGAGATTAATTGGTCTTTTTGCATCCTTTAGTTTGATGGTTATGTTTACCACATATATCTATATAATTTTAAATTACAGTTCCTTTATTCCCTGTTCTTGTGGAGGGATTCTTGAAAAGTTAGGATGGACGGAACATCTTTTTTTTAATATCGTTTTCATAATGCTGGCAGCAGCGGGTATCCTGATACTGCGCGATGGGATGCCAAATACATCCCTGATTTCAAAACCCGCTGTTCTTGTCAGTTCATTTTCGGCAACTATTTTTTTCAGTATTGGCATTGTTGGACTGCTTTTTATGTTATCTGAAGATATTATGGCCAAAGAAAATCCATTTATCAGAAGATTTGATCAGTATGCAATAAAAAAAATAGATGAAACCCGCTTACAAAACTCCTCGTTTTATCTGGCTGGTGTAGAGAACGGCAAAATATATTTAGGAAATCACGATGCGCCATTACAAATCATTGTTGTCGATAATAGTTTCAAAGACAAACAGCATTATACAATACAATTAGACCGTGATGACTTTCCTTTTCGTTCTGTAGAAGTAAGTATTCAAACGCCTTATTTTTATGTTTACGATGGTATGGTCCCTGTGATTTACAAAGGAAAAATAGTCGACTGGAAAGCGAAAACAATTTACAATGGGAATCACTTTTTTACCAAGGCAATTGTGATGGACTCCACTCGAATTGCATTTCGTGGTCAGAAAAAAAATACAGGAGAACATTTAATGGGGACACTCCATTTCGGTAAAAGCATTGACACACAGTTTTCTCCCGCTTTTTTGGAAAAGCAAATCGACGGGATATTCGATACTGATGGTACACTACAATATAGTAAAGGACTCCGGAATTTAGTTTATACCTATTATTACAGGAACCAATATATTGTTGCTAATGATACGTTATCAGTACTATACAGAGGAAATACAATTGACACCACAACACAAGCAAAATTAAACGTAGTCAAAGTAAAACTCTCAGGAGACACCAAACTTGCCGCACCACCGTATATGGTCAATAAAACCAGTGCGATTTCTAACAATTTGCTTTTTGTTAATTCCGCGCTGAAAGGGAGATTTGAAAATGAAGAAGTTTGGACTCAGGCATCCGTAATCGATGTCTATGATATTGCTAAAAACGAATATTTATCGAGTTTTTATATTTATGATTCCGGAAAAATAAAGATAAAATATTTCCTTGTCACAGAATCAAATCTGTATGTGATTTCCGGTCAACTGTTGCAAAAATATTCGCTGGGAAATTCCATAAAAAAAGCTTTTAAAAAGAAATAAAAAATCACGTGATTCATACCAGTTGGTAGCAGGAGTAAGATCGAAAACCTGTAAAAAAGAGTAGATCATTAATTTAAATTTTTAATATTATGAGACCTATTGTAAAAACTTTAGTATTGCCAATTGCAGCATTTGTATTGGCAAGCGCAGGCGCTATAAGCACCAATGCGTCAAAAGAAAGTAAGGCTGATACCCTTTTGATTGAAGGGTATATCCATGATCCGCTAGCTACAAGTTGTGAAGAGGTAAATGTAGATTGTAAGGCCACACCCGGACCTGTCTGCATGTACAATGATGGCGCAAGTAGTTTCCAAGTATTTAGAAAAGCGACGGACAATAGCCCGTGTAATCTTCAGCTTTACAGAAATACGCCGTAATTTTTAAATTGATTAAAAGGTAATGCAGTTCCTGTTATCAGGAACTGCATTATTTATTGTTATTCTAATCCTATTTTGTACCCGCAGTGATCCACTGAGCTGGTGGCTCTTTTTTTAAGTAATAATCAAACCACTGCTGTGTCCGTAATGTTAGATCCTTTTGATTGTTTCTATTAAAAACTACGTGAGGTTCATCGGGATATACTAACAGCATATGCTTTTTTTGTAATCTTCGCAGAGCAATATAAAAAGCAACGCTTTGATCCCAGGAAACAGTCGGATCTTCTTTACCTGTCCATTGCAATAAAGGTGTTGTAATATTGGCTGCATGTAGTATTGGCGAGTTACGAAAATAGCTTTCCTTATCCTCATAGAATGTCTTGCCCATTCTGAATAGCTGGCTTTCGAACCTCCAAGCCTCCGGGGCTTGAATATCTTTACCGATACTAAAATACCACCTTGTAATATCACTTATCCCGGCTCCTGATACTGCTGCTGAAAAAATATCTGTCTGCGTGATAATAAAAACAGATTCGTACCCTCCGAAAGAATGTCCCGTTAAACCGATTTTTTCAGGATCCACAAATCCCATATCGGTTACTTTTTTGACTGCCTCCAAAACACACGCTGTCGCTGAAACACCCGGATCTCCAGATTCATAAACGATATCTGGCAATAAAACAAAATAACCATTCAAGGTATAATTCGTAACATTAAAACCTTCATCATTATATAGGGAAGGATTTGTATATTGGTGAAGACCTGCTGATCTTATTTCGTAAATATGTACTATCATCGGGTATTTTTTTTCCTTGTCAAAATCCCCCGGATACAATAATATACCTTTGAGTGCCTGACCGGTTTTATTTGTATAATGAATGAGTTCAGATCTGCCCCAATTGTAGCACTTCTGCTGGGGATTGCTGGCGAATAGTACTGTGCTTTTTGAACTTTTATCTGCTTTAAATAACAAAACCGGAGAGGTATCAAACTTTTGTTCTATAAAGACGTACGAGTTATTTTTAGATTTATGTATTTGATCAATTGCACTGTCATTATGTAATAGTAATTTTTCCCCTTCTTTAGCATTCCAAATATAATATCCAGTAGAACAATCATCTTTATCGGAAGCTTCTAAAATTAGCTCTTTTGACAAATCAAACACCGCTGTACTTCTTGCGCCATATTTTGCCGAAAATTTATTTGAAAATTCATACGGACTGATTCTGAAAACGATGTTCTTCTCACGTCCATGCGTAAGTCTTTTACAACCGCTGCCATCCAAAGCTGCTATCCAAAGGTCATAGGTATCATAAAGTAATATGTATTTTCCATCCGAACTCCAACCGGGACAATTATAAGGAGAAATTGGAGGTGCAAAATCATCATTTTTTGAATCCCAGACAGTTGCAATACCACTGGTTAGATTTATCTGTTTGTTTTCTTCAGGATCATAAAGCCACCAGTTAGCATCACGATAATAGGCTACTTGATTTCCATAAGGAAAAATAATGAGGTTGTTTTCATCAGTGGACTGTTGTTTTAAAAAAAGCGAGCGCGTGTTCTTTTTCAAATCGGTAATATAATAATCAACATCCCCATCTAATTTATAGTTTGGGGCGTAGGATTTAGGATTTGAAAGAATGGCATAGTCTTGCTTTCCTGTTAATTGAACATTGGGTAATTCAGTGAAAGATACTGGCATAGAAATACTATTCTCTGGAAACCAAACGGAAAGTTTGGCTGCATCTTCCCAATTGCCCACACTTTTTTCCATAGGATATACCCAAGGTGCATTACCATTCCAAATTTCTACCTCATTATTTTTTGTATCTGACGATACAGAATTATTCTTTTTAACACCGAAAAACACTTTAGTACCATCATCCGAGATAGTCAGTTTCAAATCGGCTGCGATATGCATCCCTGACATTTCTTTGAGGTCTTGCAGTTCAAGCGCAGTCAGTTTTTTCTGTGGTACTCGATATAACAATAGCGTATTACTTTTGGTCAGGCTACCTGTCTCTTTTAAAAAAGCAATACTATTTCCATTTCTTTGCCATGTAAGGGTGTGAAATGGATGCCCATTCTCTGAAATAATTAGATCTCTCCTGTATTTTTTTAAATCAATATGCCCGACAGTATGGTTATCTGATAAATCACTACTATAAATCAGTGCGTCTCTTTTATCATTTAGTACATATTCTGTAACGCCTTCGATAACATCTATAGCTTCTCCATCTTCATCCCTGATGGACATGGTACTTTTGGAACCGTATTTATTGGCTAACGTAATAATGTATTTCCCGTTGTTTACGATCTCTAAACGAGCTACATCAGACAGTTCTATCTTTCTTTGCGTGTCCAGATTAATAAGTATTAATCGCTTTTCAGGTTCCTGATAAGTAAAAATAGAGCCTTTTAAAAATTTACCATTTGCTCCTTTTGGAAATGAATATATCTTATTTTCGCGAGTACTTTTAACAAAGAGAGTATCTTCTTTGTTTTCATAGTTTAGTTTATAACTCACCCAATTCCCCGTTTCAGACAGTGCCACATTACTAAAAGTGCTCCACTGGGAATAGTCGTCCTGGGTCAAATGCTTTTTCAGCTGGGCAATTGAAGTACAGCATACTAGTAAAAATACACTCACCATAATTTTTGTTGTCCTAAAATGAGCGATTTTATGATTTATTCTATTAATTTTTTCCATTTTAGATCAAGTTAATACCCGGGGTTTTGTGGATTTAAATTGGGATTAGCATTTAATTCTTGTGCTGGAATTGGCCAAAGCGCATCATTATCGGACCATTTCGGTTTTGAAATGGAAAGGGCTGAATCAAGATTGCCCACTCGTTTTAAATCAAAAAAACGATGCCCGAATTCGGTGAAAAACTCCAGGCGGCGTTCCTTAATAATGGCTTCCCGAATCTCGATTGAAGAAACCGCATCTGTATTGGGCAGTCCCGCTGTATGACGGATGACATTCAAATCTTCTTTTGCTCCAATCAGGTCCCCTTGCAGGGCGCGTGCCTCTGCCCGGATTAGGTATTGTTCCGCAAGACGAAACACAATTGAATACTCATTAGAATCTGCTGCTTTAGCATTACGTTTGTATTTAAACGAGTGATACCACGTAGTCGTTCCCTTTGTAATGGCTCTAATCCAATGTATTTTTCTTTGGTCTATTGGATCAAAGGCATTGACCAAATTAATAGTGAGTGCTACTGTAGGAGGGGGGGCGGAATTAAAAACAAATAAATTGCCTTCCTTAGTATTGCCACTATCACTATCGGGTTTAAACTGCCATATGGTTGTAGTACTTTCTTTTAGAAATATCTTGTCTAAATCTGGTTCCCAAGAATAAAGGGGATTGTTTAAAACAGCTGATGCGCTATTAGCAGCTTCTGCCCATGATCCCATGTAGAGATAAACTCTGGCTAATAGTGCCTGTGCAGTGGCCCTGTTTGGTCGAACTCGTTCCGGTGAACTGTACTTCTCAGGTAGTACTAAGGTCGCTTCCTCTAAATCGGTAATTATTTTGCCATAAATTTCGGGGGTTGGTGCTTTATGAATAGTACTGTTATAGGTGTAATCAGTTGTAGTTACATAGGGAATATCTCCATAAAGATTAAGCAAATAAAAATGAATTAAGGTCCGCACAAAAAGTGCTTCTCCCCGTAATCTGTCCCTATCTTTCTGTGCCAATGAATGGGATGCTGAAATACCTTCTACTACGGCATTTGCCGCGTATATTATATTATAGCTTTGATTCCATAAGTCCTGTATGCCAGCCTCAGCCGAGTAAAGAGAATTTGTATAGAAATAATTGGGATCGTTAGATTTGTAATAATCGAGTTCATCTGTATACAGTCCCAGTCTGCAAGTTAAACCGGTAGAATTACCGGTGAGTAATCCTGTATCGCGAAGTTTTGCGTAAACTCCGGTCATAGCTGCATTTGCAGTAGTCACGTCTTCAAATACAGTTTTAGAAGTAAGCTGTGAAGTGGGCAGGTCAACTTCTACAAAGTTGTCACATGAAGTTGTGAGGATAACTATACCAATTAAAATTGAAATAGCAATCACTCTGATACTTGTCCGTTTTTCAAAAATGAAAAGCAGAAATGCATTGTATATAGTTGTCATAATAAAAGTATTGTGTTAGAAAATCAGTTGAACACCGATGGTATATATCTTTAATGGCGGAAGATATCCGGTGTATTTAAACTCTGGATCTCCTCCCTTGTATGGAGTAATTGTTAATAGGTTTTGTCCTTGAAAAAAAAGTTTGCACTTTATCTTTTTTTCCATTTTAAATGGTAAATCGTAACTCAGCGAGATGTTTTTTAGTCGAATATAGGATCCGTCTACAATAATCGCATCGCTGGATTTGTAATTGTAAAAGGCTGTTACAGCTTCACTATTTAGCCCTGTGGTATTCTGTTGATAGGTTGTATTATCACCTGTCGTTTGCCATGCACTGGTCATTTCAGCTCTTTGGTTATAAAAAGCTCCTCCGGGAACATTAGCGATATAATCGTAGGTTTTTTGCTTGACAAACTGGAATAGAAAGTCTAATTGCACATTCTTAAATTGAAACTGATTTTGTATCCCTCCAAAATAATTTGGAGTCAAATCTGCAATCGTCTTTCTGTCCTTATCGGCGGTAATAATGCCATCTCCATTTACATCTTCAAATTCATAAAGTCCCGTTTGCGTATTGAGTCCTGTATAATGAAAAACTTTTGTAATATTTAAAGATCTTCCTATTACATAATTATCTACATACGTTGAAGCCTCTAGTCCAGGGAACGAAATAAGCCTGTTTCTTGATACGGCTATATTGAAATTTGTTGTCCAACTAAAATTCTTATGATCGATATTTAGCGTTCGAAATGTAAATTCGAATCCGCTGTTTTCAACGGTAGCGTCCAGGTTCGCGTTTACGGATGAAAATCCTGTAGTACCGGGAAGCGGTATACCCACAAGTTGGTTTGAAGATCTATTGAGATACCAGGCTGTAGTTAGAAAAATGCGGTCATGGAAAAAACCGGTTTCCAGTGCAACTTCAAATTTTTTATTGATCTCCCATCCAAAATTAGGATTGAACAGCCTTATTGGATCTAATCCGTTTCCCTGATATGATTTTCCTGACGAATCATAAGTATTCAGAAATTGATAGTCTCCAATTTGATCATTTCCTGTAGTCCCATAACTGGCTCGCAGCTTTCCAAAGCTTATTATACGAGTGTTGTTTTTTAAAAAAAAATCATTTGAAAACAACCACGCTGCCCCAACTGCCCCAAAAATTGCAAACTGCTTGCCAGGACCAAAACGACTTGAACCATCTCTTCGTCCTGTTAAGTTGAGTATAAAGCGTTTTTGCCAATTGTAATTAATCCTTCCAAAAAATGCCTGATAACGATACACCGTCTCATCACTCATGAACGTAAAGACAGAAGTTGCCGAAGCCAGATCATATAACAAGCTATTGTTTGCAAATCCATATCCCATTTGATACAGTCGGTTGGTCTTTTGCTGCTGTGCCGTAGCACCTAGCAATACATCAAATTCTCCCTTCCAGACTGTATGGTTCCAACGTATTTGTGGTTCAAATATCCACGATTGTCTTCCTGTTACATTGGTTAGTAATACAGATTCGCTACTACCGATTTCATACGCTGGATTATACATTGTAGAGGGCATGGTGCGCATCTCATTATTATTAAGATCAGTAAATCCTAAATTTGCTTTAATTTCCAAATTAGGAACGGGCTCATAGCTGAGTACTGCATTTGCAAGCAAGTCATTGGTTTTGATTTCCCCTGTACTAAGCAGGCTTGCGAGCGGATTGTCAAAGGTGTTGTTCTCCCAATTTAAATTCCCATCACTATCGTAGAGAGCTGGGGCATTTGGTGCCAATGATCTTGATATGCCTGTTAGGTCTGTGGAGGGTTGATTGTTTTTCTGTGAAGTATACCCTGCTGAAACGATCAATTTAAACTTTTTGTCGTCTGAGACATGGTTCATGTTAAAGTGGACTGCTCCCTTATTATATCCAAAGTCGCCCGGAAATACAGTTGTTTCTGTTCGGTAGTTGCCACTTAAAAGATATTGGGTAGATTCTGAACCTCCTGCTATAGCAAGCTGAGTATTGGTTATCTGAGCGGTTCCACCAATAAACGCTGCCTGCCAATCGGTATATCGATTTTGATCCCATGTGCCATTAATATCATATGCTGAATCGGGATAAACAGTTATACCGTCATTAAAAAAAGCTTGTCGTCGCATTTCTAAATATTGACTGGTGTTCATAAGATCGATCATCTTGGTTACTTTTCCTATACCGGATGATGCGTTAATAGTAACGGTTGTTTTACCTGCTTTTCCCTTTTTGGTAGTAATCAGTACCACACCATTTGCGCCACGTGAACCATAGATTGCGGTGGCATCTGCATCTTTAAGTACTTCTATGCTTTCAACATCAGACGGATTAATACTGTTAAGCGGGCTTGTTTGGCTGGCTGTTGTTGTAGAAGTTTCATTTGAACCTATTGATTCGGATGAATAAGGCACACCGTCAATAATATAAAGAGGGCTGTTACCATCTGCTCGTAAGCTATTTTGTCCTCGTATTTTTATTTGGAACGATCCGCCCGCAGTACCTCCATCTTGTATAACATCTACTCCTGCCATTCGCCCTTGCATTGTTGCCAATACATTGGTAACAGGTTGCTTTTCGATATCTTTTGAATTGATTTTTGAAATACTTCCTGTACGTTCGCTTTCTTTTACGGAATAATAACCGGCATTTACTTTTACTTCTTGAAGTGCCGTTGCATCTTCATGTAGCTGGACATTGATTACCAACCGTCGGGCAACGGGAATTTCTATTGTTTTAAAACCAATGTAGGTAAAAATTAAAATATCATCAGGCGATACTGCTATCATAAATTTACCGTCGAAGTCTGTGACGACGGTATTTTTCTGGTTTTTCACCGAGATACTGACCCCGGCAAGAGGCCCTATACCATCGGTCACGATACCTGTGATCTGTGTTTGTTGTTGTGAAACAGGAAACCGCAAGGTATTCCGTGCTAAGGCTGGTGTGCAAAAGAGGTAGAACCCGAAAATAAACGGATACCAAAGTGCTGCCAACCCTTTGTTCAATGAAAAAGTTTTCATAATTTTGGGTTAGTTAATTTGAAACGAAAGTTTTTGTTAATTCAGCTCTCTACACGTGTCGCAAACAGTGGGTAGAGGGCTTTTTGTTTGTATAGTTTCAGTACTAAAATATGCTGAAACTAAGATTGATTTTGCCTTTTTTAAAGCCTGCAAACTGTGCAGTTGACTAATTCAAAAAAAATAAGACAGCGCAGGCCTTTAAATAATTTAGGACTTTAAAAGTTTTTAATTCATAGGGATAAAGGTTTGGTTAGGAAATAGATAGGTACGAGACTATGAATAATGAAAAAGCAGTGCTAAGAATATAAGTTAAGGAGTTTGCTTAAAATAAAAAGGGCAGGTACTCAGCTTATTGCTCCTAAGGTACTGGTATACCCGTACGCGAATAAGTGAGCCCACGCCCTTTAAGGCGTGAGCATTATACTTATCGTCCTGCGCGTACGAAAATTACCAGTTTTAAGGAGCAGGATTCAAAGCGAATGCTTCAAATATTTTCAGATGAAGTATCGCAAAATTAATAATTCTATTCAAAAGTATAGAAAAAAATTATGTAATGCAAATGCATTACATATAAAATGTAAAAAAAAATGAAATTGCTATATGGGAAATTTAAGAGCGGAGGATATAATTTTAAGAGATCAGATCAAATTAAGGCTTAAAGAGTTAAGAGAAAAAGCAAGCCAAAATAAGTCTAATCTTTCAAAGGATGTTGAAATAGACAGACAGAACTTTCAAGCATGGGAAAAGCTCGATATAAAAAGAGGAATGAGTATTTATTCTATCGGTAGGGTTTGTATAGCATTAGGAATTACTCTTAAGGAATTTTTCGATAGCGATATATTCAGAAGTAAATAAAAAATTTCTTAGCAATATAATTTAACAAATATCTTGTAGCGAATTCAATAAAAAAAATATGAAAATGAACCTTGTTAAAGAGACAGATGTTTTGAAAATATTTGACATTAGTAGTTTTAAAAAAGTATTAAAACCGATAAAAGTAACAAACACAGAGAAATTTCTTGATAGTTTAATAGAAAGAGCAGACTTAATACTTGGTTGCTTAGGTAGAAATTTTAGTTTGGAAGACCATAAGCACATAGATTTACATTGCGAAATTACTTGTAATACCCCTTTTGTATTCTCTGCACATGTAGGAAATGGTGCCAATTGTTGGATAACTGCCGAAAAAGAATGAGGTGAATCATTACAAGATCATAGAGATAAAAAGGAATTGCTGGGCTACTTAGAAAGCATAATTTTACCGAATACAATAGTTTTTAAAACTTTGAAACTAAATCAAAGAATTCAGAATTATAAAAGTGTTTTTACTTTAACATTAGAAGAATAGTTAATAGTTGAAAAATAACTACTATAAAATTACTAATTTGCAACTACTAAATATATCTCAAAATTAAAACGAAAGAATACTTATAAAAAATAACCTCACTAAAATTATTGAAGTGACGTTATTAGTTTGAATAAAATTATTTCTTAGTTTCCTCGATAGAAACTTTTCTAAATTCTTTGAACATTTTTTCTAGTTCCAAAGAAGATTTACGAGCTCTGGCTCCTGCAGCTTTTACTCCTTTTTCTGATAATGATTCAGATTCTGTTTTGAACGTTTCGATTTCGGCATTAATTCTTGCAACTAAATCTTTCATGATAATACTTTATTAAATTAGAGCGTAAAAATAAAAGTTTGCCTTTTAGATGTAGAAAAAAAACTGTTAAAACTATTTATATTTTTTAAGCTATATTTATATATTATCTCCAAAAATATCCGGATAAACATACCTCAACTCTGTTCATCTTCCATTTTTAATTCTTCAATAAAATATTTTGGGGTTATCCCGGTACTGTTAAGAAAAGCTTTTACAAACCTTCGGGTAGTACTAAAACCAGCTTCCTCGGCTAGTGCCTCATGTGTATAATTTTGAAGCACTTTATTATTTCGAATCTTTTGGGCAATATAATCTATTTTAAGACTATTGATATATTCATTAAATTTTTTATTTCTGTGACGTATAATAATCACTGATAAATACTTGGTATTAGTATTAAAATAACCTGCCAGTTTAGTGAGATCCAAATCTTTTTCAAGGAACTTTTTACTATTTTCAAATTTTTGCAAACTTTTTAAAACCGAAGCCTCGGCACCTTTACTCATTGAGAAATCGGATTCATCAACCTTCTCAGGTTTAACTCTGTCGGCATCTTCAATTTTTTGAAGTAATTCTTCGTATTTTTTTCTCGCTTCCTTTTTATTTTTAAAATTTCGAACTATACTGTAAATTATAAATAACGACATAGCACTAAAGACAAAAATGGAGATTTGGTCATTATATTTTCGCATATTGAGCGAACTCTTAAGTTTTTGCTGTTCATCCACCAACTCCTTAGTATCATATTCCTTTCGGATTTTTCCTTGAAGATAGGTGTAAGTATTGTGCAGTTTCTTATCTACCTCAAGCAATTTTTCAACATAGTACAACTGAGTTTTGACCCTATTTTTGTCTTTATAATAAGAGATCATAAGCTCATAAGCTTCCCTCAAATCAGGACGTATATAATCCCTTTCAATATAGCTTTTATCTACTTTTTCAAAATAAGCCATCGCTTTTTCCTTATCATTTAAACCCCAATAACTTTTCCCAATATAAAAGTATCCGATCATCTCGTTGGAGAAATCTTTATTTGCGCGAATACCAGGCAATGATGAATGTATTTTTTCTATAGCTGTTGCGTAGTTGTGAAGCATGCATTGGTTAACACCTTCAGAATGTATGAAGTAGGATTCCATATCAAGATTCCCTGTTTTTTTCCCCTCTGCAATTCCTGTTTCATTTATAGAGGTACATTGTCCGTAATTGCCAATCTTGTTATAGCATAATCCCAATGAATGTAAAGAGTTTAAATATGCCCTAACGTGAGAATGCTTAAAGAAGTTGATACATTCCTGAAAAATTAAGATTGCTTCATCATAGTAACCCAGATATAATTTTATCTGCCCAATATGGTATTTCGTTTTGTAGATTAAGTATTTATTGTTTGTCTTTTTAATGTAGAAGTCTGCGATTAAATAAATATCCATAGCCTCGACGAGGTGTTTTTGCCCATAGTACGCAATGCCTTTCGAGAGATATGCTGACCCAATAATTTCATTGCTGTTTGATCTTTTAGCCGCTACAACCATACTATCTGCATATACAAGCTTTAGCCTATCAGGCGCATAGTGGACATAATTCTTATATCCATTTGAAAGTTCCTCCCAATTTTCTTCCGCTTTTGCTTTCATTAAGAATGACAGGAGGTATAAAGACCTCTTTTCCTTACTATTATTATCGTCTTCTATGCGATCAAAAAGATAGTCAAAATCTCTTTTTTTTAAAGAATCAGGAATCTGTTGTGCGTTTATAAAATGAATAGAGAATACTGATATTATAAGTAAATATTTTGCAATCATAGGTTAGGTTTAAGTTGGTTTGTGGGGAGAAATTTTTTAATAGAATTAGTATGCATGTTATTGATAATAAATGCTTTATGCGACGTGTAAATACTCCAAATATAATATAAAAACAGGAAAAAGCTACAAAAGGTAATGGTGAAAACACTATGGCAATTTTCGGAAAATGGCTAGCCTCATGCTGAAAATGTCCAGACAACCATTTGTGGGGGATGCTTTTAACTAATAGTTTTGGTTTTGAATTCAAGCAAAAAATCTGGATTTGATCCAGATTCCGTTCAGCTTTCCCCGGGTGAAAAATGAACTGACGAAAAAAAAGTAATCAGTCACATTTAACACATTGTACACATGAAAAATTTAAAAGTATGGGCAGTAATCTTGCCATTTTTAACTATTGCTTGTTCAGATGACTATACAAGCGAAACAACAAAAACTGAGCACATATCAAACAGTGCAAAGAAATTAAGCATCCAACCAGATAATGCTGCAAATCCGTTTGATATGGCAGGAAGTGTTCATAACGAAATTATGGAAACTCTGGAACAGACCAATTTTAATTCACAGTCCATTGAGCAGATCGCTATTTTGATCGATTCAGTTGCAACTATATGCCCTGGGATAATTTCATTATCAAATGATACTCCGTTGTCCAGCAGACTATCTGAAATCACATGGATAGTCAATAGCAATAATGCAGTTGATGATGTGTTGGCAGTATCCACACTGAGCACAATTGCCAAGACCAATCTGGTAACATTTGTAAATTCTCTTCTCTTAGCTGCTCCTGCTCCCTATGAGGATATTCACTCAATGATAGTGTCCTATGAGGCAGCTGTTCTCAACAACAGCACATTCAGTACCAATGATAAACGAATAATTCTCATTACAACTTCGGTTGCCCGATATGCAATCTACAGTGATGAGAGAAAAGATAAAGATTGGGAAACAGGTGTTTCGAGAATTGCTGCAGCAGTTTCAGGAGCAGAGCATGGAATTGTTTTAGGACTTAAAATGGCCTTGACCATTGGATTATGCCAAAACAATAATGTCACACAATGAACTGGATTGATCACATATTGATATACTATGAGAGGGAAATTGGCATTATTCTGAGTGTTCTTCTCATAGTATTAAATTTAGCTAGCCTTTATTTCATCATAGATTCTATGAACTATGATGAAATTACGGGTTATCTCACTCAAATGGAAATCAGATGCTTCGATCTATACGATTTCATGCGTGTATTGCTCATCAATACATTGTTGAATCTGCTATTTGTGTTTGCCGCACTATTTGCCAGAATTACTAAGGATCACTAAGAGAAGTTTTTTTAAAACTTCAATGACTTCAACGGTTAAATCTAAAAGACAATATATTGAATATTATAACAGATAAACTCTGGCTGACAGAGTTAAAAGTACTGTATCTTGTTGATTTTACATCTATCAAGGCATGTAGTAAACTTTTGAACCCGGATTGGTTTTCGTTGATATTAGTAGTGTCGGGCACTGTAAGTTTTTCAGGAGACTCATTTAATATTCGCCTTTCGTCAGGAGATATATCAACTTTACCCAACGTAACCCAGGTTAAAACTATGAGGTTGCCTCTTCGAATTTGTTTTGTATCCTGTACAAGGGATTTTGAAATTACGAACAGGGTCGCAAGATTTGGAACCGGCTATATCGAAGTGCTGACCAATCAATCGCCTTTTGTACTCTCACTTACTAAAACCGAAACAGCCGATATGGTAGAGCTGTTTGGACTGCTAAAGAAAAACATTCAAGGCAGGTATCCAATTTTTCAAAACAAAATGATTCTGCTAAGTTTTGAGCTGATACTCTATAAGTTCAGCGGGCTATGTTATAAATATGGCGAAAATATAGCAGTTCATTCACGCAATGAAATAATTGTAATGAGTTTCATTGCACTGGTCCAACAGAATTGTAAAGCGAACCATGATGTAAAGTTTTATGCAGATTCTTTATTTGTTAGTAAAGGACATCTGCGCAAAGTTGTTAGTGGGGTAATAGGAATGTCTGCCAAACGTATTATAGAAATGGCAGTTATATCGGAGGCATACGAACTGCTGGCAAATGATACCCTATCAATAACTGAGATAGGAGAACAGCTAAACTTTAGCAGCTGTGCATCATTTAGCGGATTTTTTAAAAGGCAGACAAAATTAACACCAACCCAATATCGCATAAACCTCAAATTTTAATTAGAACATAACTGTAAATTTATTAAACCGTAATATCTTTTACTAATTGGTTTTGCTTGTGAAATAGTCCTACTTTAAATCCTGGTGCCACGTATAGGTGCTATAGACATTGTAATGTTTATAGCCTGGAAGTTTCTGTAAAAGATATGGCATTAAACCCACGTACTATGAAATCACTGAATTCAATTATTTCCGAAATCCATATTAAGGAAGATAAAGTTTCTCGCGAAACTTCCCATTTAATCGATGAGGCTTCCCAAATGACACTCTATCTGAAAGAACTGTTACATTCCACCAGAGAATATATTTTAAAAGAGGGATTTAAAAATCAGGCAGAGGAAATTGAATTCTTTAGAGATATTAAACCTCAGATTTTAGGACGGCTGATTTATTATAACAAGGTATTTCGAATCGAGACTGTCTGCCCTGTAAAGGACGGAAAGATGTACCAGAAGTTTTTTATGGGTCAGTTTCAGGAACTCAAGCAAGAATTTAAGGAATATATATGCGGATCACATTTTTATCGGTATTACAGATCAGGAAGAACTGATAGGGATGAGGAATATTTTATAAGAGGAAAAATTAATTATAGAGATGGTCTGAGTAGTTATGTTTTTGAAATAGACCATCAGTTTTCCACTTATTATGATTCTAAAATAGCACGAATTATAGCCAATGAGCTTATTTATAACTATTTGATAACAAAAATAAATCCCGATGAGTCTGCCGGTTCTTTACTACAAAGCCCGGATGCGACTAAAGATATTTTCTGGACAGATTCTAAAAATGCACTTATTGAATTAATTTATGCACTTTATGCTTCAGGAGTGATATCACATGGTAAGATTGGAATTCGCAAAATTACCCTGGTCTTTCAAATACTTTTTCACATACCACTGGGCGATATACATCACTCTTTCCATCGAATGAAAGACAGGGCAGGTACCAGAACATCTTTTCTGGACCATCTCAAATTATCCTTAGAGCAATATATGGATAAAGGATTATAGTAAATTAAAAAAGGTAAAATACAGCGCAATGCGCTGTATTTTTTTTGCCCATACTTACCAATTGACAAAGTTCTAACTCTTGATAATAGTAATACCTATTTCTATTGCAAGCCCAATAATACAGGCTTTTATAGTATCAATCTATAAAAAAAAAGTGCTTGCCAATGGGCACAACTTGGCAGAAAATACTTTTTTCATGAATCAATTTTGTGGTGTTGAACCTAAAAAGATTGATTATGAATGTGGACAGAATAGAGTTTATGGCGTGGATGGAACGAATCATGGAGAGGTTCGACATCCTTATGGAAATGACAAGCGGGGCGAAAAATCAACATACTGCTATTGATGGAGAAGAACTGCTGGACAATCAGGATATTTTGCAAATGTTGAAAATAAGTGCCCGGTCGCTGCAGCGTTACCGTTCCTCAGGCAAACTGCCTTATTATACAATCAGTGGTAAAATTTATTACAAACTCTCAGATGTACACCAGTTCGTCAGGGAAAGTTTTAGCGCTCCCATGCCTAAAAATAAAACCAATGAGTGACAAATAGTTCCAAGAGGTACCAGTACGTGTAAAATAATAAAGGCCTCTTTTACTTTCGGTATTAAACTTTAAAAATGGAAAATTATGAGCGAACAAACCTTAGATAAAATGCAATCTCCTGAACAATTATCGGAAATATTACTGGTACTGGATAAAGAGAAAATGAAAATTATGGCTGTAAAAGGTATCGATGAAAAAGGGAATCTGGAAACTGTTGAACCTACAAAGAAGAACCAGAATCAATTTATGAAAATTGATAAACAGGGTGATCTTTTTTCCAACTTCTTCTCCAATTTTTTCAGTCAGTTAAAAAATCCAACCAATTTTTCATTTTTCAAAACGCCGGAATTATTGGCTATTGATACTGCAAAAGAAATGCAGAAACAGATCGATCAACCAACGGCTGAAGGCGAACAATTAATGAAGCAACACGAAGTGAAAGCTGAAGGGAAACACGATCATAAACAAGAAAATAAAAACAATATGGAAACACCACAAACACCACCGGAAACAAACGAATATAAATACAAACCCGAACAGATCGATTGGGAAACCATGAACAATCTGGGATTGAGTAAAGAGAAACTTGAAAAAATGAACCTGCTTGACCCATTGCTCAAGGGCTACAAGACCAATGAACTTGTACCTGTAAGTCTTAACCTTGGAACCGCAGTTACCCGTATGGATGCACGCTTATCACTACAGCACAATGATGACGGGCAGGTTGTGGTTGCCATTCATGGCATCCGAAAAGAGCCGAATCTAAACTATGCTTTTTTCGGCCATCAGTTCACTAAAGAAGATAAAGACAACCTGCTCCAAACTGGTAATATGGGTCGTGTGGTCAATCTCACCAACCCAAAAACGAATGAAACTATTTCTTCCATTGTCAGTGTGGACAGGCTTACCAATGAACTGGTGGCATTGCGCACCGATTTTATTAAAATCCCTGAAGAAATCAAAGGGGTAAAGCTAAATGAAGAGCAGAAGCAAACCTTACAGGACGGCAAGCCACTTTATATAGAAGGAATGGTCTCCAAGAAAGGAGCTGCTTTTGATGCCACTATACAATACAATGCCGATAAACGTTTTGTAGAGTTTCTCTTTGACAGAGGCACCAATAAACAAACGCAGGGCAATGAGCAAAACCAATTTCAGGAAGCTCCGAAAATCTTTAGAGATAAGGAATTGGATAAAGACCAATATCAAAAGTTCAAAGATGGCCAAACCATTTATGTCAGCGGACTTGTAGACAAAAAAGGAAAGGAATATAATGGTTATATCACTTTTAATAAGGAAATCCATAAGACAGATTTTTCTTTTCAAAACCCAGACAAAATCAAAGAGCAGGCAAAACCAACTGAAGCGTATAAAACGCAGACAGCGGTTAATTCTGAAGGCAAAACCAATGAAGCAACCAAGAACAGCAAAGAGCCATTGAAATCAGGACAGGAAAATCCCGACAGCAAGAAACAACAGCAGGAGCAGGAAGCATACCAGGAGCCTGCCAAATCGAAAGGACGTAAAATGTAAGATGTTATGAAAGTAGTTATTGCAGAAAAACCAAGTGTGGCTAGGGAAATAGCCAGCTTGTTAGGAGCGAACGTAAAAAAGGACGGCTACATAGAAGGTAACGGTTATTTTGTTACATGGGCTTTTGGGCATTTAATAGGATTGGGTATGCCTGAGGATTACGGTATTTCCGGATTTCAGAAATCCTCCCTGCCAATACTGCCCAATCCCTTTTTATTAACGGTACGCAAAGTTAAAAAAGACAAAAGCTATATTGCCGATAAGAGTGCGTTAAAACAGCTCAAAATAATTGAAGAGCTTATTGACCGCAGCGAAAAGATTATTGCAGCTACCGATGCCGGACGTGAGGGAGAATTGATATTCCGCTATATCTACCAGTATTTGAAATGCAACAAACCTTTTGAACGTCTTTGGATCAGTTCACTTACTGAAAAAGCAATCCAGAAAGGATTTGAGAACCTAAAACCCGGAAGTGATTTTGACGGATTATATCTGGCAGCACAGGGCAGGAGCAGAGCCGACTGGCTGGTTGGGATCAATGCTTCGCAGGCACTTTCAATTGCAGCAGGGGATGGTGTTTATTCACTCGGAAGAGTGCAGACACCTACACTGGCTTTAATTTGCAGGCGATATCTGGAAAACAGAAATTTTTCAGTACAGCAATACTGGCAAATACAATTGTCACATATAAAGGATTTCGCAGACTTCAAAAGCCTTTCCAAAAACAAATGGGATGATAAAAAACAGGCAGAAGATGCGATGAAGTCCATTGAAAGAAACAATAATACCGCTATAGTTACATCCATAGAAACTAGAAATGTGACCGAACAACCGCCTTTACTGTTTGATCTTACCGGCCTGCAAAAAGAAGCCAATAAAAAACTGAACCTATCAGCTGAGGAAACCCTGAATATTGCCCAAAGCCTTTATGAAAAGAAATTTATTACCTATCCACGTACCGGAAGCAAGTACATTCCTGAAGATATGTGGGCTGAAATACCCAATTTAGTCAGGGCTTTGCAGGATATGACAACTTTCAGGGAAACGGTAAACAAATTGAAATTAGGTCATTTTAATAAACGTATAGTGAATGATTTGCGTGTTACCGATCATCATGGTCTGCTGATTACAGATAAAATTCCTTTGACATTACCGGCAAAGGAAAATGCGGTTTACAATATGATTGTCCTTCGAATATTGGAAGCAATTTCAGAGGCCTGTACAAAAGAAATAACCGATATTTCTTTAGAAGTTTTACATTATGATTTTACACTTAAGGGCTGTAAAATAATAAATCCGGGCTGGCGTCTGATCAAAGGAAGTTTCTCTGAAGATGACAACGAACCGATGCAGGAACTTCCTCAACTTAAAAAAGCGGATGAACTCAAAATCAAAGACGTCTCAATTCTGGAAAAGAAAACCAAACCGCCTGTGCTTTATACAGAAGCCGGACTTTTATCTGCTATGGAAAATGCAGGAAAGGAAATTGAGAACAAAGAGGAACGCAAGGCATTACAAAGCATCGGTATCGGTACACCCGCCACAAGGGCCGCTATTATTGAAACCTTATTTACCCGTAATTATATTATAAGGGAAAATAAATCCCTGCTGCCAACTACAAAAGGATTGCAGGTATATGAACTAATCAAAGAAAAGAAAATTGCGGATGCAGCCATGACTGCCGAGTGGGAACTGATTTTACAAAAAATTGAAAATAACCAGGCGGATGCCGGAGATTTTCAAAAAGAAATAGAAGATTATGCTACAGCGATTACCAATGAACTACTGCAAACACCAATTGCACAAAACAATCTGCCAGAGCTAGTTTGCCCAAAGTGTAAAAAACAACAATTGGTAATCAGGGACAAAATTATCAAATGTCCTGATGAATCCTGTAACTGGTTACAATTCCGAACCGTGTGCGGTGTACATTTAAGTATAACGGACATTGAAAGTCTTGTGATTAAAGGCAAAACCTCCCTTATTAAAGGATTGAAAAGCAAATCAGGAAAGAAATTCGATGCTTATATCGTACTCAATGATGAAGCAGAAAGTTCCTTTGAATTTGAAATATCTAAAGCAATAAAGAAATAATAACCAAAGCAACTCTAAACAAAATATAGTATGAATCCACGACAAAAAGACCTTTCGTATTTCAGATTGAAACTACAAGAACTATTGAACACCAGCTTTCCTGAAAAAGCACATGATGTGAAATTCATTGACCAGCGTTCAGGCTGGGCAGCCAATGCCTATGAAAGTGCTTTTAAAGCAGGAAATTCCATTATCCAATGTGAAAAGATTGCGGAACACATTCTTTTCGAAGGATTACACTTCTCCAGGTTTGACACCATTTTTCAAGTAGTCTGCAATGAGTTTGATACTAGAATGGCAGACGAAGAACTAAGACCCTTCACTCTGAGGATGATAACTGTTTGCGAAGCTGTTTTTGCCAACTATAAATTGACAGATGACTTTGCATATTCTATGGACTTTGATCTGCTCTACACAGAACTGACAGGAACCATAGCCATTTGGATAGAAGAAAATGGGCTTCAATAAACGGCAGCATCTCCAAAAAAATATTGATGCCCTGCGAGTTGCTTTTAGACTTGAACAGGAGAACCGAAAAGCCTCCACAGATGAAAGACTGCTAATGATGCAATACAGCGGATTTGGCGGTCTTAAATTTATATTGAATCCGGCACAAAACCAAATTGACATCAATCATTGGAAAAAAACCGAACACGAACTCTTTCCACTCACGCAAGAACTTCATTATCTTTTAAAAGAGAACGATGTTGATGAAAAACAATACCACAGGTATGTGGACAGTATGCGAAGTTCCGTACTGACGGCATTTTATACCCCGCCATTAGTCATTGATGCCATTTTCAATTCCTTACATGAAAATGGTGTAAACATCCGGAACTTTCTGGAACCCTCCGCCGGCATTGGCTCATTTATCCAATCCTTAACAGCTAAAGAACAAGTACAGGTAACTGCTTATGAAAAGGATGTGCTTACGGGCAAGATCTTAAAGCAGCTCTATCCTGACGATACCATTCGAATAAACGGTTTTGAAGAAATATCTCAAAGAGAAAAACAAAGCTATGATATATTAGCCAGTAATATTCCTTTCGGTGATACTTCCGTATTTGACCTTTCATATTCCAGAGGTGGAGATCCGGCAAAGGTGCAGGCAGCGCGAAGTATACACAATTATTTTTTTCTGAAGGGAACCGATATGCTCCGTGATGGAGGCATACTCGCTTTTATCACTTCACAAGGCGTGCTGAACAGACCAAATAATGAAATCATTCGCAAGGCATTAATGCAGGACAACAACCTCATCTCTGCTGTCAGGCTGCCTAACAACCTGTTTACGGACTATGCAGGTACGGAAGTCGGAAGCGATCTTATAATTCTACAAAAAAATACAGCTAAGCAAAATTTGACACAAGCCGAAGAATTATTTTGTCAAAGTCAAATAACCCAATACAATATTCCAAATAATGCACTGTTTCAAGACAGCACAAGAATTGTACATACAAATAGCAAGTTAAGTACTGATCCTTATGGACAACCAGCAATTATCTATCAGCATAAAGATGGGGTGGAAGGCATTGCAAGAGATCTGAAAAACATGCTTTTGGAAGATTTCTCCAACCGGCTGGATATGGGATTGTATGATGGCGAACGCACTAATAATTCGGTCATACCAATTCCGGTAACACCAACATCTCTCACCAAAGAACCGGCAATCATTCAACAGGAAACAGAGGCATTCTTTACGCCAGTAACAAATATTAGTATTGCAGAAAAAGAAGAAAAACAATTGAGCATTTTTGACCTGTTTGAAGATATGGGAGTTGTTGCTGCTCCTGTTAAAACTAAAAAACAACAACCTAAAAGAAATAGAAGTAATCGGGCAAACCAACTCGACCTGTTTACTGGTGTGATGCAGCAAGCTTATACGTCTTCTGATTCTATCGTACCCAAAAAAGGAGATAAATCAAGCAACAAGCAGGAAGTCATTGGGGATCTGTTTTCCAGTGTAAATGGAAATGTTCAGGCTGAAACGGCAGCTGTCATCAATACTATTCCTGAACCGGCATTTTATACTCAAGAAATTCAATCTTTTCATCGCAGTGATTGCCTTGTGATGGATAAAGGCTGGGTGGGTTATCTCAAAGATTTAGATAGTAATATGGAGCAGGTAATGTTCCATCCGTTGCAATTGCCATCAGTACAGAAAGCAAGAGCCGAAGCCTACATTTCGGTGCGGGATTGCTACTTAGACCTTTATCATAAAGAAGCACAACTGCAAACTGATCATAGAGAAGAAAGAGAAAACCTCAACAAATTATACGATACGTTTGTAAAAAAGTACGGTAATCTGAATAATGCGGAAAACATAAAGCTTATTAAAACCGACAGTTCCGGTAAAGAAATCCCTTTTCTGGAGCGTGTTGTTGGAGGTGTGGTTCACAAGGCTGATATATTCCAACATCCCGTTAGTTTTTCCATAACCAAATTGGCAACGGACAATCCTGATGAAGCACTGGCTTCATCATTGAACAAATACGGCAATGTGGATCTGGATTATATGTCGGGCATTAGTGGTATGAATATCGATGATTTAAAAGAAGCTTTGCATGGACAAATTTTCTACAATCCATTCCAAAAGCAATACGAAATATCCCAGCAGTGGATAGCAGGAAACGTGGTAGAAAAAGCAAAGGAAATGAATGCCTACCTTGAAGGTAATCCCGATGATACTCAGGCAAAGGAAAGTCTTACCGCTTTAGAAGAAGCCAGGCCAAGACGCATAGCATTTGAAGAACTTGATTTTAATCTGGGTGAGCGTTGGATACCTTCAGGTATATATGTCCGTTTCGCGTCGCATCTTTTTGATACAGATGTGCGAATTCAATATTCGGAAAGTAGCGACGATTTTAACATAAAATGCGATCAGAAGAATGTGCATATATGGGATAAATATGCGGTAAAATCACAGAGCCGTACCTATGATGGTATTGCACTACTAAAACATGCCTTAGTAAATACAACACCGGATATAACAAAGAGTATTACAATTGATGATAAGGAAGTCAAAGTAAGGGATATGGAAGCCATACAAATGGCCAATACCAAGATTGATGAAATCCGTACCGCTTTTACAGAGTGGCTTCACGCCCAAAACGATGAGTTCAAAGATAGGCTGACCACTCAGTACAACGATACCTTTAATTGCTTTTTGCGCCCGCAGTACAACGGAAGCCATCAGGAATTTCCGGGACTTGATAGAAAAGCACTTGGAATTGAAGATCTGTATTCAAGTCAAAAAGATGCAGTCTGGATGATAAAACTAAGTGGAGGAGCAATCTGCGATCATGAGGTAGGTGCAGGGAAAACCCTCATTATGTGCATAGCTGCCCAGGAAATGAAACGTTTGGGAATGGTGCACAAACCTATGATAATGGGATTAAAAGCAAACGTTCATGAGATTGCCGAAACCTATCGTAAGGCTTACCCTCATGCTAAAATTCTGTATCCAGGAAAAGAAGACTTTACCCCGGCGAAAAGACAAAGGATTTTTGGTGACATCAAGAACAATGACTGGGATTGTGTAATACTAACTCATGACCAGTTTGGTATGATACCACAATCCCCTGAAATGCAAAAGGAAATTCTACAAAGGGAACTGGACAGTGTTCAGGATAATCTTGCCGCTCTGGAAGCACAGGGTAAAGAAATTTCAAGGGGAATGCTTAAAGGAGTTATCGTCCGGAAACAAAATCTTGAAGTTAAACTTAAAACATTGGAACACGACATCGAAAACCGAAAAGACGATATGGTCGATTTCAAAATGATGGGTATTGACCATTTACTGGTAGATGAAAGCCATCGTTTTAAAAACCTGATGTTCAATACCCGTCATGACAGGGTTGCCGGGCTGGGAAATATGCAGGGAAGCCAAAAGGCTATGAACCTGCTTTTTGCCATTCGTACAATTCAGGAGCGTACCGCAAAGGATTTGGGCGCAACCTTTCTTTCAGGGACAACTATCAGTAACTCGCTGACGGAACTGTATCTTTTATTCAAATACCTTCGTCCGCAAGCTCTGGAAAAACAGGAAATCAATTGTTTTGATGCTTGGGCAGCGATCTATGCAAGGAAAACCACCGATTATGAATTTTCAGTAGCCAATAATATCGTACAGAAAGAACGTTTCCGTTACTTTATCAAAGTACCGGAACTGGCACAATTCTACTCAGAAATTACGGATTACAGAACTGCTAAAGATATAGGTATCGACCGCCCCGAAAAAAACGAATTGCTTTATAACATTCCGCCAACACCACAGCAAGAGGTTTTTATTAAAAACCTTATGGAGTTTGCCAAATCAGGAAACGGAATATTGTTGGGAAGAGCTCCGCTTTCTCCAAATGAAGAGAAAGCCAAGATGTTGATTGCAACGGATTATGCCCGTAAAATGTCATTGGATATGCGGATGATCAGTAGTAAATATGAAGATCATCCCGATAACAAAGCTTCACATTGCGCGGCAAAATTGGCTGAATATTACAAACGTTTCAACCAGCAGAAAGGAACACAGTTCGTTTTTTCTGATTTAGGGACTTATAAACCGGGAGAATGGAATGTGTATTCAGAAATAAAACGCAAGCTCGTGGAAGACCATGGCATTCAGGCAAATGAAATCCGTTTTATTCAGGAAGCCAAAAATGATAAGCAGCGTAAGGAGCTGATCGATGGTATGAATGAAGGAAAAATTCGAATACTATTTGGTTCGACTGATATGCTTGGAACCGGTGTAAATGCACAGAAAAGAGCTGTTGCTGTTCATCATTTAGACACACCTTGGCGGCCAAGTGATCTTGCACAACGTGACGGGAGGGCTGTTCGTAAAGGTAACGAAATTGCCAAATTCTTTGCTGATAATAAGGTCGATGTGATTATCTATGCTGTAGAAAAATCACTGGACAGTTATAAATTCAACCTGTTGTACAATAAACAGCTTTTCATAGACCAATTGAAAAACAACAGTCTCGGTAAGCGTACCATAGATGAAGGCAGTATGGATGAAAAATCGGGTATGAATTTCTCTGAATATGTAGCCATACTATCTGGAAATACAGACCTGTTGGACAAAGCAAAACTTGAGAAACAAGTTGCCGGGCTAGAAAGCGAAAAGCAATCGTTCAACCGTTCCAAATTCAGTTCCAAATACAAGCTTGAAGATATAACTGCTACACTGGAATCAACTCAATTACGTCTGGAACGGATGAACCTAGATTGGGAAAACCTGCAGCAGCGTTTACAAAAGCATTCAGACGGTACCATTGCCAACCCTGTAAAAATGGATGGTTTACCATCGAATACCGATATGAAACAGATCGGAACTAAACTCAACGAGATTGCGGAAAAAGCGCGTACGGGAGGTCAATATGAAGATATTGGCAGTCTATACGGTTTTACATTATTGGTCAAAACTGAAATGTCGGAAAAAGAGGGTGTGGATATAAAAGTCAATCGTTTTTTGGTTCAGGGAGAAGGCAATATTAAGTATACTTACAATAATGGTATCATAGCTAAAGATCCGCAAACAGCAGCTTTGAATTTCCTCAGTGCACTAGAAAAACTACCAGGCT
Organism: Flavobacterium sp. NPDC079362; assembly: GCF_050267765.1. Lineage (NCBI taxonomy): Bacteria > Pseudomonadati > Bacteroidota > Flavobacteriia > Flavobacteriales > Flavobacteriaceae > Flavobacterium > Flavobacterium sp. NPDC079362. The sequence goes on along the minus strand of NZ_JBNNFM010000003.1, from coordinate 248,250 downwards.
ATATTGAGCAGGAACAAAAGAAAATTAGTGAACTGCAAAAAGATCTGCCTATACTTCAGGAAGTGGTCACCAGTATATGGTCGAAGGAAAGCAGGTTAAGTGAACTCAAAACGGAATTGGCTGCGGTTGAGAGGAAAATACAATTATCAATTACTCCTGATAATAAAGAGCAGATAGTTGAAGAGGAGAATGAAAAAATTAATAGTAAAGGAGTTCAGATGAGGGAAAGACCTACCATACATTTAAAGTCAAATTTATAACTTACAATTCACATCAAGTGAATTGTAAGTTAACTACTGTTATGTCTTGATGCCTATCTGTCTAAGAATACCATTCATTTTTTATTTCTTCAATACTCATGTTTTTCCATTCTTCTTTCCAAAGTTCCCAATATGGTATATCATTAGATGATGGTTCGTTCGCACATCTGTCAATTTGAACAATAGAGGGTAAAATAATTGATTCACCAACAAGCAACGCTTCACCCTGTTTTAACGATGGCATTGTGTCAATTAGAGATCCTAATGAGTCTGGAAGAAGTTTTTTTACATAACTTTGGTCAACAGGATTTGTCAAACGCATAGCTATGAAATTGTTGCATTGGGAAAAAATTGTTTCTGAAATTTCAGATGGTCTTTGACTTGCAAGAAGTAAAGTTATACCATATTTTCTACCTTCTTTTGCAATTCTTTCAATTGATTTTTTAGATGACCGATACTTTACTAAGTCACTATTTGGAACATACTTATGGGCTTCTTCATAAACAAGTAAAATTGGAATGTCATTATTTATTTTTTCATTTGGGTCTTTGGTATTTCTTAGTCTTTTGTAAAAATAGCCATACTCAAAAACCATTCGTGAAATCAATGAGACAGTGATACTAAGGACTTCAAAGGGAACGCCGCTCAAGTCAATAACCGTCACATTGGATTGTTTATCAGATTGATAACCTATTAATTGGTTTAATGTTTCTTCAAAAGTTATGTCTTTAGATTTTTGTGAAAGTAAAAAGTCAAGTCGATTGTCATTTATTTTATTTTCTAATCTATTTACAAAGTTGGTAAGTTTTCCGTTTAAACTTCCATTCGTAAGCTTTGGCTGACCAGCTTTTTCTTTATTGCTGGCTGCATAAACTTCACCTGAATCAACTAACTCACTGTTCTTTGCTATTGCGAATTCTAAAACATAATCAATATCAAAATATAATGGAGAATCGTAATGGATTTTCTTTTTGTTTGGTTCTGTTCCTTTGAAGTGTTTTTTTCTATCTGAAACAATAGCTTCTTTAAATATAAATTTTTGGTTATGATCATTTGCTTCTGTGTCTAAAAAGAACTCTTCAAGTTCTTCGCTATTTAAAAGCCAATACGGCAATACAAGATTTTTTATGTCGATAAAATTAGCTGCGGGAAATGCCGACTTATATTCAGAATGAATATCAAATATGATAACGTGAGAATTGTTAATTGAAAAGTCTCCATTTTTTTCTGAAACAGCTTTTTGTATAATTGTAGATAACGTATGCGATTTCCCGGAACCGGTTGAGCCAACTATTGCAACATGCTTATTAAAGAATTTATTTCCATTTACAGGTATACGAATTTTGGAATTTGACGATAGCGAAGCAAAAGTAAATTTTTCTTTTGCTTCGATAGATTGCTCGTATATTTTTTTTATTTCATCTTCCGTTGCTGGTTCAACTTTCTTTGGTGGAATTGCTAATGAATCACCACCTCTAATAAATTTTCCATCCTTAATCATTCCTAATGGAAATGCTTCTATTGCATAATCCCGTTTACCTTTTTCATTTACAATAATAGAAAAGTTTTCAATTATTGCCATCAAAATAGCGTTTTCATTGTCCGAAATTTTAAGGTAGGAACCAACCTGAAGAGTTTCTCCCGCTAATCGGAAATCTTCAAGATTATCAACAACAACTTTTATTTTATCAGGATAAACTGCAACTACCTCTGCATTTATTTTTTCAACTTCTTCTGCCATCTTTATATAATTTTTTTAATGTCCGTTAATTGTGAAAATTGAATTTCTACTTGTTTAACATTTGGGTATATGTTACTAAAAAAAGGTCTGCTATTATAAAATTGATAAATCTCTTTCGTTTTACTTATTTCATTAACTGTTAAATCAATATGCTCAAGTTTGTTAAGAATTTTAAGCTTAATAGAATTGACGCTATTAGCTACCTTAGATATTGATTTTGGATTAAATTCTGAACCGTCAAAATCAAATCCATCGATAAATAAAAAACCTTCTGAAAAAAGTTCTTTTTTTAGTTCCAGTAATTCTTGTGGAGGTATATTATGCAAGTAAATATAAGGACAGAATGGATTTGGCTCTCGGGCAGAAAGTTTGGACCACTTTCTTGAAATGGATAAGATTAAATCTTTTAGTTCTGATCTTAAATATTTTGCAATAGGGACCTCTATTATGAAAAGACGTTCGTAGGAGGAGGTATTTAAACCTGTGAAATAGTGAGACCTTAATTCTGCAAATAATTTTGATTCTCCCTTGTAGGCAATGAACCATTGATTAAACAATACTCTTTTGAAATTAATTTTAGTCAGAAACTCAGATTTACTAATTTTTCTATTTCCAATGTTTCCTTCGACAGCTATGTCTTTTATCACTTTGAGAGCAGTGTTATAAAAAAAATGTTCAGCTTCAAAAGCCTGACAACTAAACTGTGTCATTAACATGGCCGAAATTTTGGAAACTTGGGATTGGTATTCTAAAGCTAAAATATCAATATTAAGGAGAGAAAGAAAATCTTTTAATTGTGAATCAGTGAGACCAAGCTTTGTATGATGATAGTATTTTACTTTTTTTTCTGAGTACGTTAGGAAATTTTCTTTGAGAAAAGTTACGTCTATAGGCAAAATTAATTTTGTCTGTCCTGATTGAAAATATCCATAGAGTTTGTAGTTTATTCTTTTTTTAGTTCCGTTTAGTACTTCTTTGAAGTGGTCAAGCATTAAGCGGATAGGTTTTGCAATAACGGAATGATTGTATTCTGTCTTGGCATAATATTTACACTGAATAGCTATTTCTTCTGTTGCGGAATTTATTTCGACGTCTTCAATTCCTTCAACAATAATCGCATCAGTATCTTTATCTAATTCTAATAATTTTACAATAGTAAAATCAAATTGGTAAAAGTAGCCTTTTATTGTATCAATAGCGGTCCTATCTGTCATCCTTATTGGTTTGTTGTGGTTAATGATTTCTCGTCATAGATGAGACATAACTTGTGTATATTATTCATAATGTTGTCTTCTTCTGTTTTGTCTTCAAATAATTGATTCTGTATCATCTTTTGAAGAGTTTCGGTTTCTGCTATAATTTTTTCATTATCCACAACAATTTCGGTATGGAAACACTTTTGCAGTTGATTTTTTTGGATGTTTCTTCAAATTGTATTTTATTAAAAAGATTATGGTTAGTAATTACGATACAATCAATTTCCAATTTTTGAACATATTCTTTAAGTAAATTTAAGCTAAAAAAACGGGTAATAGCTTATCGAAGCTATTGTGTGAATGTGTAAATCAATTTTTTTCATTGTCTCCTTTCTTATTGATTGTGAAGATAATATTTAATAAAAAGTAAATTTTACGGTTTTCCGTAATTGTTTTTATTAGTTAAATTTTTGTCATTCGAAAACTTGCGTCTATTGTTTACAAAATGTTTCCAATAGAACTAATTTGGGTTGAATTTGTTCTGTAAGTATGTAGTTCGATTTAATGTTAGACAGGTTTTTTTATAAATCATCTAAAAAGTTTTTATTAGGAAAAGATTACTTCGCGGGATTGCAAACGGCGGATGTTTTACTTTATGTATCCTTTTTACGATTATCCTTTGGTACCAAATGCTGTAAGTCAGGATCATTTTTGATGCGTTCCAGTTCGGTGTCGATAATATGAACTATATCCAGTTTTATCTGACGGTAATTGGCTTCTATATCGTGTTTCATATTGTCTTTTCCATTATTATCTATGAATGACAGAATATCCGGTATCTTTTGATGGTATTTGCTTTCGGCGGCAACTTTTTCATTATCAACAACAATTTCAGCGTGGAAAATCTTCTGTTCAATACGTTCATCGAAATTGTCTGATACTGCACCTACAAACAAACCTTGTGTCAAAGTTGAAATTTTAGATGCGGGAATGAGACTGTCCAATTGTGTAGAAATTGAAGTAGATGTATCATTACGGTTGATGCTCATACTTTGCCTTTTTTGTAACACCTTTCCAAAGCGCTCCGAAAGGCTTTTGGCAGTTTCACCAACAACCTGACCACTAAAAATATTGCCAACGGTGTTCTGAATTACCTTGCTCTCCTTGTCCCCATAATCCCTTGTTAACTGTGAATAGTCCTGAAACCCCAAACATACTGCCACTTTATTACTCCTTGCAGTTGCTATCAGGTTATCCAAGCCTCTAAAGTATATGGTAGGTAATTCGTCTATAATGACTGAACTTTTTAATTGCCCTTTTTTATTGATGAGTTTTACAATACGTGAATTGTATAAACCTAATGCAGCAGAATAGATATTTTGGCGATCAGGATTATTTCCTACGCATAGAATCTTTGGTTCTTTGGGATTATTGATATCCAATGAAAAATCATCACCAGTCATCACCCAATAAAGACTTGGGGAGATCATACGGGACAATGGTATTTTGGCTGATGCAATCTGACCTTGCAGTTGGTCTTGTGCGCCTCCCTGCCAGGCATCCATAAAAGGCGATAAATAATTTTCCAGTTCGGGATAGGAGGTAAGAATAGTAAATACATCCGAATACTTTTTATTTAATAACTCAATAGCATGTGGAAAAGTACAATGCTTACCATTATCATATATTTTAAGAAACCATATAATTGCCGCTAAAAGAATTATGGGGCTTTCCACAAAAAAGTCTCCCTGCTTCTGGATCCAGCTTCTGTTTAAGTTCAGCATAATAGTATAAGCCGCTTCGTAAGCGTCAGAAATATCGGTCATGAAATCAGGATTGAGAGGATTGCAGCGATGGCTTTTTCTGGGGTCGTCAAAATTGATGACATAAAATTTTGGCTTTACACTATATTTGTCAGCATGCTTTATTAAATGATTGTAGGCAATCGTGGAAAGGTCATCAAATTTAAAATCATATATATACATCGAAAACCCCTTTTCTATGTGTTGCCTGATATAATTGTTTATAATAGCATAACTCTTACCTGATCCAGGAGTACCAAGCACAATGGTAGCCCTAAAGGGATTGACTATATTAATCCAGCCATTGTTCCATTTTCCTTTGTAATAAAATTTTGTTGGCAGATTAACCGAGTATTCATTTTGCATGAGCCGTGTTTCCTGCTGGAAGCTTTCGTTTTCCATATTGAAAACATCATCCATTAAGTTGTTTCGCAGTAAGCGGCTAATCCATAAACCTGCCATCATCAGGGTTATATATCCCAGACCCAATGTAAAAGCATAAAAGAATGCAGCGGTTTTTAAAGGAAGACTTAAAAGAGGTGTATTGAAAAAGAAGAGTATAAAACCAAGACCAAGAGCGGTATAGATTCGTGGCCAGGTAATTTTCTCATTTTTGACACCTTTGGTTCCCAGACAGCTCAAAGCTAATAACACAACTGCAAAAACTTTCGTGTACAGGGTATGTGAGAACAAACCTGCAGTTCGTTGAAAATTGCCTAAAATTTTATTGATAACCTTCAATGTCCAACCATGTTCCAAAAAGAAACCATAGCAGTACCAATAAAGGTGCATTAGCACTAAGAGAATGCTTACCGCTCTCATAAATGCCATAATCTTAGCAAGTCCTCTTAAATCGTCTTCACCCTGCATTTTAAATTCTTAAATGTTTGGGTGTTAATCTAAAGACTATAAGGAATAGCTATAAGAATGTGGCAGTCTTTGGCAGTAGGTGGTAGTGGTTGACTATAAACTCAAAGTTTTTCTCATAGGGATATTCTAAATCCTAAAGCATAACTCCAATATAAAATACCAGGAGCTGTTGGCGTTTTGAATTGATAAATATTATAGATGTAAAAGAAAGAAATTACAAATGCTCCCCAACTAAGTCCCAGACATAATATATCCTTCTGTTCCGTTGATTTAAACATACTGGCAACCATCGCTTTTACTACAAATGCTGGGAAAACGCAGCACAATACTATACAGATTACCCATGGCAATATCCATAACTTTCTGTTCTTTGAATGCAATCCGATGATAAACCCTTTTAGGAAATAGATGATACAGAATATCAAATAAGTAAACAATACGGTGAAACTCCAAATTTTGAATTTATTAATATCTTCTCCCAATATATTTTGGGTCAGGGAATATCCGGCATAAATGAACATACCAAAAGCAACAGCCATTTTTAAGATGAAAACGAAAAGCCCAACAAGCATAAATAGGAGCCCAGTGGATGATTGTACCTCCTCGTTTGTTCGATCTGTATATTCTTCTTCGCTTTCTCCAGGATAAGCATCAGGATTATTCCAATTCATACTATATCTATTTTTGGATTAATAACTTATACATTAATGAAATAGTCATAAAAGTATGATTTTCAGGGATATAAAGTTAATAAAATATACCGTCAGTGAAAGTGTCTTACCTAAATTAACATTATTGACCCTTTTTACGTTTTCTTTTCTTCTTGATTTTGTTGGCAAAATCCTGTTGTTCGTAATCTTCATCCTGTGCTTCGGGTAATAAACCGCCTAATGCTTCAATTAAACCGTCTTCGTGTTTTTCTGTAGTATTTAAGAAGTCAAATAAGTGATGAGGTTCCTCTGCAGGAAAATCTGGTTCATGCGACCTTGAAAATTTTGATTGTAATCCAACCGACTCTTTAATGTAGGGTTTGATGTTATTGTTCCAATAATCATTAAATGTATTGGCAGAAAGATCCTTTCCTAATCGTGAACCGTTCCAAACCGTTTTAGAATTGTGGTCTATAAAAGTTATTCCGTAAATACGTCCTGTATCATTTCTACGTAACACTACATTAATGCCTAGTTCTGCTAACTGCTTTTTAAAACTCAATTCATCACTTGTTGATTTCAGTACAATGTCAATGGCTGACTTTAATGTATGTTTGGCGGGATGAGTTTTTAAAGTCTCTTTGCATTTTGTAAAATACAATTCTAAAGTTGGTAACCCCGCATTCTTTCCGAATAAGGAAGCTTTGAACGGATGACCGGCTCTTTCGCCTTTTTCATTTAAAGGAATGTACAATAAACCCTGCCGCAGCCGTCCCTGCAATTCGCCCTCTACTTTTTCGGCTGTAATATTGAAAAGGGAAAGTAAAGCATTGTATTCTCCCAGGGTTTGGTATTGATAATAATTCGGCAGATGTCGCACTACCGAAGCTATCTGACTTTTTATATCAGTTGCTCTGGAATCTACCGGACGGAAAATCTGGTCTTTTTGTTTGTGTTCTTTCTCCGTAGCCGATACCAGCTTGTATTTGTTCTCCAGCTCACGGCATACGCTCATAGACCGTCTTTTTTCAAACTTATCTGAAATTTTTTTACCTTCTTCATCCACGCAAACCGATACAATATGGATATGAGTACGGTCAATATCTGTGTGTTTGAATACAACAAAAGGCTGTTCTGCATAACCCATCTCGCGCATATATTCCTGGGCAATCTGTCTGAACTTTTCATCATTTACATTATCCTTTGGATCGGGATTGAGTGAAATATGTAAAGTTGGTTTTTCGGTATTACGGTTTGCCAGCAGATATGGTTCAAAAGATTGGACTAATTGTGCAACGGAATAATGTCCGCTAGGTGTTTCAATTATTCTATTTGCAAAAATAATTTGCCCATTTTCCTTCTCTATTTTAAGGTGGTTATATGACAAAGCTCCATATAAATTGCTGCCTCTTCCGATTTTTGCTATCATTTCTACATTAATTTTTCAAGTACTTTTCTTTAAATTCATTACTTAACTGGACAATTTTTTGGCATAATGCCGCCATTTCAGCTGTCTGTTTTTCCAGTTTATAGAGATAAGCAGCAGCTTTTTTCTCCGAAAAATTGCGATATAATAGCTTTACAATCTGGTTGTAATTCACCCCAATGGAGCGGAATTGGCTATGGTAGGAGGTGAGCCGCATATAAAAATCCAACGTAGCTTTATCAATTTTGACCGTTTTAATCTCTCTTTCAAACAGAACGGCAATGATAAATTTCGCTTTATTAGTCATTCCTGATGCTTCAAAAACCGATAATAGTTTAGCATTTTCTTGCTCTGTCAGGCGAAAAACGTGTCGATGGGTACTTGGGTTGTCTTTTGGTTTGCGACCGCCCTTATTCTGTTTTTTGTTACTATTCTCGTTCATCATACATCCATTTTAATTTTTTGCAAAAGGCCTGACTTCGGAAGGCGTTTCCAGCTCCCGGCAGGGCAAGTTGTTTTGAGGCACGAACTCCGTTTCGAGGGCCTCAAAACACAACTTGCCGTGTTCTGGTGAACACTAAAATCCACCCTTCGGGATGGATTAAATGTAGTAGGGAAATACAGCTTCAGGCTGTTTGCTTTTTTACCAGTTGTGTCATATTGCTTTTGCATAAGTCCGTTAATAAAAATCACTTTGCAAAGTAAAATCTTGTTTACGAAAGGATTGTACCAGATCAAAGTGCCAAACACTGCCTTTGAGTACCAATGTGTCCCACGCAGCAGTTAGCAGGAAAATCAATCGCTTTATTTGGCGTAAAGTTTTAGTGCAGGTAATACAACTTCTATTTAAACAAGGAAGAAAATAAGGTTTGTATACAAACAATTTGAAGTAAAAGCATAAGGTTTTAAAAGCATAAAAATGTAAAAGCATTTTGCTTTTTTTAAAGTTTACCCATTGCGAAAAAATATTTCATACAAAACTATAAGGAAAGCAAAAAACTGTATAACAAAATGCCCAAAAGAAAAAGCAGGAATATAAGTATGAGGTAATATTCAGATGCAGGAATATTTGAGCCTGCAAAACAAGTAAAGTGTTTAACAATAAATTTTCAAATAATGGAAACAATAAAGAAAACTTTAAAAATCAGTTTTTCAACACCTAAGGGAGGTGTTGGAAAATCTACTATGACCGCACTACTTTCGAGTGTGCTTCACTATCGTTTAGGTTTTAATGTACTTGTAGTGGATTGCGATTTTCCGCAACACAGTTTGGCTAATATGAGAGAAAGGGATCTGAAAACCATAATGCAGAATGATTACCATAAAAAGGCAGCAATGAAGTTGTATCAAAGCATCAATAAAAAGGCATATCCGATCATCAGCTGTAAGGCTGAGGAAGCGTTGGAAAAGACTTTGGAATATGTAAACAAGTCGGCAATAGAACCTGATGTAACTTTTTTTGACCTGCCAGGTACAGCCAATACAAAAGGTGTATTGACTACACTCAGAGCAATGGATTTTATTTTTTCTCCAATTACTGCTGATAGGTTGGTTATGGAGAGCACACTTAGTTTTACTAAAGCATTTCTTGGATTACCACAAACAGATGAAAGCAATAAAGATCAAAAAATGTTGCTGTTCTGGAATCAGGTGGACGGTAGGGAAAAAACAGGAGTATATGAAACTTACCAAAGTGTCATTAGCGAACTTAATTTATCTGTAATGAATTCACGAATTATGGACAGCAAGCGTTTTCGAAAAGAAACAGATGATACACCAAACAGCGTATTCCGTTCAAGTCTGTTACCCGCAGAACTTAATCTAATGAAAACTACCCGATTGGATGAATTTATTGAAGAGTTTTTAAAAATTGTCAATCTCTAAATTGTTAAAGATGCCTATAGATAATAAAAGAAAAGATTTTGATAAGCCTGATATTGATGAAGAATTAATTCTCAATATTATGAGTGGAAATAATTCTTCTGTTGTATCTGGGACCAATCCACAGCCTGAAACGCCAAAGGAATCCAAACAAAAGGAGAGAGCCCGCAGCGGTCAGTCAAAGAAATTAAATTACGAGGAGGTTTTTTTGGTTAACCGTTTTCCATCAGGGCGCAGCGGCAAAGTAGTTTATATACGTCCGGAATACCACGAAAGACTATTACGTATCGTCCAATTAACGAGCGAAGAGAAGACTACGCTCTATTCTTACATTGACAATATTCTTGAACACCATTTCAGCGAGTTCGGGGATGATATTATCCATTATTTCAACGAACGTTTTAAACCCATTTTATAGCTATGGAAATACTAATTATAATCTGCCTCTTCATTGTTATTGCCTTGTTATTAGAAGATAAAATTGTTTTCTATAAAAGGAATGAGCAAAAACCGGCACAAGAAAAACTAAATAAAAGCCTGCCTGATATCATGGGGCAATCTAAATCGGTAAAAAGTCTTTCAGCGTCAAAGACTTCAAATGAAAGCAAAATTCAGGAACCAGAAATAAATCCTAATAATTTAGACATAGAATACGACAAAAATGAAAATGTTGCTATTCAAATTCCACAGCAAGATCTTGACGATGTTTTCAGAAACATGCCTGATTTTGAAGAAGAGGAAGAAGAATGGAACAGATATGGAATATCCGGTGGGGATAACGGTTTTGCCCAAGGGGTTACCTTTGAAGAACTAAGCTCCGTGGGGATGATGCTGCAAAAAGAAAAGTTGGAGCCATCTCAAAGGGAAACTATGGCTGACATAGTTCAGAAAATACAAGGAACCGAATTATTCAGCCTGCTGGAGAATTCCATAGAAGGTTCCTCCCGTAAAATAGCTGAGCTGTTAGACGGGAGTCATTCTTATGCAAGTGAAGAAGGTTCTTCCACTTTACAGAAAAATGATTTGGAAGGTTTTGATATTGGGGAGTTTTTGTGAATTAGAGGGTAGCTAACTGATATTTTAAGATTGCGGCCTTATCTATTCTGTCAACAATATCAATTAAATAAGAGAAATGGTTCAACATATCCTCAACTGATAATTGGTGTTCTTCGTTTATATTATATTGCCTAGGATAAAATTGCAAAAACTTTTCATCTACTATGCCATTCCGATGAGCATATAGGTGTCGAATTTGAAGTATTTTTTCAATATTGTCTTGCTCAATAGAATCTAGCACATCTAATTCTTTTATTTGTGAATTATCAGCAATAAATCCCTTTACACTTCCTCTTTGTAATTTACTAAGTTTCTTTTTAGCCCAAAATAGTACAAATTCCTGCATATCTGCGCAATCTAGAACTTCTTTTATAGTAACCTGTTGACTGGATTTCAACGTTGCTGGGTTAGCTAAATATATTTCATATAAAAGGTCTGTAAGGTAAATCTCGAAATTATCTGCACATGATGAAAGCAAAATTCTCATTAGAATTTTACCTTCTTGATTAGTTGTTGGTACTGCTGCGGAAATTGGATATAATATATTACCGACATCATCAATTATATTTAAAACACCCGAATAATGATCTAAAAATTTTGATTTGCCGCCTGTGCTGGATGAGCGAAAAGAAATTAAATCATTAATTAATTTTGAAATTAATGGAAGCCTATTGATCTTGTTATGTTTTATCTCAGGATTATTAAGGATAATTCTGGTACCCTCCCGAATGTAGATTTTATTCTCAATTGCAACACTATCTAAAGATTTTTCGACTTCAATAATATATAGTCTTTTACCAAGATGAGAGATATATTCATACTTAATATTAGGCTTAGGAGTTAATAAATCAATAGCTTTATGAGTTACTCCATTAGCATGAAAGTCCTCACTTAATCCTGTTATTTTTATCTCTCCATTAACCTCATTTATGCCTAAGATTATTATTCCGCCTTTTGAATTTGCGAAAGCAGCTATCATTTGCGCAAGACTTCTTGCAGGAGGTAGAACAGCTTTGTATTCAAGGCTCTCATTTTCCGGTTGACCTATTATGCTGGATAAATCTGTACTGATATTCATAACTAAACAGGGAATTTAACTATTTGAGCTTTCTTTAATAAATGTCCTAATGAAATCATTCTAGGTTTAATCCCATCATCTATCCATAATTCAGCAGGTTCATAATCTAAAATATCACGTTCCGAACCGTAATAAATTATTACCTCTCCGTTGTAAGCAGGTCTTGCAACTATGCTAATTGACTTTCCGTCTTTTATAATCCCAGCAAGAATAGTAGGCGCTGTAGTGTCGTCCAAATCAGTCAGATCATAGTCATTTAAGGTTTGTAGATATTCAATAATACTTTCTTTAGCTTTTTGTATTAAACTCTGTACATATACAAACATATCAGTGTTAGGTGTAGACTTATGAGAAAATAGTGAAGCTAAATCCTTATCCTTTATAGCATCTTCCCATTCTTCTAAGGAAGAAATTCCCATGTTCGCTAGTATTTCTTGTGTTATAGGTAATAATGAATCCCGAGAAGGTTGTGTAGTGCCATTATTATCTAAAAGCTCCCTTAGTTGCTGCAAATCATTTACATTATATTGTTTTAAGAGGGAATAAACCTCTTTTGCTTGTTCTATATTTTCAAATAAGCGTGGATTTTCCTCAATTGCCTCTGCTACTTTTGAAAGATGCGCTAAGTCTGTTTTGCTTCTCATTACTTTATACAGGCTATCCTTATCTTTAATAGTATTCATAAATAACTCCGCTCTTTTTCGGTATGTTTCTGAAAACAACTCTTTACCTTCATCTTGGTTATTATCAAACCATTCTGACAAGAGACTAATTGCTTTTATAAAATTTTGATTTTCAGGACTTATGTTCTTAAGTTTCTCATTAATCTTAGCTGCAATCTCACTTTTCTTTTTCACGTTATATCTTCCAAACTGCACATTGTGATGAAGTAAAATATCATTCCAGTCTTCCCCGAGAAGTTGTAAAATTTCTATTAATTGAGGATCATTTATCTTGTTGATAAAGAGTTGGCTGTTAATCAAAAAATCTCCATTCTCGTTTGGTATAATAGCGTTCTTTTCAAGCAAAGTGATATTGACTTCATCATTGATAATAAAACTTCCAACTTCATTTAGCCATTTAAAAGTTTGATCCTCATTATTTTCAAAAGACTCTGATAATTTACTTATTGATTTAAATTTTGCAATGTCTCCAACTAATTCAGCAAATGTAATTTTACTTATATCGTCCCAAATTATTTCAATCCAGTCATGCAAATTGTCTTTTTTGCAAACTACTTGAGGAAAAAGATCTGAGGTATATTGCCAAAGTTTTTCCTTAGTTTCTTTTTTATATGATTTTGAAGGAAACCAAAGTTCGTTCAGTTTACCATTAATTCCTCCTTCTAATTCAACAATTGACTTAGCAAGTAAAAATTTTCTCAAAGACGTTTGAATAACATTAGTATACCAATCAGAGTCGAAGTACTTTTCGTCAGTTGATGGCAGTTTTGTTTTTGCAATATTAAATACGTTTTTAAATGATTTGAGCTCAATGTTATTAATTAACTCTTTATATAGCACCAAAGCTTGTTTCAATAAGTCCTTATTTTCAATAACTTCGGGATCATTTTCTCCCATTAGCCAAATTCCATCTCTCTCTGTTTGAGGATTGAAGTCGAAACTATTAACTACTATGGGAAAATGAAAATTTTCCGTGCCAATTAATGGAAAATCGCAAAATAATTTTGGTACATCATTTAAACTTAAAATCTCAAAAACGTCTCCTTTTTTTCTTACGCGTACAGCAATAGATATCGTTCCATTTGTTGCATATAATAATCTTACTATTGTTACTTTGCCATTTTGAATTTTAGTTATTTTTTTGAAGCCATCGTCGATTTCTATTTCATTTTTGAATACAATTGACTCATCTCTTACATTGTCAATAATTTCTACTGAATATATTTCTGGAATAAATGATAAAACATATGGTATCAATGTAATAAATTCATCAACTCCAATCTGTGCTATGTCTTTTTGCTCGTCTGATTCTAAAGTATAAATAAATGAAGTATTGAATTCTTCTTCATAATATTCTTCAATTTCATTTTCTTCAGTAGAAGCATGAAATCCTTTCCAGGCATCTTCAATTTTAGGTATTAATACTGTGGTAGTTCTTCCGTTTCGATTTAGTGGGAAGCCAAACTTGAATAGGTCACCTCCACCGGTTTCAACTATACCTTTGATATAGACTTCTTTTGAAAGTAAGTGTGTAGTAAGGAATCCGGTACCAAATCTACCAGTTCGAGCACTAACTTCACCTTCATCAACTTCCTTTGAGGATATTTGGTTTATCAGTCCTCTAATATCTTTTTCGGTGAAATGATTGCCATTGTGCAAAAATTCAATTCGATCATGATCGTAAACAACCTGCACGGAAACTTTTCTACCAGTTTCTGCTACGCTGTCTTTTGCATTTTGCAATAGCTCCCATGCCCACCGTCCATGATTATTTTGTACAGTTTTTTCTAAATCATGAAGCCTTTTAATTATTTTGTCCGCAATAGATCTATTTCCATCTTCTTTACGCCCTTCCTCAATTGATTTAATCATAAATTTTAACTAATTTTCTTCTTCAAAATAAATTTTATAATATTTCCGTCCATCATTTTCAACCCCTTTTTCGATTAAATTTTTATTTCCGTGAATATAAACATGAAAGTTTTTATCGAGCTTTAAAACACTTTTAAAGACTCGCGACTGTTTTTTAACGGCTTGAGAAGATATTTCAAAATTGTCTGAAATATCAACATTTTTGTTCTCTCGATATTGTTCATCAAAATTCTTAAACGATTTTATCATTTCAGGATCATCAAAAACCTCTTCTACAAAGTTTTCTTTTTCAAATCTGTCATGAGATTTGAAATATTCAACTGAACGATTTAGTAAATCTATTTTATCTGCTTTACTTACTTCAAATTCTTCTGAAAGTTGTTTTGTTACAAAATCTTTTGTAATAGAAAGGAAATTTTTAGTAAAATGATATTCGTCTGCACTTGGTCGGATACTTAAAAAATCATCTTTCCAATAATGTGTATCATTTGACTTATTTGAATCAACAATACAAACTTTAAATCCATCTTCAGCTTGTTGGTTAAATATGATGCAACCTTTATCAAGTTTGCCAACATTTACTCCATTATCGTATTTGATTATATAATTATCTTTGATTGAATCAAATTTTAGAAATACGTCTTTAATTTCAGTTTTAAACAAACCTATTGCATTTGTTTCAATTCCATCTAAATAAATATTTTCAAACAAGCAAATTGTAAATTCTCCTCCATTTACTTTTGGATGTGTAGAACTTTCATACAAATGTTTTGATAGTTCTACAGAATTTTCATAGAAGGAATCAGTATTTGAAAATACTCTGCCTATTAATGTATAGACACCATTCAGTGCTAACTCGGTTGGATTAGAAAAATTGAATTTTTCATTATCAGTGAATGAAGAGAGAAAATACTTTAACAAATATTTTTTGGTATCTCCTTCACTTAAATTTACTTCTCCTGATGAAATCCTTATTCCTTCATCTCTCAATTTGTTTCCAACAAAATGAGTCGCGATGTTTTGTAATTTAACTCCTGTAAAATCAATCATTTTATTATATTAAATAATTTTAGTTTTTCAAGTTTAAGATTCTCAATTTCTTTTCCTAATTCCTTTTCAAGGTTTTCAATACTTGATAGGGATTTTACGGAATTTGTTTTTATGAGATAGGGAGCAGACTTAAATACTCCATCAAATTCTGGTTTGTTTTTTAGTGCATTTGAAAAATTGAAAGTAACCTTATACAGTCCATTTTTTATGTTTAAAAAATTGAATTTGTAAAGAACTTTCATTTCCTCTAAAAAAATAGAGCCTTTTGCATTCTGCTCACTTAATTCTGTTAGGGTTTGCAATCCTTTTCCCTCAAAATTTATAACCAAATCTTTATCCACTTTATCACGATAGAGTTCAGGGATTTCTGTATTTTCATCGAACTTGAATTTTATCGATTGAATATCGGCTTCGTGAAACATCATAGAAGAAGATATATTACTAAAGCTAAGTAAGAAATTTACCCTTTCTGTATTTGAGCTAAAATTCTTGAACATTACTTTGATTTTTTCTTCTTCAATAAAATCTATTCTTTTAAATTCTTCTTCAACAAGTTTTACTAGGCGGTTTACAATATACTTGTCTGCTCTACTGATAGTGTTTTCAGTTACCACAACCAATTGGTTGCCATTTTTCTTAATTACAACTTCTGCTTTTCCTGGCTTAGTATTAACTAACAAACTGCTTGTTGGATCCTTTGTTTCCGTTATCAATGTTAATTTATATTCATCTTTAGCAGGACTAGCTTCAAATATAATATTGTCTGAATTAATGATTTTTACATCTAGACCATCAGTCAGATTATCGGTATTTATTTTTATTTTTCTAAATACAGATTCTAATGTTTCATCTTGTTTAATATTGAAAAAGGTAGGGGAACTATTTACAACTTTTCCTTTAACATCAATGTACGATTTAAAATCCTCAAGTTCTTTTGGGCTAAAAAGCAAAGTACACATTAATTCTGTTAGCTTTTTGATTTCTGCATTTTTTGTAAAAATACCCTTTTTTGCAAGAAAGAATTTAATATCGTTTGCTGTTATTGCATCTGTTTTTAGAAAAGGTTTTATAATATCTCCATAAGGAAGTATATTGACAAAAGCTTCGTTTAAGTGTTGAGAGTTAACTAAAGATGGCTGATTATCTTCCTCGTATGTTTCATTTTTAGGGGTAATTACCTTTGTGCTTGATAATGAATCCAATGCTTCTGCATCAATGCTATGGTATTTTTGGATTGTAACCTTCTCATCCAACAACTCTTCATTAAAAGAACGAATAATTTCAAGAGCCTCGTTTTTATCTTCTGCTTCATTATAATCTGGAAAATAAAGAAGATATTCATTCCCATACCCACTAGTAAGACTTATAGTTAGCCAAATAAGTTTTTTTAATGCTTCTGGAGAATATGGGTCGGAGCAAAAAAGAAGAAAACTTATTTTTGATTTACTTTCCTTAGTGATAGGAATTACAGAAGAATTTATAAATTGAGGAGGAAGTTTTAAGCCTCTTTCTCCAATATACTTTGGACTCTGATTGGCCTCAGTAATAGGATATGCAAACTTAACCGGAACATCCGCTCTGTAATTTTTTGCAGTTGTTATACTGCTAATCAAAAAGTTT
Organism: Flavobacterium sp. NPDC079362; assembly: GCF_050267765.1. Taxonomy (NCBI): domain Bacteria; kingdom Pseudomonadati; phylum Bacteroidota; class Flavobacteriia; order Flavobacteriales; family Flavobacteriaceae; genus Flavobacterium; species Flavobacterium sp. NPDC079362. The sequence goes on along the minus strand of NZ_JBNNFM010000003.1, from coordinate 231,065 downwards.
GCTTTGTTGTTATCAATTAATAAATAGGTTATATTTTCATTTAGTAAGTTTCGTTTGTAGTTTCCTTTGGTATAATGAATAAAATCAGTAGAAACTTCGCTATTGTCTGTTGAGAGCCAAAATAAAAGACTATAAACGTCAGTAGATTCATATCGCTTTAACGGAATTTTCTTTTTTTCTTCCAAATCTGAATATATAATATCTGTATCATTAATATATTGAGCTATTTCAGTCTTAGATGAATCAGGATATTTAAGTGAGTGAAGAGACGAAATCATTACCAAATCTCCTGATTCTTCTTTTAGTTTACTTTCAAAATCTCCTATAAAATTTACAGAATGTATTTCATTTTCTTCCGTTTTTTCATTGAAACGTTCTACTATGTGATTCTCTCCAAACTGATGCCAACCAATAAGTTCTAATATTTTCTTCACGATTCTGTGATTAATAGGAATATTTTGATTTTCAAATGGTGGTGCTAATGAAGCAAATGGGTTTGTGTCAAGTTGATTTTCGACCGCACTAATCCATTCTAAAAGTTTTGTATCAAAATTCGCTCTTGATATTTCTTTTCCAATGATAGAACTTGTGCCAAATTCTAAGGTTAACGCTTTCACGATAAGCTCTTTAACTTGTGATGAAATCTTAGGTTTGTTTTTGTCTTCGTAGTATTTATCTATCTTAGTTGATGCTTGGTCAATTAAAACTTGTGTGTTTAAAGGTTTAATTTCTCCGACTTTTACTTTACCGATATCTTCTGCTTCTGAGAGTTTTACGTCAACATTTCCAATAACAATTAATTCATAATTTGAAGCATCTGGTGAATGAGTTTCAAGTTCTTCACACCATTTTTTTGCAGCAGAATGTCGAATTATGTTCTGAGAAGATTTTACTTGACATAGTTTTTCGGTATTATTGGAATATTTCCACCTAATATCTACCTTTTCTGATTCGTCTAATGGCTCAAGAGTTACTGATGTCCATAAATTATCCTTTTCAAGTGCGTCTAATACACAAATAATTGTCTGTATTAAATAACCTCTTATTCCTGCATTACCTCCCATATTTTACTTGTGTATTACTACTTTATAAGGTTCATTTTTGTTTTAATTACTCAATTTGAAATCAAATCTCATAAGATAGCTAATATAAAAAAATTCTTGTTATAACAGCTATTTACTGCCAAATAATTCCGTTGACAACCAGTTCACTATAGCGTCTTCATTTCCAAGACACCTTTGTTTCTAAAGCCCGCAACCTGAGGGAAATAACAAAAATTTAAAGTGTTTTAATCATGGAAAAACAAAGAAAAAAAATCCTGTTGGCAACAGTGGCAATGCTGACAGGTTTAAGTGCGCTCGCACAAGGCAACGGCACAGCCGGTATCAACGAAGCCACCCAAATGGTAACCTCTTATTTCGATCCCGCCACACAGCTGATCTACGCCATTGGAGCGGTGGTAGGTCTTATCGGAGGGGTTAAGGTGTACAACAAATTTAGCAGTGGAGATCCCGATACCAGCAAAACTGCGGCAAGCTGGTTTGGTGCGTGTATCTTCCTGATTGTGGCCGCTACCATTTTGCGATCTTTCTTCCTTTAATGCCTTGCCTTATGAATTACAACATCAACAAAGGCATTGGGAGAACTGTAGAGTTTAAGGGGCTGAAAGCACAATACCTATTCATCTTCGCTGGTGGACTACTCGGAACACTTATCCTGGTTATGATATTTTATATGGCTGGAGTGAATTCCTACATCTGCCTTTTTCTAGGAATTGGCGGCGCCTCACTGATCGTATGGCAGACTTTCTCTCTGAACAAAAAGTATGGAGAGCACGGACTAATGAAAATTGGGGCAAATAAAAGACATCCCCGTTACATTATCTGTCGCAAGTCTATACACCGCTATTTAAGGTTCACTCCTAAAGGGAACACTGTATGAGAAATTCAGCAAAGATCACAACACTAGAGAGCAGGTTTCCATTGCTGGCAGTAGAGAACAATTGTATCCTGTCAAAGGATGCAGATATTACTGCCTGTTTTAAAGTACAGCTTCCGGAACTATTCACAGTAGCATCCGCCGAATATGAAGCTATCCATTCTGCCTGGCATAAAGCGATCAAGACTCTGCCAGATTTTACCATTGTTCACAAGCAGGATTGGTACATCAAAGAAAGCTACGAGCCGGATATGGGAAAAGACGACCACAGTTTTCTGGCAAAGTCTTATGAACGCCATTTTAACGAACGTCCCTTCCTGAACCATTATTGTTACCTGTTCCTGACCAAGACGACTAAAGAGCGTATGCGTATGCAGAGCAACTTCTCTTCATTATGCAAAGGTGCACTGATACCAAAAGAAATCAGGGACAAGGAAGCAATCCATCGTTTTATGGAAGCGGTTGCACAATTTGAACGAATCGTTAACGACAGCGGATTTATAAGCCTGCAGCGCCTCACGGAAGAAGATATAATCGGAGCCGAAGGAAAACAAGGATTACTGGAACAGTATCTGACATTGTCAAGAGAGGTCGGAACTCCGATGCAGGACATCGCACTTGGGGGAGAAGAGGTTCGTATAGGCAATAAAAGGCTTTGCCTGCACACGCTTTCCGATACGGAAGATCTGCCTGCAGCGGTATCGACCCATACCCGTTATGAAAAACTATCCACCGACCGTAGCGACTGCCGGCTTTCATTTGCTGCACCTGTTGGACTGTTGCTAAGCTGTAATCATATCTACAATCAGTATTTGTTTTTGGATAACAGCGAAGACAACCTGCAAAAGTTTGAGAAAGCCGCAAGAAACATGCACTCACTGGCCCGTTACAGCCGTGCCAATCAGATTAACAAAGAATGGATAGAACGTTATTTGAACGAAGCCCATTCTTTCGGGTTGTCTTCAATTAGGGCACACTTCAACATCATGGCGTGGTCAGATGATCCCGGTGAACTTAAGCAGATAAAGAATGACAGCGGAAGTGCTCTGGCACTAATGGAATGCAAACCACGCCATAACACGACAGATGTTGCTACACTATATTGGGCGGGAATGCCGGGCAATGCTGGGGATTTTCCAAGTGAAGAAAGTTTTTACACATTCATTGAACCGGCTTTGTGTTTTTTCACCGAAGAAACCAATTATCATAATTCACCATCGCCTTTCGGTATTAAGATGGCAGACAGGCTTACCGGAAAACCCATCCATCTGGATATTTCCGACCTGCCTATGAAACGTGGGATTATCACCAACAGGAACAAGTTCATATTGGGCCCGTCAGGTTCAGGAAAATCATTTTTTACCAACCACATGGTGCGTCAATATTATGAGCAGGGCGCACATGTCCTGCTGGTTGACACCGGTAACTCTTATCAGGGTTTGTGCGAACTTATCAAGGGGAAGACCAAAGGAGAAGACGGGGTTTATTTCACTTATACCGAAGACAATCCCATTGCCTTTAATCCTTTCTATACCGATGATGGCGTATTCGACATTGAAAAGAGAGAAAGCGTAAAGACATTAATACTAACGCTGTGGAAACGTGATGACGAGCCGCCGAGCCGTTCTGAAGAAGTGGCATTATCCAATGCAGTGAGCGGATATATTGAGCGTATCAAACACAATGAGATCTATCCGTCTTTTAATGGCTTCTATGAATATGTTCAGAGCGATTACCGTAAGATATTGGAAGAAAAACAGGTCAGGGAAAAGGACTTTGATATTGCCAATTTCCTGAATGTACTGGAACCTTATTACAAAGGAGGAGAGTACGATTACCTGCTGAACTCCGATAAACAGTTAGACCTGCTTTCCAAACGATTTATTGTCTTTGAGATTGATGCGATCAAAGATCACAAAATCCTCTTTCCCATTGTGACCATTATCATTATGGAAGTCTTCATAAATAAGATGAGGAGACTCAAAGGCATCCGTAAACTGATCCTGATTGAAGAGGCGTGGAAAGCCATTGCCAAAGAAGGAATGGCAGAATATCTGAAGTACCTTTTTAAAACTGTTAGGAAATTTTTTGGCGAAGCAATCGTAGTAACACAAGAGGTTGATGACATCATCCAATCACCAATCGTCAAAGAAAGTATCATCAACAACTCCGATTGTAAAATCCTGCTTGACCAGCGGAAGTACATGAACAAATTTGATGAAATACAAGCAATGCTTGGTCTCACTGACAAAGAAAAAGCACAGGTACTTTCCATTAACATGAACAACGATCCGGCGCGGCTTTACAAAGAAGTATGGATAGGCTTGGGTGGTACACACTCTGCGGTATATGCGACAGAAGTCTCTGTTGAAGAATATTTGGCCTACACCACCGAAGAAACTGAAAAACTGGAAGTAATGCAGCTTGCCGGAGAATTGGACGGTAATGTAGAGCTTGCCATCAAGCACATCGCCATGAGGCGACGCGCGAAAGAAAATCAATAATCACTAACAATTTAAAAATCTAAAAAATGAAAAAATTACTATTTGTAGTGAGTATGGCACTCTTGCTTGCCACTGCACCCTGTGCAAAAGCACAATTTGTGGTCACTGATCCTGCAAATCTGGCTTCAGGTATTCTTAACAGTGCCAATGAAATTGTACAGACTTCAAACACAGTATCCAATGTCGTTAAAAATTTCAAGGAAGTAGAAAAGGTCTATAAGCAGGGCAAAGAATATTACGACAAACTGCAGGCGGTAAACAATCTGGTGAAAGATGCACGCAAGGTACAGCAGACTGTACTATTGGTTGGCGATGTTTCTCAGATGTATGTAAAGAATTTTGGTAAGATGATAAATGATCCCAATTTTTCTGCTCAGGAATTGGCAGCTATTGCCAATGGCTATTCGACGCTGCTTGGTGAAAGCACAGAATTACTGAAAGAACTCAAGCAGATTGTAAGCTCATCAAGCCTGTCGCTGAATGACAAAGACCGAATGGATATTATTGACCGCGTGTACAAAGAAGTGAAAGAATACCACAGTTTAGTACGCTACTACACCAACAAAAATATCTCGGTAAGCATACTAAGGGCAAAGAAGCAGAACAATACAAAAAGAGTACTTGACCTCTATGGAACCCCAAATCAAAAATACTGGTAAGCGATGGAATTTAATAATCTTCACGAAGTCCTGCGTTCCCTGTATGATGAGATGCTGCCATTGTCCGCCGATATGGCGGCAGTGGCTAAAGGACTGGCTGGCTTGGGAGCCTTGTTTTATGTAGCCACCAAGGTATGGCAGGCTCTCAGCCGGGCAGAACCGATTGATATGTATCCTTTGCTGCGTCCTTTTGCACTTGGACTCTGCATCATGTTTTTCCCCACAATAGTCCTGGGAACTTTAAATGCGGTATTAAGTCCCGTTGTACAAGGTACTCACGCTATCCTCGAAAATCAGGTTCTTGACCTGAACGATCTACAGGCAAAGAAAGACATGTTGGAGCGTGAGGCAATGCTCCGCGATCCTGAAACTGCCTATATGGTATCAAACGAAGAGTTTGATAAGAAATTGGACGAATTGGGATGGTCGCCTTCTGACATAGGAACAATGGCAGGAATGTATATGGATAGACAAACCTACGAGATAGAGAAAGCAATAAAGGAATGGTTCCGCAATTTGCTGGAAATACTTTTTCAGGCAGCAGCTTTGGTCATTGATACCATACGGACTTTCTTTCTGATTGTACTGTCAATTTTAGGCCCGATAGCTTTTGCCATATCGGTATGGGATGGCTTTCAGTCTACGCTCACACAGTGGCTCACCCGATATGTCAGCGTGTATTTATGGCTTCCTGTAGCTGATTTGTTCAGTTCTATGCTTGCCAAGATACAGTCGCTGATTGTTGAACGGGATATTGAGATGCTTGCCGATCCTACTTTCATCCCCGACACCTCCAACACCGTGTACATCATCTTTATGATTATAGGCATCGTGGGGTACTTCACTATTCCGACAGTCACAGGCTGGATCATTCAGGCTGGTGGAGCAGGGAACTTTACCCGAAATGTTAACCAGACAGCCATGAAATCCGGAAATATTGCCGGCGCAGGAGCAGGTTCAACAGTAGGGAATATAGGCGGCAGGCTGATAAACAAGTAATCATTAATCATTAATAAAATGGAATTTAAAACACTAAGAAATATCGAAAACAGTTTCAGGCAGATAAGATTATATGCCATTGTGTTTGCTTTACTCTGCACCGGAGTTGCAGGATATGCCGTCTGGCAGTCCTACCGTTTTGCAGAGCAGCAACGTCAGAAAATCTATGTTCTGGACAATGGGAAATCACTGATGCTCGCGCTCGCACAGGATGCGTCGATCAACCGTCCGGTAGAAGCAAGGGAACATGTAAAGCGTTTTCACGAACTTTTTTTTACACTTGCACCAGACAAGAATGCCATTGAAAGTAATATGAAAAGGGCGTTTAATCTCGCAGATAAAAGTGCCTTTGATTATTACAAAGACCTCTCTGAAAAAGGATATTATAACCGTATCATATCAGGTAATGTACAGCAGCGTATTGAAGTGGACAGCGTAATGGTCAATTTCGAAACTTATCCCTATGCAGTGCGCAGTTATGCCAAACAATTTATCATCCGTTCCAGTAATGTGACAAAACGCAATCTGGTTACGTCCTGTTTCCTTGTCAACTCTGTCCGCTCGGACAATAACCCTCAAGGCTTTAATATTGAAAAGTTTGCAGTACTAGAGAATAGGGATATAGAAGTCATCGAGCGTTAAAAAAATAATCTTATGGAAACATTATTAGAATTAAACAGCTTCGCAAAAATCCTGACTGACAAAGGATATAACGAGTATTTCCATACGCAGGGTGCTTATGCAGGAAAGCTGAAAGAAAGCTTAAGCGAATTCTTTGAAAGCTGCCAAAAAGGTACAGATAGTCTGCCTAAGCATGATTTACTGCTGACAAGCTACCTGCAATGGTCAGGTGATGAGAGGCCTCGTATAGAATGTGCAATGTGGGTGAAACACCTTAATGGAGAACTCTCGCTAAGCCGAATGGAAATAATAAAAAAAGACCAATTCGGGCAGATACTAAAAAAAATCGAACTGAAAGACCTTTCTGTAATATCCGCACCAAAGTTAACCGAAGCAATTGCAATGGTCAATGATAAGCCAAAGCAACAGACAGGTCAAAGTCCGAAGCGCTTCAAGCTATAACACAGAAATAACAAGGCTATGAAAAAAATAAGAACCAATATAAACAAGTGGTTTGACAGGCTTGAGGAAAGCTGGCAGGCATTGCCTTTATATAAACAGCAGAGGTATACACTTTATTTTTTTGGAGCATATCTGCTGCTTACCGCAGGGGTAATTTTTAAAGTATGTTATGATACAGCAAGCTCAGAGCATAGCATGAACATTGAGCATATTAAAAATCCAGTGCTCAAAAAGAAAGAAAGTCCCGCACGCTTGCAGGACACATTAGTAACAATTTTAAAAGACAAGATTTATGAAAGAAGATGAAAAAAGAGCCGTCGTCCTGTTAGAAGGAGACGGACAAAGCAAAGTGTCCAAGGAGACCGATGATAAAAGAAGTACCATTGAAAGATTTAAAAAACCACTGATATTCGTTTTAATGGGGATCGTGTTTTTAGGTTCTATGTACCTCATATTTAAACCGTCTTCGGATAAAAAGGGAATCGAAAATATAGGAATGAACGATACTGTTCCACAGGCGACGGAAGAAGGAATGCAGGCTGACAAGCAAAAGGCTTACGAGAAGCAAATGATGGAAGAAAAAGTGCAGCAAAAGCGTGATGCCCTTACTACTCTGGCTGATTATTGGAACGAAGGAAGCACAACTGGCGAAGGGGAAGAGCGACTAAATAATGACGAGGAACAAAATCAAAACAATAGCGATGGCAACAGGTCAGAAAAACCCGCTAATCCGGCATTAAACAGTTATCGAAATGCACAAAGTACACTGGGTTCTTTCTATCAGGATGATAATGGTGAATCACAGGAACTCCGTAAGCAATTGGAAGAACTAAAAGGAAAACTGGCAGAAAAGGAAATACCTGCCGCAGTAACGGTAAATGACCAGTTGGCACTCATGGAGAAATCCTATCAGATGGCTGCAAAGTATCTTCCTTCAGGTACAAATACTGCTGAAACTGCAAGCAATAAGGTTAATGCACCTGTGGTTTTGGATGCTTCGCCGAAAAAACATTTTGCAGCATTCACCAGTGCAAGAAAAAATACGGTATCATCTTTATACCGTGAGCCTGCTGATAGTGCTTTTATAGCCGACTGGAGCGAAATCAGAAACCGTAGTTTTAACACAGAAGGTTCGGCGGAGAAGGTGATACAGCCAAAGAACAGCATTAAAGCCTGTGTACAGGAAACACAGACTATTATTTGGGAAAGCAGTGTACGACTTCGTTTATTGGAGCCTGCCCAAACGGGTAATATTACCATTGAAAAGGGAACAATCCTAACCGCTAATGCAAAGCTTCAGGGCGGACGTCTGGAGTTAAAGATTACTTCCATAGAACAGCAAGGAAACATCATCCCAGTAGACATCACCATTTATGACCTTGATGGACAGCAGGGATTATACGTACCGTATTCTCCGGAAATGAATGCCCTTAGCGAAATGGCAGGGAACATGAGCCAGACATCCGGAACAAGCCTGATGCTTACCCAATCTGCAGGACAACAGGCAGCGGCTGATTTAAGCCGTGGCGTAGTTCAGGGAATTTCAGGTTATTTCTCCAAAAAAGTAAGGACACCAAAAGTTACCCTAAAAGCAGGACATCAAGTATTCCTTGTTTCTAAAAAATAATAATAACTCAAATAAACTAAACAATGAAAAATCATTTTAAAACCTTTTGGGCAATTGCCCTAATGATTGGCTTTGCGGTATCTTCTTTTGCACAGCAAAGCGCAAAAACTTCCCTTGCTTTGGGCAGGATAGAACCATACCAAATGGAAGTTACTTATGATAAAACCTCCCATTTGATTTTCCCAACAGCTATACGCTATGTGGATTTGGGCAGTGAATACCTGATCGCAGGGAAGGCAGAAGATGCGGAGAACGTACTTCGTGTAAAGGCTTCAGCAAGGGATTTTGAACAGGAAACCAATTTTTCGGTCATTACCGATGACGGACACTTTTACAGTTTTGATGTGTACTACAATTCCAACCCTCAGACGCTCAGCTATAACCTGCTGACGATGCAAAAGACAGTGGATAAAGATACAGGAAACGATGTGCTTTTTGAAGAACTGGGCAATACTGCACCTTCGCTGGCAGGGTTACTGCTGGAAACCATCTACAAAAAAGATAAACGCATTATAAAACACATTGGCGCTAAAAGTTTTGGCATCCAGTTTATACTCAAAGGAATTTATATCCATAATGGCAATTACTATTTCCATACCCAGCTAACAAACAGTACTAATGTTCCTTTCCAGATTGATTTTATCAATTTCAAGGTAGTGGACAAAAAGATTGCAAAACGTACCGTGATACAGGAAAGGTCAATAGTACCACTTCGCAGCTACAAATCACTTGGTGAGATTGGAGGAAAAACTGCCGAACAGAACGTGTTTTTGTTAGATCAGTTTACCATTGCCGATGACAAGGTGCTTCTGATTGAGATTTTTGAAAAGAACGGTGGCAGGCATCAAACCATGCAGGTAGAAAATTCTGATTTGATAAAAGCCCGATTGGTTGGCGAAATGCATCTGAAATTTTAGTAACGTAATAAAAACAACAGTAGAAAAATGAAAAAGTATATCTATATAACGATGCTCGTTTTGATGAGCACTACAATCGCGCAGGCACAACGCATGCTGTCGAAACAAAAGGGACTGGAATTGAGTGCGGGAAGCTTTTCGGGTGATTATCCCGGCAGGAACTATTACCTCAATATTGGCATGACAGTAAATGGCAAGAATGGTAATTACCAGCTTTGGGCTTTGGAATATTCCCATCAGTATTATAAATACAAAGACCTGCGAATCCCACAGGAAACCTATACTGCCGAAGGCGGTTACAGTTTCTTCCTTTTAGGTGATGCTGGTAAAAATATTACCCTGAATGCAGCTATAACTGGTGTCATTGGTTATGAGAGCATTAACAGGGGAGAGGATTTATTATTTGACGGAGCTAAAATACTCAGCCAGGACCACTTCATTTATGGTGCTGGTGGGAGGCTGTCTATTGAAACATATTTGTCCGACCGATTTGTTCTGTTATTGCAGATACGTACAAAAGTTCTGTGGGGCACAGATCTGGAACAGTTCCGACCATCGGCAGGAGCAGGAATAAGATTTAATTTTTAAAATATAAAATCATGATAATATTTTTAAATAAATTTACACTAGGATTACTTCCCGTATTTGTGGCAGTCCTGCTAAGTTGCATTACTTTGGTATCTTGCAATACAGACGAACTGGAATTACAGAATGATTTTCCTTTTGAAGTGAAAATAATGCCGGTTCCCTCAGCTATTGCAAAGGGGAATGCAGTAGAGATGAGGATTTCAATAGAGCGAAGCGGTAATTATTCAGGCACGCAATATTTTATCCGTTATTTTCAGTTTGAAGGTCAGGGAACTTTATGTTATTATGGTGAAATGCCATACCTTCCAAACGATTTGTATTCTTTGCCGAAGGAACAATTCAGGTTGTATTATACTTCGAATTCGACCGTTTCCCAATCCTTTGAAGTATGGATTTCGGATAATTTCGGGAACGAAAAGCAATTGAGTTTTGAGTTTAACAGCACCGATTAGTTGTCAGATGTAGGTATAAGTTTGCATTATAAAAATTCACATTTAATTACACCCCGAAGTTCATCTTCGGGGTGTTTTGTTTTGCTATTATATTACAAATTGCTAACGGAATAATTGTGTAACTTCACAAACGGTCGTATCTTAGTTATGATTTGCCCCTTATTGCAATATGATAAATTAGATAATAATTAGAAATAGATTTCTTTATTTAACAGCATTTTACATCTTGTTGAATTGGCGGACACTTGACACTTCCGAAACTGCAAAACACACAACAGTCACCTTGTAGGGGGGTTAATACAGTCTTGCACTTTTCACACTCGTAAAAATATTGACAAGCATTTGTCGGCATCGTTTCTTCTTTTTTGCTCCCGCAATTAGGACAGGTAATTATTGATTGTAATATGAGTTCCATTTTATTTTTCTTTTTTTTCAGTTATGGTATATCCTGTTGCATTAATCGCCTTTTCAATTTCGGTAATGTTCGTTTTTGAATTGTCAAATTCTACGATTGCATTTTTTTTCTCGTATGAAGTAGTTGCTTTGATTATTCCAGATAGTTTACTCACTTCATGGTTTACGTGTTCTTCACAACTTGTGCAAGTCATTCCGCTAATACCAAACTCAATGATTTTGGTATTAGAGTTATTAATTGCAACTGTTTGTTTCTGTGCTTCAGGATAAAAAATATGTGCATAGGAAGGAAAAGCAAGCATCAGTCCGGCAAAAACAGTAACAATAGCCAGAAAGGTTTTGCTTTGAATAAATGTCTGTTTTTTCTCTACATCACAATTGCAATCTATTTGTTTTTTTGGTTTTATTTTTTGATACCAGGCAAAACCGAGAACCAAAATAGTCAAACCTATAAAGTAGGGTCTTGCAGGCTCTAGCCAGGAAAAAGACGAGGCAACTCCACTTGTACCTGCAATTAGAGCTAGTATAGGAGTAATGCAACAAATCGAGGCTGCGATTGCCGTCATAATCCCAGTACCCAAAAGTTTATTTTCTATTTTCATATCGTTTCTGTGATTTTATCTTTATTAAGCATATTGAAAATTAATTTGAGCATTTCTTCATGCTCTTTTGTCAGGGAATAAAAGATTGTTTGAGCTTGTCTCTCAGTTTCTATTAAGTTCCTATCTTTAAGCTTTCTCAAATGTTGTGAAATTGCCGAGATTGTCATTCCCAGTATGTCACTAAGGTCACAAACACAAAGTTTTTTCTCCGTGTATATCAGAAATAGTATTTTCAACCTTACATTGTTACCAACCAATTCTAGTCCATTTGATAGATAATCAAATGAGTCATCCATTTTCAATATTTTGGTTTTACAACGACCAATCTGTTTGCTATCTGCTTGTTGGCGGATACAAGAAATATTTTCCATTATGCAAATTTATTGATATTTTCTTATTTAAGCAAATGCTTAAATAAGATTATGTGTTTTTGCAACAAAAAATTTGGAATGTAATATAGAATCTTTTCCTTGGTCCCTTGTAAGGAAAGAAAAGAAGTCCTCTAAAATAACACAAGGGATACTGCATATCCCTTATAAAATTTTCGCAGTCTGTTTGATAAAATGGCGCATTGTGCATTTTTATTAAAATGACTGCACCGCTTAAACGCAAAAAGACTGTCCCGACCATTTTGGGAGGGAGTGTCTTTTTGCCGCCCGATTTTGGATCAGGCGACTTTTAGGGGTTGTGACTGAAAATTTCCAAGATTAAGGAAAAATCCCCTGTACTCGGTCATGCCATAACGGAACAAACTCCACAACAGCGAACATCCCATTTGTGCCAAGGCAGAATTGATAAATAATTCCTGTTTTTCCAAGGCTTCTGCTAAGGAACAGCTTGGTGTGTCGTCCTGTTCTTCGGATTGTAGTAGCAATTCCCCAAATTCTTCGGTAACAAATGGCAGGCTTGCCACCGTTTCATACTTTTCAGAATTGGGTTGCTTAATTTCTCCAATAGTGGATAATATGACCTGTCCTGTATGTTGGCTGTTTCCAAAGTCTAACCAATATTTAGGTGTATCTCTATGATTTCTGCGGTTGCATAATTCTTTAAGTATTTCAGCAACGCCAAACCTCGCCTGTACATTGTCCACACAAGTAATATAGATAGTTGCAAGTGCATTTTGGGGCAGTCTTCCTAAACTATCTTTCTCAAATTTCACCGTTTCCGCTTTCCAATAAGTTCCCATAAAACGATTTGCCCGATTAATAAGGGCAACGGATTTAAATAAGCTAACCTCGCACTCGGCAAAACGCTGTCTGCCCAAATTGGCAGTCGTGATAACATCGTCATCCCAAAGGCGAACGGATAATCCTGCGTGTCCAAGTTCAATCAGGCTGTGGTTCATTTCCATTAAGGCGGTCAGTACTTTTGAACCCGTGCCTCCTGCACCGATTACATTTACAGTGATAGGGTTAGTCGGATTTATGAGGTAGTTATCCGTAAAATGTATTTTTGTTTTCTCGGTATTCATCACAATAGATTTTTAAGGGTTTTGTTATTTTTTTTCAGTACCTCTTTAGGAAAGGACTTATCTGAATTGATTAGGTCTTTCCAAAGGTTTACACAATTGCCATTTATTGGGCTGTTTCTTCCCAATAAATGGCTGAAATAGGAATTAAAAAAGTAGTCTTCCCAACCGTTGGTAAATTCCTCAACCGAAGCCGAGTTTTTAATATTGATATTGACCGAACCCATACATACTTTCCCATCTTCATAGATGTTGAAAAATGGTGCGCAATACAAAGGCGTTTTTTCTGTCGGTCGTCGGTCGCTTGCCAATGCAAATACCGTAAGACTATTTTTGTTGGCATACCAAATCATTGGCGGTGCATAAGCCATTCCGTTGGGTATTTCCAAACTGTTCACAAAATACATTTGTCGTCTTTGTGCTTTGGTGTACCACAATACCGAACTTTTATCTGCATTATGATTTATCTGCAATATGTTTGTCGGCAGTATTCCATTGGATTTTAAAAAGGCTTTGTCCTTATCCTTTTCTGTTACCAATGCCCTTGCCAATACTTTTGCTTCCCATTCTGTGAGTGGGTGGGCATTAATAGGATTACCGTTCTTGTCCATATCGAAATGCTCCACATATACATCGCTGTTCGCTCCTCTGGTTTCATAGAAAACAAGTGCGGATTTAGGATGGTACAGGGTACCAAAGCTTTTTGTTATATCGGTTGTATTTTTCATTTTCTTGTGGTTTTGTAGTTATAAAGCAAACTGCACATATCGTCCAAAAGCGCAAATAATCCGTTCTCAAAATCAAGGCTTTTTTTCGTTACCTCTTTTTTGTCAAAACGTTTGCAGATGGTCGGTTCCTGCATTTCTGCGTACTCGTTAAACTCATTGTTGATGCTCTCGGCAAGGTTCTCGTACAGCCATCCTTTTGTGTGCGATATAAAGGAAATATACTTTTCCATACCAATGGTTTCATTGTCGTCGTCGTCATTATCAGGGTCTTGTTCCCGCATTGGTGCATTTCGGAAAATGCTTGCGTTCGGATATTCCGTAAACAGCGCAAAGGCATTAGAAGCTGTCAGCCAACATTCATGGTCGAATGCATCACGTCTTTTAAAAGTGTTTAAACGCTGTCCGAATACCTGCAAGCTCATAGGGTTAAAAATCTTTTGCTCGATACAATCTCCAATAAATTCCGATTTTTCAAACTCAAGTTTACACGCTTCGTTTTCTTCAGTTTCATCGTCCTGCTCCACCCATTCTTTGTGCATTTCATACATCCAATACAGGTAACTGTTTTCCTGTCTGAAATAAGGAACATCTGCAATGTGATATAGGTAAGAGCAAACAGAAATAAGCAGTTGGGCATTTCTTTTGCGCTTGGGATCGTGTAACATTTGATACAGCGGTTCAATCGGTATATAATACAGGGTTGTACTTGTGTTGTATTTTTCCTCACTGATGAAATACGTTTTATTACTGTCCTGTACCAAACGTATTTCCTGCCAATTCAGAACACTTTGCTTTAGCTTTTTTTCCATATCCCATATAGTTAATGCCATATTGTAAGGATATTCAAATTGGTTGGTCTGCATTGGTTCTATCTTGTAATGCCCTGCAAGTTTGGAAAGGGACTTATAAAAATCCTTTTCTGTTTTTACTGTTTCTGTGCAAGCCTGTACAGTTTGCGTTTCTTTCAGTCTCGGCAGGAATGAAGTCTTTAGAAAACCATTGGCAACATTTCCACAGGCACTGACCTGCGTTTGTCTTTTTGAATCTCGCTCGCATCTTTGGATTTTTGCATCCATTGGGCGAACTCGCTGAGCTGTTTGTACAACTGCCTTTGTTGTTTTTGTTCGGGCGGTTTTATTGTTCCCGATATGATATGTTTGTGCATAGTCCATTGCTTTAAATTTTGATTTAACCTTTTGTGCCCATTACGCTCTCAAATCGGTATTCTACTGCATCATCCTTGATGGCGGGTGCAGATATTTTGGCGGTTGTCAAAATGGGATACCTGTTGGCGTAAAAATTTAGTACTGCTTCCACGCTCCAACGTGGTTCGGGATCGGTCAATATAATATCGTGTCCTTTATCTTTGAGTATAAACACTCTTTCCAATTGCGTTGCTAATAACATGATGATGAATTTTAAGTTATTACATTTAGTTTTCCTGTGCAGTTTCTGTTTGGTAGTCGGCAGTAACTTCTTCCGCTTTTGCGGGTTCGGGTTTTTCTTCCTCGATAGCTCCGAAAAGACTTGGCGCAGAAAACTTGTCGGATAGTTCTCTTTTGCGTTTGCGTATCTCGTCAGCCTTTTCAGGGAACTCTGTTATTTCGGGTACTTTTACCCACGCTTCACGGAATTTGCCCTCTTTCTCCAATTCATCTGCCTTTGCCATTGCGTCTTTGAACTTCTTGTCTTTGGCTTCCAGTTCTTTCTTCTGCCTGTCAACTTTGTCCTTTTCCATTGCAGACTGTTTTTTGGTTTCTTCCAACTGCTTCATAAAGCTTTCCATATTGACCATTAAGCCTGAAGCTGTTTCTATGGGTGTGGTTATGTTCTCGAAAAAACCGTTGTCGAGTTCCTCTGCTGTTCCCCGAAGATTAAGCGGTGGTATGATGTTCTTTGCGTTATCTCCGCACTGTTCGTTTTGGAGCATAACCGATACGATTAGGTTGTTTTCTGCTCCTTTTGCTATGGTGAGTTGCAAATCACCTATAATCTGCAACTGTGCTATCTGATTGAAAAAATTTGCGTTCATCGTTCTAAAATTTTATTTGTCGTCTAATTGTTTTTTAATTGCTCTAAGTTTCTCGTACATATCTGTCCAATACGCTTTTTGCCTTTTATCAAACTCGGAGAAACGTTTGTCCTCGTGGCGGTATTTCTTGTACTGTCCTGCCATTTTAATGGCTTCTTTAAGGTTGGTCACCTCAATAGGGCAACCGTTTAAATCTGTTATCTTCATCACTTTATCAGTTCAGTTTTCAGCGGTATAAACTCCGTTTTCGTAATAGCCTGTAAGCTGTTCCCAAGTCCTTAAAAGGCTATTGGTATCTATATAGAAATACTCGGTTCTATTGCAGTAAATGATATATACAGCTTCGTCTTTGTATTTCGTTTCAAGGCTTTGTGATTTAGCCATACTTTTAGCTTCGTCTATTGATTTTGCTTTCATATCAGTTATTGTTATAGTAGGCTACCACCGATTAAGGCGGTAGCCTATGGTTATCTAATTAAGGTTTAGGATTTCTGCACCGTCTAAGGCAAAGCCTGTACACAAGTCAAATGCTTTTTGTGATTTGAGTTGAGCAGTACCGCCCAAAACAATGCTCTGTAACTTGGCTTCATCATCTTTGTATTTGCGTACATTCTGATAGTAGCCTGTAACAGCGTTATATGCTCCGAACAATGTGCCTTTGGTAGTGTCCATCTGCTGTGTGTCGCTTGTCATAGCATACGCAAAGGCATCCTCAACGGTATTTTTGAATATGGTGGAAATTTCATCTTCTGCACCTTTTTTTAGTAAATCGAAAGTTTCTTTATTTGGACAAAGTGCCAATTGGATTAGCTTTCTCACTTCCTTGTCTGTTACCTTTACTTTTGCCCATTCATTGAAAATATTCTCTAACTGGATGCTCAAGGAGTTCGCTAAACCCATAATCTTGTGAGCGTTCTCAATACGCTGTTTTGCTCCCGATGTGTGTTTGATACGCACTACATTTGTCATATTTCGCAATGAAGCATTAAGGGTGTTTTGGCATACGATACGGATAGGCGTAAAAGCGGCTGTGATACTTCCGCTACCATCGTGCGAAGTGGTCAGGAAAATGTATTTTTCGGTTACATCATCGCCATTTCCAACTCGGATATAGTCAGGTAGTTTGGCTGTAATAAATATGCGTTCCCCGTTGCCCAACGCTCCTGCAGTTTCATAGAGTATTCCCTCTCCACCGCCTACAATGGCATCAAAGAAACTGAATGCTTCACGGTTCTGCACGATATGATAGTCTTTACCGACCACACCCAATACTGCATTGTTATCGGTGCGTATATTGGCAAAATAGTTAGGGACTTCCAATTCGTTACTGCCTATCTCGATACTGTCAGCCGTTTGAATAATGCTCGAACCTTTGGTAAATAGCGGACTTTTAACGACTTCGTAATCTAACCCTGCAAATTTGATAGCTTCCTCGCTTGTTGGGTATTGCTCTACAATTTGCCCAAGTCCGTGCCACGCTTTTTCCTTTACACTAAAGAATGAATAGCGTCCTGTTTCGCTGTTAAAATTGATATTATGTGCCATGATTTTAAAATTTTAAATTATTTAGATGCTCGTTGTTAAAATGGTAGGTCGTCCTTTGTATCGTCATTATTGTTTCCTGTAGGAGCCTGTACCGCTTCGGCTTTTTTACCGCTCCCGTGCAGTTTGATTTGCGAGGTGTTGAAGTTCAGTCCTGCGTGCGGTTGACCGTCACTTCCTGTCCACGCTCTTGCGCTCACTTTGCCTGTCAGTTCTACCACCGTACCTTTTGTGAGTATCTGCGCTACTTTTGGACTAAGCCAGTAGGCGCAATCGAAATACGTTGTCTGCTCTATGCGTTCGCCCACTTTGTTTTTGTAGCTGTCGTTGATGGCTACCGAAAAATTTACTACTGTTTTGCTGTTCGACACGTTGCGTACCTGCGCATCCGCTGTCACTCTTCCTGTGATGTTCATAATTTCTACGATTTTTAGTGATTAATTTTTTTTGAAATTTTATTCGGCAATGAGAGGAGGTGCTGTTTTGTTTCATCAAATCCATTTTTAATATTTTACTTTTCATTGCTGACATTTTTTTTATTCGTCTAAAGAGCCGGAGTATGCTATGTTTCGTTTCGGGAGCATAAAAAGGTTAGTGTCTAGCAATAGCAAGGCTTTGACAAAAAATACAACCCGGATGGGTGGAGATTTTTTGTCAAACCTGAAGGGCCTGACCTTGCTATTGCGTTAAGGACACGGAATTACCTTTGCTGCTGAAATGAGACAAAGGCATACTGGTTATTGAATTTAAAAATGAAGGGGAAGCAATGAATAATGCAATCTGGCAAAAGAATTCAATATGATCAGAACAATTGCTCCTACTTAGGACTTGAAAAAGGAATGTTATTTTTTGCGAGAATTGAAGATATTAACTTGAATACTACATAAAAAAAGCCCATGAAAATCATTGATTTTCATGGGCTTTTTGGATAAGGACAGTTAGTTATGACATCTGATTTGCAATATATTATAATTAATTTTATCTTTAACAATGCGTTATATCTACCTCATAATCTGCTATTTCACAATACGAAGCATTAACACAACGCTAATAAAGATAGTCGTTGATGCTGGTGGTGATGTGCAGATTCTCAAATCTCACACAGCAACCGAGCTTTACATGAAGATGAAGGATATTTATGCTCCTAGCATATGGAATGTAAGTACTGTAACGGAAATGAGAGAACATTATAAAGCACTATCAGATTTTGATAAAATACTGAAGAAATTTAGCTTAAATAAAAAATAAAATTTTACGCTTTTCTATATTTTTCGCAAGGTCTGCGATCCATTAAATGTTTCATCGTCATCAGTAGAATCATTGTTATAGTTTTCCATCAATTCCTTTTAATGAGATAAAACTGCTCCTCTGAATTTTAAAGAAGTTTTTCCGATGCACTAAACCAAGTATGAATCCATTTCTCTATCATCCTAATATCTAGTTTAAAAAGACCCTATAAGAAAGTCTTGCTATTGATTGACACTTAAGAGCATTTCATGATGACTTGGCTGCAATACAAAAAGAAAGTGGTAATAGATGTAAAAAAAACCAGCCTATAAAGGCTGGTGGATTAAATGTGCTATTTAGAAAAATATATAGAGTGATCAAATATATTGTATCCTTTATGAATTGTTTTCTTCCCTGTTTGGTTTTAACTGCGCTATGCTACTGTTTAAGGTAAAAATTTAGTAATTTAAAATAAAACCAGCACCAAAGCCCATATCGCTATCATAGTGAGAAGATAGAGAACCCCATCTGGTAACTATATAGCGCAACCCTGCCATATATTCCTTGTCTGTATTCAACATTAAATTCATTCGCAGTCTTTTAGAAACCGGGATGTCCTTACGTTCAAACTGTAGTCTGACTTTACCATCTGTGAAAACCTCAGCCTGTGCTACTATTAACATAGGAAGGGTATAGTTGACCCCCAGACTTACTACTGCACGTTTATCTTTAGTGTTTTTTTGTCCAAAGAGATTTTTCTCTTGTTCATCTTCTCCCATTTTTCGATATCTCCAGTCAAATCCTATAAATGGCATTAGCCATTGCATTTTTCCAATATATCGACCAATATGTGTTTCAGTTTCATAACCATGCATGTCATTGTACCCTAATCTCCATTCGGTTCCAATACTCCAGCGTGTACTTTGATACATTGCTTCACCATCATTTCCATTGGTTGCAAAATCATTCTCTGCCATAAAATGAAATTTCCTGTCGTCTGCAAAGAGTTTTCGTTGTGCTAATTTTGGGTCTGGAATTTCAGGATTGGCAGGTTGGTTTTCGTAGGTAAAAACCCTTCCCATTCCGCTCATCATATGGTATAAAATATGGCAGTGAAAAAACCAGTCCCCGTCTACGTTGGCATTAAATTCCAGCGTATCTGTTTCCATCGGCATTATATCAATCACATTTTTTAATGGTGCATACTCTCCTTGTCCATTAAGGACTCTGAAGTCGTGACCATGCAAGTGCATTGGATGGCGCATCATTGAATTATTATGTAAAACGATGCGTACATTTTCGCCTTTTTTAATTAATATTTTATCGGCTTCAGAAACCACCTTATTGTCCAAACTCCAGACATATCGATTCATGTTACCGGTAAGTTCAAATTTTAGTTCTTTAATAGGAGCATTTTCAGGAAGTGTTGTTTTGGTAGGCGATTTAAGCATTGCATAATTTAGAGTTGTAATATCTGAAAGCGCATTGGCATTGTATTGCTCAGCATCCATTTTCATACCATCCATCTTTGTATTGGTTTTAGGCTTGGTTTCACCCGTGATTTCGGGATACATTACTACATTCATATCCATTTTATTAAGGCTCATGCTCATGCCCATATCATCCAGATCTCCATTCATTTTCATCATACCGTTCATCATCTTCATCCCTTCGAAATATTTAAGCTTTGGCAAGGGTGCCGCTAATTGCTTAACCCCGCTGCCAATGTAGAGAGAGGTAGATTTTGTTCGGTCTTCCGGTGTTGCCAAAAACTCATAAGCTGTTTTGTCAGCTGGAATGGTTACAATTATGTCATAGGTTTCAGAAACTGCAATAATTAATCGATCGACCTCAACTGGTTCTACGTCATTTCCATCATTGGCCACAACCGTAATTTTCCCACCGGCATAAGTAAGCCAAAAGTAGGTTGATGCACCACCATTGGCAATCCGTAGTCGGACTTTATCACCCGCTTTAAATTGAGAAAGCTGATTTTCATTTTTTCCGTTGATTAAAAATTTGTCGTAATAAACATCACTGACATCCATCGCATTCATTCGCTTCCATTCATTTTTTATTTTGTCCTTAAAATACCCTTGCTTTATAGCTTCAGCATAACTTTGTGTGGTCCCCTTTTTAATAGCAAACCAGTCCGATGCATTGTGCAGCAGTCGGTGTACATTTTCAGGTTTCATATCTGTCCATTCACTCAATACTATGGGAACAGAAGGCAGATCATCGATTCCTTTACGGAAAGTTGGATCATCTGTTCTTTTATTCATTATAAAAGAGCCGTACATGCCTATCTGTTCTTGTAGTTCCGTATGGCTGTGGTACCAATGTGTGCCATGCTGAATAATGGGAAAAGTATATAGATGCGTGGTATGGGGTTTAATTGGCATTTGGGTTAGGTTTGGC
Organism: Flavobacterium sp. NPDC079362; assembly: GCF_050267765.1. NCBI lineage: Bacteria > Pseudomonadati > Bacteroidota > Flavobacteriia > Flavobacteriales > Flavobacteriaceae > Flavobacterium > Flavobacterium sp. NPDC079362. Next base: position 209,864 of record NZ_JBNNFM010000003.1, on the reverse strand, counting down.
ACACCATCATATTGATTAGGTAAGAATAAGCCATGCCAATGCAGGGAAGTATCTTCATCCAGCTCATTGTGAACATAGATTTCGGCGATATCTCCTTCTGTAAAGGTCAGGGTAGGCATGGGTATTTGTCCATTCACTGCTATAGCCCTTTTTGTTTTTCCTGTAAAATTTACAATTGTATCTCTTATATACAGGTCATATCGAACAACACGTGGCTGTGCGTTATTTTCTCCAGGTGTTTTTTGAGCAATCGTACTATTATTGTTCTCCTGTATTGCTGTATTTCCTTGGTCAGTTTGTTTCTTGGGAATGTCTTTATGCTGCGATATTTTTGTTTGCTTTTTTATTTTTTCCGGCACTAGTTTCATACCGCACTTTGGGCAATTTCCCGGTTTGGGTTCATGAATATCGGGATGCATTGGACAGGTATAGGTAGTGGGATTTGACTCTTCTTTCGCTGGCTTTTTATCCATTTCCATTGTTTTCATATCCTGGGCATGAATCAGGACAGGAAGCATGATAGATACGAGTATTATCAGTATATTTTTCATATTGCTTTTTTAAAGAATATTATTCTGTTATTTTTTTTTCATTTCATCCAATTTGGCCTTCATTTGTGCAATTTCCGCTTCTTGCGCTTTTATGATATCTTGGGCAAGTTGGCTTATTTCTGGATCTTGAAGAGAAGCCTCTTGAGCCATGAGGATTGCTGCTGCATGGTGTGGTATCATTGATTTTAAGAATTGTTTATCGTCAACAGTTGCTTGCTGTCTGATACAGGAAAAAAAAATGATTGCGGCAAGACACCCTGTGATAAGTAACACTATGTTCCATTTTTTATTCATATACATACTGCCCATTACAATAATCTCAATTATGAGCATTGGCATAGTCATTAGTCCTGCCATGTAAAATTGGTTTACATTGGGAATGACATTAGCAAAAATATCGACCATCGAATACATTAGTATGTACATAGAAATAAATGACAATACGATCATAATGGCTAATTTTTTGTACATTTTGGACTCTACCTCTTTAGAATGCTGCTGTGTTGTGTGTTCCATTTTCATATTTTTAGCTTTAAAAGTTATTTAGATTTATCTATTTCCCTGAACAAAACAAGTCTAATGTTACTATAACACTATATCGGCTTAAATGCCAAGGATTTTTTTATGCTCCTGTAGTTTTCAATGTGATATTGTAATACTTATTATTTATTTACTTTTAAGTAATAATTGTAACTCTTCAATCTGATTTTTTAATTTTTCAGTACCCTTCATTTTTTTCTGTTCTGCAATTGTTAAGGCTTTTTTTGCTGCTTCAATAGCATTGGGATAATCCTTCAGTTCTAAAGATACTTTCTGTCTTAAAGTGGGATAATAAAAATTTTCGGGATCCAATTTTTCAGCCTCAGTTAACCAGGATACTGTTTGGTTATTTGCTCTTCCCGTGGTTGAATAATAATTTGCTGCCTGAAACAATAAAGTAGCATTTTGACTTTTCTCTTTAATAATATATTTGTCAATTAGGGCTAAAATTTCTTTGTCAGCTTTGCTTTTCATTGGTATTTTAACCATAGTATTTTCCCATTCTATTTTAAGGAAACCTTCCCCTTTACTATTGATGTCATTTAATTCGATGGTAAAAGTTTCGTAGAAATTAGTTGTTTTTTCTGTGGGGACGGTAAAACGCATAACGTCTTTTTTCTCATCATAACCAGTTTCGCCATGTAAAGTAATATCACTATTTATAATGATAGTCCACTCATTTTCTGATGGAATTGAAAATATAGAGTAGGTTCCTGTTTTTAAAATATTATTTCCTACGGTGATATCCTCATTAGTACTGATGGTCGTACAGTCACTTGCACCTGTCCGCCAGAGTTTGCCAAATGGCACCAGTTCCCCAAATATTTTTCGTCCTCTTACTAAGGGTCTGCTATAGGCCATTTTTATTGTTGAGCTTCCAATTTCTTGTTGAAATGATGCTGAAGGGCTTGCAGAAGTAAGCTTAATTTGAACTTTTTCCTGTGCATAAATTGATAACGATTGTATAATAATGAAGCTTAATAGAAATATTTTTTTCATAGTTTTTTAATTTTAAATTGATTTTGATATTTTTTCCATTACCGAATGGTCGGTTCCAAATTTACAGATAGCATCACAATTAGCTCTTAATTCAGAAAATAGGATATATTTTATATTCATTTTCGAGTTTTTTATAACGGGCCTATTTAGCTGAAGCACTACATCCTTTTCTCTGTTATTGGGAATAATAATATAAAAAACTTCCTGTCCGCTTGAAATACTAAAGTACAGGTCAGACAAGCGCAGTATGCCGGAGTAGATACTAGTGCTCTTTTCTACTTCAAAGGCACCTATAATTTTGTTTGTGCCTTTTTCGAACCAGAGCACATCAATAAGCTTGATGGTGTTTTTAGTGTCCTTGTCGGTAGGCAACTCAGGGAATTTTACCAGTGAAATAAATGAGAAATTTTGTCCATTAAATGATTTGTTTTTATCATTGCTTGCCGGGATAACATCGAAACCGAGAGAAATACCTATTTTTAGCAGATGGTATTGCATCTCATTATGCAGATTTTCCTCCAGTTTTTCTTCGAGTATTTCTTTTTGACGCTTGTGTACGTTTTTTTCGAATCTTGAACGTTCTGCCTCGCTTAAGTATTCATCGTTACCGATTAGCATTTTCTGAGTTCCAATTTCAAAACACAATCCTGCAATGGCACCCAAATCATTTGACAGCTGAGATTTATGCAAAGTGTTAGTTTCCATCAAAGTTTCTCTTATTTTAAGATATTCTGTCCAGCTTCCCAATTTTTTTTTGTCTTTAAAAAGAAAATTAAAACCATTGAGAATAGCAGTGTTGAATGGAGGGAACCAGGTTGGGTGTATGAAATATAAAATACTGGCAACCGCAGGTCCTAATCCTTTAATTTTTAATTCATCGAGTTTTATGATTTCTTTTACAACCTGTTCTTCAGACTTGGCATTGATACAATTTTCAAGGAATTGACCGAAAGCCAATTTATTGTTTTGATTTTCATAGATATCAGGAATGCGCAATTTGGGTTTCCAATAAAACGGATGGGAAACCCCTGCAAAGATTTGTTTTTGTTCAGCAATGCAACTCAGAACAAATTCTAAACTGCTTTCTTTAAAATCATTAGGAAAGGTTTTCTTTTTAATATCCTCAATGACTTGTAAAACACCACGTCTTATAGTCCGAAATGCCTTTAACCGTTGGTTGTTATCTATAAACCAGGTATTGTAGACACTTTCGTTATCGTTTTTATACTGAAGAATAATTTGTCCTAGATTGGTCATTTGTTTTTATAATAAATTATTATTCTTTAGAGTTTTAAGCTTCTCAATCGCAATGCATTGACAATGACAGATACCGAGCTAAAACTCATTGCCAGGGCAGCAATCATAGGAGAAAGTAATATTCCGAAAAACGGATATAAAACTCCCGCAGCAACTGGTACACCTAAGACATTATATATAAAAGCAAAGAATAGGTTTTGCTTGATGTTGCTCATTACAGCGTGGCTCAGATTTTTTGCTTTAACAATTCCTTGCAAATCTCCTTTTACCAAAGTAATCTTGGCACTTTCGATCGCGACATCTGTTCCTGTTCCCATCGCAATGCCAATGTCCGATTGTGCCAAAGCTGGCGCATCGTTTATACCATCTCCTGCCATAGCAACAACTTTTCCTTCAGCTTGTAATTTCTCTATTACTTTTAATTTGTCTTCCGGTAAACAACCTGCTTGGAAAGAGGTTAAATGCAACTCGTCGGCAACAGCTTTGGCAGTATTTACATTATCTCCCGTAAGCATAATTACTTCAACTCCTTGACGCATTAATTCTTTTATAGCAGCAGCACTGGTTTCTTTTATAGCATCGGTTATCGTTACAAACCCCACTACGTTCTTATCTACAGCGATATAAGAAACTGTTTTTCCTAATTTTTGTTCGGCAATAATTTTCTCTTCAATTGTGGCAGAAATAGCTGCGCCTACTTGCTCCATTAATTTTTTATTCCCCAATGCGATCTTTTTATCAATAGCAGTTCCAATAACTCCTTTTCCTGCAATATTTTCAAAATCATCGACTTTCGTTAAAGAGACATTTTTAGCTTTTGCAAATTTCACTACTGCTTGTGCCAAAGGATGTTCGCTATACTGATTTAAAGACGCAATGTATTGCAGCAGTTCATCTTCTGAATATTGTAATGCAATAATTTTTTCTACCGAAGGTTTCCCTTCTGTAATTGTTCCTGTTTTATCAGTAATCAGAACATTTACCTTATCCATTTTTTCTAAAGCCTCAGCATTTTTTATCAGAATTCCCGATTGAGCGCCTTTACCAACTCCTACCATTACAGACATGGGCGTTGCCAATCCTAAAGCACAGGGACAGGCAATAATTAATACCGCAATGGCATTTATAAACCCATAGACCAATGCCGGTTCGGGACCAAATTTTGCCCAAATGAAAAAGGTAAGAATGGAAATTACAACAACAATTGGTACAAAATATTTAGCAATACTATCGGCTAGTTTTTGAATTGGTGCTCTGGAACGGCTTGCATTATTAACCATCTGTATAATTTGCGAAAGCAAGGTTTCCGAACCAACTTTTTCGGCAATCATTATAAATGATTTGTTTCCGTTTATCGTTCCTGAAGACACCATATCGCCTATTTTTTTATCTACAGGAATTGGTTCACCTGTAATCATCGATTCGTCTATTGTACTTTCACCATCGGTTATTTTCCCATCCACAGGAATTTTATCTCCGGGTTTTACCCGTAATAAATCACCTTTTTTTATATCATGGATTGAGATTACTTTATCACCGCCATCAATTACCAAAGTAGCTTCGGTAGGAGCCAATTTTAATAATTCTTTTATAGCGCCACTGGTTTGACTGTGCGCTCTGGCTTCAAGCAATTGTCCTAACAAAACTAAAGTTAGAATAACTGTTGTGGCCTCGAAGTATAATAGTACTGTTCCGTGCTGGGTCTTAAATTCACTTGGAAAAATGTCTGGAAAAAACATTCCAACTAAACTAAATAAAAATGCCACTCCTGTACCAATTCCGATAAGGGTAAACATATTTAAATTCCATGTGATTATTGATTTCCACGCTCGTAAAAAAAACACCCAGCAGGCATAAAAGACAACAGGAAGTGATAAAATAAGCTGTACCCAATTCCATTTAGCCGCATCCATTAGTTGAAGTAGAGGATTGTTGTGTGCCATTTCTATCATGGCAATGGCGAAAATAGGAACTGTAAATACAACCGCTATTTTCATTTTCTTAACCAAACCCTTATAAATCCTTTGTTCTTCGCTTTCGCTTGGTTCCATTGGTACTAGATCCATCCCGCAAATAGGACATGATCCTGGCGCATTGGTTATAATTTCCGGATGCATAGAGCATGTGTATTGCTGAACCTGAACAGCGGCTGGTTCTTGTACCAAATGCATTCCGCATACAGGGCAATCTCCCGGTTTATCATACATTTTATCGCCTTCACAATGCATCGGGCAATAGTATTTTCCACCCGCATCATTATGAGGCACAGCTAATTTTTTATGATCATGATCGTTAGCAGTACTACAGCATAATTTCTCTGCTGTTTTTTCTTGCGAATGAGTCGTGTGGGTCATTTCAATGGTGTACTTTCCAACCGCAGTCAATGCTTCCTGCAGTTGCTCGGTCGCAATATGTTTTTCCATTATAATGGTTGCCAATGGGGGATCTAGAGTGACATTTGCCTTTACTCCCTCAACAGCATTTAATGTTTTTTCTACTTTCGTGCGACATCCATCGCAAGTCATTCCCGATATTGTATAGGTGTGTGTCATAAGGTTATTTTTTTACAGCTTAGCAGTGTTATTTACTTAATATATAGAAAGTTAGTGTTTTTTTTAGTAAACCTGTAATTTTAATCTACTTAAAATGACTTGTTGTTCATCAGCTGTTACAGCATATTGTTAAACACTGAAAAATAATTATAAATAGTTATGTATTTAGATTCTAATTATTTAATTATTTCTTTCACCTCACCACACTTGAGCATTTTTTCTCCAAAGTAAGGATTACGCACTTCTTTGGTAGAACTAATCCATACGGCTCCTTTATTGTCGAAAGCCATTGGACAATATTCCACGTATAGTTCAGCCTCGGCCATTCCTGCTTTTTTTAGCAAGGCAACCATTTCATTACTTAGTTTAGAATAAGCAGCCCTCTGCTTTTCAATATCAGGAGCTGAAACGATTGATGCAGCGCTTGCTGCAAGATTACTGTTGTTGCTAATTTCCCGTGCTCCCGCTTCAATCGCATTGGCTGCCAGTTTTGCTTCCCCGAGATTATCTTGGGTAAGGGCTACTGTTAAATGGGCATACTGGCTGTATACCGCATTTAAGACATCATCATTTATCCTGATTTCGGCTTCCTTTGAAATTGGAACAGAAGTTTCACTATTCTTAGGATTCTCTTGCTTTTTGTTTTCATTATTACCGCAGGCAATAAGTAAGAAGATTGATAATATTGGGATTCCTATTTTGATTATTTTTTTCATCGTCTGTTGTGAGATTGGTTATTACATTTTCATTCCTGACATTGGGTTTTTGCCTTTCTTTAATATAAATTCACTGTACAGGAGATAGGCGCCAGATGCAACAACGACATCACCTTTTTTTAAGCCGCTAGTAATTTCGACTTCATCGAAGGTTTCCGAACCAATCGCCACCATTCTAGGCTGATATTTGCCTTTTCCAATTTCAATCCAAACATGTGTGCCGCTTCCGTCTCTTATAACAGCATCCACAGGTATGGTCAATTTCATTTTCTGTTCTGAGGAAGGCAGTAAAACAATTGCCTGCTGACCTGCCTGCCATTGATTGTTTGGATTGGCAATAGTACCGCGCAGCTGTATTATCTGCTTGCTTGTTTGCAGGGCAGGATTTATAAAATCTACGGTCATTGTTTGGGGCTGATCTTCATAACCCGAGACTATAACTTTAACCTTTTGGCCGGTTTTAATTTTACCTGCATCGGCTGGATAAACATCAGCTTCGACCCATAAACGATTGTAATCTTCTAATTTCATAATAGAGGCTCCTTCTGCTACATATTGGCCTTCTGTAATGGAAAGTTCTGCGACTATTCCTGAGTTTGGAGAATAATAATCAACATAAGGGGATGCTTTTTGTTTTTTGAATAATTCATTAAGCTGGGCTTCGGACTGACCGTACAATAATAGTTTTTGTTTTGCAGCATTTTTTATTTGGGCAAAGCGTTTATCCTCGGCAAAGCTTGTGGCCTGTGCTGTGGCGATGAGGAACTCCTGTCGCAGGGCTGATAGCTGCTCTGAATATATTCTGTATAAAGGCTGGCCTTTTCGAACGGGAACACCAGTTTCTTTTACATACAACTCTTCAATCCTTCCTGCCACTCGGCTTGAGATGTAAATAGTTTGCTCAGGGTCAGTAACCAAACGTCCATTGAGACGGGAAGAATTTAAAAATTCATTTTCTCCGGCAGTTATTGTAGTCAAATTGGCTAGAGCTTGCTGGCTTGGCCCCAAGGTTAGAAAGTCCTGTGAGTTGTTTTTTTCGAAGGGCACTAAATCCATTCCACAGATTGGGCATGAGCCAGGACCATCTTTTACAATTTGCGGATGCATGGGACAGGTATAGGTTTGAACTTTTTCCTGACTGACTTTTTTTTCTTCTTTTTGGGCACATGCTGTAAATAGAAGTGGAAAAACCATTGCAATGAGCAAAATAATACGAATTATTGATTTACTGTTCATGACTTAATTTTTTAATTTATTTTCTGAAGCTATCTTGATAAAACTCTCACTGTCTATCATATAGGCCGCATTGCCAGCAATACCCCAATCACTGATGTCTTGATCTATTAGGACCATTCCATCAGCATTGTTTTTCGTTTTAACTTCTCTGGGAACAAACACGTCTTTTTCTTTTTTGAAAACGATGGATTTATTTCCTAGATTGAGAACGGCACTTTGCGGGAGCCACCAGCCTTTGCTGACAATAGGAATGGTTGCAGTTACTAATTTTCCAGTTTGAAATTTATTATCCTGCAAATAAATCCTTGCTATAGTAAAGTTGCTTCCCTCTTTAAAGACGGGCTGAATAAGTCCAATAATACCAGTACATACGGTTTGCTTATCTGATGGTTCATAAAACACTAATTTTTGTCCTTTTTTAATCTGGGGTGATACCGATGGATCAAAAGCAAACTCAGCGATAAGGTTTTTGTTGGTATAGATTGTAAAGAGTGATTGTCCAGCACCGATATATTGCCCTTCTCTTAACATAATAGCAGAGGCAGCAGGGGTAGATGCGCTATTATTTGATGCTGCATTGCCACTTGAGCCCATAGCGCCCATGCCATCATCTGACACCGAGCTTTGAGGTGAAGCCGAAGGAGCTGCTGCAGAAGCGTTTGCTGTCGCAGTATTGTCTAAGATGTACCCGGTGGCATTACTGTAAACAGGAATGCGATAGGAAATTTTACCTGTCTTTAATACCTGTTGTATTTGTTTCTGCTGCATACCTAGCAGAGACAGTCTCTCTTTTGCTTTTTGAAGCATCGGATTGTTTGCATCAGATTGATAAATAAACAACAATTCTCTTTGCGCGGCAGCGAGGTCAGGTGAATAGATTTCCATGATTAGCTGTCCTTTTTTTACGGGCTGGTAATTGTACTTAATCAGCAGGCGCTCAATTCTTCCGCTTACCCTGCTGGAAATGCTGGTCTGCTCACGGGTATCGTAGGTAATAATTCCCTGTACCTGCAGAGAGAATATTTTAGTCCCTCCCTGCGGTTTTATGACAGATATATTAGAAACGACCTGTTCGTTGACGGGTTTTAAAAGGTGTTTTAGGCTGCTGTCTATAGCTGTTTCCGTACCAGGGGTATGTCTTGGAACCAATTCCATACCGCAAATTGGGCAGCTGCCGGGCTTATCCTGAATAACTTCAGGATGCATCGGACAGGTATATTCTTGATTTGCACTATGCTGATGGGCTGGCTTATTGTTATGCTCGGTTTTCTTGTTACAGGCTGTCAATAATAATATCGAAACGAATAACAATGCGACTAACTTAGCGATAGAGTTCTTTTTCATAATCGACAATCATTTGATATAGTTTTAATTTTTCATCTAATAAGTTATTCTGCAGCATATTTAAAGCTTCCCAGGAATCAATTACTACAGGAATCTGCAGTTTGTTTTCCTGATAGTTCAAAAAGTTTACATCCAGGGACTTTTGCATAGAAGGGATTATTTTTGTTTCGAGTCCCAAAATCCTTTTTTGCATGGTCAGTATTTCATATTGCATACCATATAACATACCTTGGGTTTCCTGCAGCATGGCAGATTTCTCTTTCTCCATTGCCTGCACATTATACTGCATTGCTTTGGTATCTGATTTATACATTTTTGATGACCAGGGAGCAATAGGAATAGACATCATTGCCATTACCGAATAGGCTTTGGGCATCATTTTATCAAAAGAATTCATATGGTCAAACTGGATTTTAAAAGAGGGATTTTTCTCTGCTTTCATGGCCTCAATACTGAGCTGCATCGATTCAATCCCTGCATCCATCTTCTTAATATCACCACGCACTCCTGCAAGACTTGTGGTGTCGTGCAAAGCAGGGTTAAAGACGGGGATAATACTCGTGTCTATGGCAAAATCAGCATTGCCGGGCTGGTTCATCAAGCTGTTGAGCCATGCTCTTGCTTTTGCGATTTCACCTTCCTGCATGCGGACCATATTTTTATTTTCTTCAATCCTTGCATCGATCTTGTATACATTACCCAATTGCGATTGGTTGTAGGGATAGCGCACTTCCTCAATCTTTTTCATGGTGAGCATTATCTTTTCGTTTTGATCCAAAACTTTCATTCGCTGCTCGGCTACCATCCAACCGTAATATAGTTGTTTGGCCTGTGCTTTATAGTCGTTAAGGGTAACGGCACGGGTAGCATTCTCAATGTTTCCTTGGGACTGGATGAATTTTTTCTTCTTGTTTAGCTTTCCTACATTGGGGATGTCCTGTTCAATTCTGAACATTAAAGATCCTTTGTCGCGATCATCCATAACTTCCTGAAAAGGATAGGGGGTCATAAAGGTTCCCACACCCACCATTGGTGCCATCCATGCTGTTGCGGCATCGGCACTGTATTTATATCCTTCTGCCTTTAAACTATAGCTTTGCAGAAGAACATTTTTTTTATCAATCCTTTGAAGGATTGTATCGAGAGACAAGACCTGTTTGGTCTGGCTCAATAGCTGTAATGGCAGTAAAAGCAATAGTACTGCCAGTATTTTAATGTTTGACATCATGTACTTCGAGTTTGCCATATTTTCTTAGTTCATATTCTTTAGACATTAGGAAAATAAGCGGGGTTACTAATAAGATATGTACGGCAGAGGTAAATACGCCGCCAATCATAGGCAATACAATTGGTTTCATTACATCCATTCCAACACCATTGGACCACAGGACAGGTACCAATCCAAATAATGAGACGCAAACGGTCATTAGTTTTGGGCGCAATCGTTTTGCGGCGCCGTGTACCACATATTCCCTTAGATCCTCTTTAGTAATGGTTTCTCTTGAGTTTCCTTTGGCCTTGATAAGCTGCTCCATAGCATCATTGAGATAAATAACCATTACAATTCCGGTTTCCACGGCAATACCAAACAAGGCAATAAAACCTACAGCTACCGCCACTGATAGATTGACATCCCAGAAAAAAATTATATAGGCACCTCCAATTAAAGCAAAAGGAACTGTTATAAGACTTAAAAAGGCTTCTCTAAGGGAATTAAAGGCAAAATAGAGGGCGAAGAAAATAATAAGCAATACTAGCGGCGCAATGACTTTAAGGGTCTTTTCTCCGCTGATCAGGTTCTCATATTGTCCGCTCCATTCTATAAAGTACCCTTCAGGAAGTATGTTTTTGGCACTTTCTAATTTTTTCATCGCTTCCTGTACGGTTCCTCCCATATCACGATCACGTATATTGAACATGACTGCTCCGCGAAGGAGTGCATTTTCAGAACTGATCATTGGAGGACCGTCTACGAATTTAATATCAGCAACGGCAGATAAAGGCACTTCTCCAAAGGTAGGAGACTGTAAGGGAATGCGTTTAATGCGTTCCACGCTATTTCTATAATCCTGTGCCATACGCACACTTATTGAAAAACGTCTTCGTCCTTCAACAGTATTACCAATGGATGCACCACCTAAAGCAAATTCCACGGTTTGGTTTACATCATCTACTGTTAATCCATATCGGGCCAATTCCTGACGATTAACATCCACATCAAGGTATTTACCTCCGGTAATAGGATCTACAAATAAATCAGACACTCCTGGAGTTCCTTCTAAAGCCATTTTCACCCTTTCAGATACACGAGCAATGGTGTCGAGATTTTGTCCGTAGACTTTAATTCCTACGTCGGTACGAATTCCTGTTGCCAGCATATTGATTCGGTTGATAATGGGCTGTGTCCAACCGTTTACTACACCAGGTATCTGGAGTTTGGTATCGAGTTCCTTAATAATATCTTTTTTATCTATTCCTTCACGCCACTGTGATTTTGGTTTTAGCATGATAATGGTCTCAATCATGCTCATTGGGGAATTATCCGTAGCTGTGTTAGCTCGCCCTGCCTTTCCCAAAACACTTTCTACTTCAGGAACCGATTTGATTATTTTATCCTGTACCTGCAAAATGCGTTTGATTTCTCCATTAGATACATCAGGGAGGGTAACAGGCATGAATAAAATACTCTGCTCATCCAATGGAGGCATAAACTCCGTTCCCAGCCGCATCAATAATGGTATAGAAATCAATAATGCCAGAATATTGACTGCAAGAGTTGTTTTTCTCCATTTCAGAACCCAGCGTATAATTGGCTCATAACCTCTTTCCAAAAATCGATTTACCGGATGTGAATCGGTTGGACGGAATTTCCCTTTCATAAAAAAAGAAATCAGTACCGGAGCTAATGTAAGTACCAATAGGGCGTCCACAATCAGTATGAATGTTTTTGTATAGGCCAAAGGATGGAATAGTTTTCCTTCCTGTCCGGTAAGCATAAACACAGGCAAGAAAGAAGTAATTATAATTACAGTGGCAAAGAATACGCCACGAGAAACCTGCTTGCTGCTTTTCTCAATTATTTTGAGTCTTTCCTCTTCGGATATCCACTGTGGTTTTTTGCGAAATATATTTTTAATTCTTTTCATCAGAGTTTGTTTCATTTTTTTGTTCAGATTCCCATTGTGCATACCGTTGTGAGAGATGCTGGTAGGCATTTTCACTCATAATAATACCGTTGTCAACTATTACTCCAATGGCAAGTGCTATACCGGTAAGGGACATAATATTGGAGGATATGTCAAAGGCATTGAGCAGTATGAAACTTGCTGCAATTGTAATTGGTATCTGGATGATAATACTTAATGCACTACGCCAGTGAAAAAGAAAAATAATAACGATAAGGGACACTACAAGCATTTCTTCAATTAAGGTACGCTTCACCGAATCAATAGATTCTTTAATCAGATGTCCCCGGTCATATACAATATTGAATTTTACCCCTTTTGGAAGCCCTTTAGCAACTTCCTTCATTTTTTCTTTCACATTATCAATTACAGCATCTGCGTTTTCACCATAACGCATCACTACTATACCGCCAACGACTTCGCCAGTGCCATTATGATCAAAGATTCCCAAGCGGGTTTCCCCGCTCATCTGAACAGTTCCTATATCGCTGACTTTTATAGGAATGCCATTTTGGTTTTTCAGTGGAATATCCTCAATCTCTTTGATGGATTTCAGATAACCGGATGTCTTAATGATATAGCCAATATCACTCATGTCGAATTTTCTTCCGCCGCTTTCATTATTATTGTCACGTACAGCACTTATAACCTCTGGGACAGACAGCTTATAATATAGCAGTTTGTTTGGATCAATGGTAACCTGGTATTCTTTTTGAAATCCTCCAAAAGAAGCAATTTCACTCACTCCGGGAACATTTTGCAAAGCAAACTTGACGTACCAGTCCTGTAGCGCTCTTTGTTCGCCAAGGTCAATACCGGGTGCCTCCAAAGTATACCAGAGTATATGCCCAACCCCAGTTCCATCGGGTCCTAATTGCGGGGCAACTCCTTTGGGCAAGGTGCTGCTAATAGTACTGAGCCTCTCCAGTACTCTTGATCTTGCCCAGTATACATCAACATCATCTTCAAAAATGACATAGATAAAACTCATACCAAACATGGAAGCAGCTCTTACATATTTAATTTTGGGCAATCCCTGAAGGTTGGTAACCAAGGGATAGGTGATCTGGTCTTCAACGAGCTGTGGAGCACGTCCCATCCATTCTGTAAATACGATTACCTGATTTTCAGATAAATCGGGAATAGCATCAATAGGATTTTTTTGAATAGAGATGATACCCCATACAAATATTCCTGCCGATAATAGTAAAACGATATAACGGTTTCGCAGCGACCATTCTATTAATTTGTGTACCATAGATTTAATTTATTTGTGCAAGACTATCGCTTACTTTTTCAATCCAATTGAGCAGCTGTTCTTTCTGAAAAGTATTCAGCACTGCATTTTTATGGATCAGCGTATAGGAAGCCAAAGGCATTTCGTTGGCTTTTATCTGCTTGGCAATTCGGTCTAATTTATTTTCCTGTTTTCGTTTGGAATAACTTCCCCATTGGCTAAAATTCAAATTTTCTTTACCCTTAGTAATGTGTCCCTCCATGAAAGTACGTGCCGGCTGTATGTAGGAGTACCATGGATATTGCGTGTTGTTGCTGTGACAATCATAACAGGAAGTCTGAAGAATCGTTTGTACATTTTTGGGAATGGGATAGACTCTCGAAATGTGAATTGGTAAAACCTGCCCGTAATCGGAATTTCGGGCAGGCTGATACAATTGCATTAGTAGAAAAATAATTAACCCAATAAAAAGAATCTTTCTGATGAATCGTTTCATTTTACAATTGTTTTTTCATTGAACCGCAGGTAAGCATTTTGGAACCATAGTAAGGGTTTTTTATCTCTTTTGTTTCACTAATCCAGATAGCTCCTTTTCCACCATCATACATAGGACAAGAATCCTGGTATAGTGTTTTTGCAGCTCCAAAAGTTTTGATCAAATCATTTACGTCTTTACTCAGTAGGGCAAAATGCTCTCTTTGATGCTCGATATTACCACCATTAGCCCCAATATGTTCTGCGTGCTCTTTGGCATCGTCGGATATATCAAGATATACTGCTTTGGATTTTGGATCTATCGATTTTATATTTACGCTTTTGAAAGTCGCATACAATGCTTTTCCAGCTTTAGCAGCTCCGTTGGTGTCATCTTTTGCAAGTGCATTTTTTAATGCTAAATAATTTGCTACAATTTGTTCAGTTGAAAATTTAGTTTCTGTTTTTTTGCTTTGTGCATTACCAGAAACCATTACAAATACCATAACTATGGCTGAAAGAATTACATTTTTCATTTTTATTTAATTTTAATTGTTAAAAAACAGGTTACTATTGATGTTTCTGAAAAGATTTCTATCAACTTACTTACATGAAAAACACATATCATAAGTGAATATTTGGTTAAAGAGTGGATCAAAGGGCAGTCTAAAAAATTAGATGCATTTTTTCCATTTCAATAAATTCGGAACATCAATAGTCACCGTAACATTGAGTGGTCATTATGTAAATAACCCGATATATTTAGAAGTAGTTAACTGCTTTACAGTTCTTTTTTCATAGAACCACAGGTTAACATTTTTTTACCTTGATATGGATTTTTGATTTCCTTGGTTTCGCTTATCCAAATAGCTCCTTTCCCACCATCATACATAGGGCAAAAATCTTGATACAATTTTTGCTCTGATTTGAAAGATTTTATCAAATCATTCATGTCTTTACTTAACATGGCAAAATGCTCTCTTTGGTGTTCGATATTTCCACCGTTAGCTCCAATATGTTCTGCGTGTTCTTTAGCATCATCAGCAATATCAAGATATTCTGTCTTTAATTTCGAATCTATTGAATTGGGATTTACATTATTAAAAATTGCATACAATGCTTGTCCGGCATTTGCAGCTCCTTTTGTATCATCTTTGGTTAATGCATTTTTTAAAGTCAGATAATTGCTCACAATTTCGTTTATAGAAAATGTTGCTTGAGCAGCTTGAGTTGTTTTTACCTCTGCACTTTTTTCAGTAGTTTCCTTTACTGGCTCGGTTAATTCCATTCCGCATTTGGAACATTTGTCTCCTTTTTTTCCTGTAACTTCAGGATGCATGGAACAGGCATACAATTGTGAATCACTCTGAGTGGTCCCGGAAGCAGCTTCAGGAGCTGTAGTTTCCTTGTTTTTTGAATTACAGGCTGTAAGTACAATTGCCATTATAAGGGTCGAGAAAATTATTTTTTTCATTTTTTTTAGTTTTTATCTCTTATAAATGTTGTTTTGTCCAACATTGTTTTATTTGAGTGTTATACGAATTATTCTTTTTTTGATTGTGCAAATTCAATTTCCAGTTGGCATTTTGAATACCTTTTAGGATAGGATTTACATTTTTAGCACCAACCCATTGGGTTTTCGGCCTACATTAATAGTTTTAGAGACAGTGTGATTTGATACGTTAACTACAGAGACTGTATTGGCTGTCTGATTGGTCACATATGCTGTATTGCCATCTGCTGTAAATGTTATCGCATGTGCACCCGTGCCAGTAGTAAATACACCTCCATGCATCCACATCATCATAGTCTGGTCCCAAGTCCAATAATGTACTTTTGCATTAACAGGATCGCTTACCCAAAGTTCCTTCTTATTGCCATTGTGAGACGCTATTCCAGGCATAAATCCTAAATCAATGGTTTGATCTACAGCATCCGTTGCCACATTGATTACCGAGATAGATTGCCCGTCTTCATTATCAACATACATTCTGGCGTCACTTCCTGTCCAAGCACCCACAGGGTTGTTCCCTACAGCAACAGTGGCTGTAACTTGTTTGGTTGTCGTATTTATAACTGACACAGTATTATCATCTCCATTAGCGACATAAGCCTTAGTGCCGTCAGAAGAAAAGGTAAGCTCAGCAGGCATCATGCCCACTGCAATGGTATTTTTCAATGTGTATGTTAATGCATCATAAACCAGAACTTTTCCATTCATGTCCATTTGAGGTACCCAAATTTCTAAACCATTTGGACTGTAGATCGTGTTATGGTTCATCATTGGCAGGTTAATGTTTTTTACTGTTGTTCCATTGACGGCATCAATTACTAGGAGTTTACCTGTCATTCCTTCCATGCCGGCAGTATGACCGGCAGAGAAGTCCATTCCGGGCACGCCAATGGCCAGGTGATTAGAATGTAAAGAAATGTGGTGCGGCCACATGATCATATCAGTTCCGGTCCCCATAAGGTTGACGGTCTCTGTAACTTCATTGGTTGCCAATTTGATTACTGAAATTGTGCCGTCCTGACCATTGACCACATATGCGGCAGGATAGTTTATGTTCAATTTTGGATCGGACATATTCATATCATCTGATTTACTGCAAGAAGACAGCCATAGGGTTCCTAAGATTAATGCTCCAAGGATTGAAGTACCTGTAATTATATTTTTCATTTTTGATTTGGGATTATTTGATTGTTTCTATAGTTGATCCACAGCTTAGCATCTGGGAACCGTAATACGGATTCTTGATACCACTTTCTTTGCTCAGCCAATTCGCATCAACCATTGGGCAATGATTATAATAAACTGGTTGTGGCTGATTGGTAGTTTTTATAAGATCATAAGTGTCTTTAGATAAGCTTTTAAAGGATTCTCTTTGTTTCTTAATATCCTGGGTTTCAGAAATGTTTTGTGCATCTGTAGCTAAACTTTTCATTACATTCATCCATGCAGTATGTTCTTTAGGTTTTAGGTTGTCCATTTTAACAGCATTGATTGCAGTAAGAAGTTCTTTAGATTTGATTGCAGTAGTCTTGGCATCTGTTTTCACTAAAGCATCTTTTAGCTCAAAGTAGTTGTCGAAAATTGTTTTAAATGGACTCTCTTGTTGTGCATCTGGAAGAACTGCGGTTGTATGCTGGGAATGATCCATTTTCTCCATATCCATTTTTGATTCTTTCATTGGGACAGCCATCTTATTTGTTCTTTCATATTGGCAGCATTGTGGAAGTTTTGCATATGCTTCGGCAGGAGATAAGAATTGCTCACTGTCATATCCCGCTAAGGCAATTCGTTTTAGGATCTCCTCCTGATTTGTTTTCTTCTGGTCGTAGGTAATGGCCGCAATTTTGGTGTTCTCATCCCAGTTTACCAAAGCAATATTTTTGATGTTTCCTGCTTTTTCAATAGCAGTTTTGCACATTAGACAATTACCATAAATTTTTGTGTTTACGGTTTTGGCATTTTTTATAGGTGCGCCATACACTATGACTGATAGCAATATTGTAATTGCCATCAATCCTTTTTGAATTGATTTCATTTTAAAATGTATTTAGAAGTGAATGTAGCCTTATGAGAAATAATTGTATATACGAGGTGTATAGACTATTATTCTATATAAGCGAAAAATTAAAATAATGAAAAGCAAATGGCTTCCTTCTTTGGCACACGTATGGCTATCAAAAAAGGTTTTTAGCTTATTTTAGGTATAAGCCAGATAGAATAGAAACCTGTTAAAATTGAGGTTTCTGAATTGTAGAATTTTTGTTTTTGAGAAAAAAGACTCAAAGTATTGTTTTTGAATTCTAGTTCGTTTAAAAAGGAGATACCTCCATTACAAACTGAAGCACACCCGCATGAAGCATGTCCACATTTATGACCGCAGCCATCATGGTTTTCCTTTTTGGAATGACCGCCTTCTTCTGAGCAGCAATCATCGTTATGGGTTTTAGAAGTTTCCTTAGTACAGGAAGCTTTCTTTGAAAGATTTCCACATGCAAAAGTTGCCGTTGGCACTAAGAAGAGGCCAAGGGTAACAATTAATATGACGTAAAATCTTTTCATGAGAAGTAAATATATACAACAAAGGTACTTATATAAATATAAGTTAAAATAAATTAAATGTTAAAGTTGTTAATTTTAGATATCATTTGTCATCTCCAAAAATAATTCCTGCCATAATTAAATGGCAGGATCATCAATGTTATATTTTTACAATGTAATTAAAGATGCTTTGCTCATTATAATGTGAATTCTATATTAGAAATATCAAATGGAATAGCATCGAGTTCTTTTGCCTTATCAAGAACGTGATCAAAAAGGCACATAAATAAATTCAGCTTCCTTGTCTAGGAAAGTCTTTATCTGTCATGGACAGCCTATTCTATCGATTTTTGGTCTTTCCCTGTTAATGCATTTCATCTAAAATCCTTTTTGACATCTTGTTTCAATTAAATTTAAGGTCATATATAAAACATTAATAATCAACAATTGGAAATCAAATATTTAAACACACTGTTTTTTAAGCTGGCGTGATTAATAAACAAATTAAGCAGTAAAAATATGATAATTTCTACTGCTTAATTTTAAATTTTTCTAAACTCATAAAATACAAAGTTTTGCACTCAAATGATTTGAAGGGAGCAGAAGAATCCGAAAATTATTTTATTTACATGGTTTACCACGTAACATCGTCTGACCTATTAGAAACCCATTTAAGCCGGAAAATGAAAGTTTAAAGAATACTCCTATTAGTTATTATGTAATACGACAATAAAATATTTATAAATGGGATTGTATTACATTAGGGTAAAAAGAGACAAGCGAAAATTACTTAAAAAACCCGCCAGATACATTGCTGTATATGACGGGCTGTCCATAAACATAATCTTCCATTTTATGTTTACTTGTAATTTTAAAAATATCATTAGGTCATAATGAAATTCGATTTTACTCTTAAAAGATGTTTGCAATAACAAAATTTGATGAGAATCTAATGTAAGGCATTAATATTAAGGGTTTAAAGATACTTTTTTTGAATCAAAGAAAAAAGATCTACTGACCTGATTCAATTTAGAAGAATGGGCTGATCTTCAATCTTTATGATCTATGCGGAACCAGACTGTAGTTTTGATATGGAGTGATGATCTTTCATCTGCTAGCTTTGACAATCATAGCCAATAGATTCCATCAACTGTCATTTTAGATTACGACCTAAATCGCTGTGATAAATTAGATAGCTAGTGCAATTCTGCACAGCTTAAATGATCATGGCAATGAATGATTTTGAGATAAAAAAAATACCATATAAAGAAGCTTTTGAGAAAATGAAAAAGGCAGGAATGGATGTAACGTATGAAGAAGTAGTTTTAATAATCGACTTCTTACATAGTTTAACATCTCTTGTGCTGAAAAAGCATTTTAAATTGCCCTAAAATATTATCTTTGACAATGCTAATAATCAGTATTGTAATATGTTAACTAAAGTTTTGAAGTTATGAAAAGTGCAGTTATATATATCAGGGTTTCTACAGAAGAGCAAGCCGATAAAGGATATTCCCAGCGCGATCAAGATGAACGCCTGCGCAGGTATTGTGATAATCAGCAGATTCATGTTAGCACGGTTATTTTTGAAGACCATTCTGCTAAAACGTTTAAACGACCAGAATGGCAAAGGCTTCTTGTGGAACTAAAAAAGCGTAAAACAAGACCTGACTATGTACTCTTCACAAAGTGGGATAGATTCAGCAGGAATGCTGGTGATGCCTATCAAATGATAAATATGCTTAATGGACTAGGAGTTGAACCCCAAGCCGTTGAACAGCCTCTTGATCTCTCTGTCCCTGAAAATAAAATGATGCTAGCCATATATCTCGCAGCACCAGAGGTTGAAAATGACAGACGTGCACTCAATACATTTCATGGTATGCGTCGGGCAAAAAAAGAAGGTCGGGTATTAGGGATGGCTCCTTTTGGTTATATCAACCGCAGCAAAGAAGACGGTAAAAAATATATTGGGCAAAAGGAACCTGAAGCTAGTAATATTAGATGGGCATTTAATGAAATTTCAAAAGGTATATTAGCTGCGGATCAAGTCAGACAAGCCATGAACAAGCGTGGAAAAACGATTAGTAAAAGTGCCTTTCACGTGGCAATGCGTAATCCTGTTTATTGTGGTAAAGTTTTTATCCAAAAATATAAGGATGAGGAAGCACATTTGGTGCAAGGCCAGCATGAGCCTATAATTTCAGAAATATTATTTTATAAAGTCCAGGAAGTTATGGATGGAAATAAATCTGAGGTGCGTCCTAATGCTAAAATAATGTCAGATGATAATCTTCCACTACGAGGATTTTTAATTTGTCCTGATTGTGGAAGAAATTTAACAGGAAGTGCTTCGAAAGGTTCAAAAGGAGGTTATTTCTATTATTATCATTGTATTTCAAAATGTGGATTTAGAAAAAGCGCAGTTAAGGCAAATAAAATATTCGAGGATGATTTGGCAAATTATGAATTTCCAATTGCTATAAAAGATATTTTGCATGATATTATAATGATCAATTATAAAAATATTACCTCTATTTTCGATGAAAGACGAAAAGCTATAGCAGGTGATATTGAACGATATAATGTAAAACTTGGAAAAGCAAGGGATTTACTTTTTACTGAAAAACTTGATGCAGATGATTACAAAGAAGTAAAAGAAGAATGCAGAAAGAGGATTGAAGAGCTGGAGGGAGAACTTACGGTATATCTGTCAGAAAGAAAAAATCTTAATATTAAACGAAGTCTCGATCAGGTACTAGAAGCTCTTTCTAAGTTATCATCTGCATATAAAGAAGGTGATATAGAAACCAAACGATGTGTAGTGGGTTCGATATTTCCGGATAAATTGATTTTTGATGGGAGTACATATCGAACCCCAAGAGTAAACGTAATCGCGAAGTATATTTTCTTGATTAACAATACTTTGAAGCGTAAAAAAAACCGAACAAATGAGTCTTTTTCTCATTTGTCCGGTCTAGTAGCGGGAACAGGACTCGAACCTGTGACCTTCGGGTTATGAGCCCGACGAGCTGCCTACTGCTCTATCCCGCGTTGTTTCGGGTGCAAAGATACACAGTTAATACGGTTGTGGCAAGGAATTTCTAAATTATTTTTAAAAATTTGGAATTTAAATATAATTTATTGGAGTGTAGTTAGTTACAAAAAGCATAATAATCACTTAAATTTTGTATTCTAATAATGCTAAGTACGGATCTCCTTTTAAGCCTAATAAATGGCTAAAAGCAGGTTCGGTTTTATAACCGTTTTGTTTGAGTCGGATGATTTCTAATCTGAAGTTTTCGTCATGAGATTGTAGAATTTCATGTTCAATGATCATGTGTTTATAGCCATTTTGACTTTTGGCTGGAACATTTTGTCCAAAAACTTCAATTTCAAAACCATCGATTTTAAAGTTGGCAATAACTGATTCTTTCTCATTAATGGATATTTCTCTGATTGTGAAGTCGGTTTCTTTTCCGAAAAATGAATTTAGTTTTGCTGTAAAATCGTTTTTGTTTTTCCAATGACAGATAATATCAAGATCACTGTTTTCTATATCAATATTAATTGGAATCGTACCAACCAAAATAGGATCGAATTCAACAAGATTTAGTAAAACTTTGTGCTGAGTCAGGATATCAAAAGCCTTAATCTGTTTTTGATTTCCGTTTTTTAAATATTCTATAGAGCAAAAGTCTATCATAGTATTTATTTGTTGTAATTTTTCTCTTCTTTAATTTCGGCTTCAATCCTTTTGTTGATATTGATTTTAGCATTAGCGAAAACAAAAATAGTGGTTTTGTATTCCCTTGCATATTTATTCGTTATTTCTCCTGCAATAACAGAAGACTGAAAGAAAGGACTGGTTTTCTGAAATTCGGTACTGTTTTCTTCATAATTTTTGATTCTGATCAGGTTTTTATATCGAATGTCCAGATTGAACCAATTGACATAATCGGCATTAAACGAAACTGCTTTTATTCCTTTTTTGGTGTAATAATTTATGGCGCCGGCTTGTCCGTAGTTGTCACAAAGTACAAGTGTTTCTTTTTTATTTGGAATCAATGCATAAACTGAATCCGTTTTTCGGGCAAGTTCTTTCCAGCCCAGCATATCAGCAAAATCCTGTGGCAGATCGTGGTCTTTTCCGTCTTCCCAACGCAGCATTCCTAATTTTTTATATTGTTCGGGATTTTTGACAATGTATTCCGGACTTTTATTTGGGAAAACGACATGATACATCGGAATAAAAAACAATAGGGGAATTATGATAAATACGGGTTTTAGATAACGTTGCCAACCAGATTGTAAAGTTTGAGAAAGAAAAACTGCTCCAAAAGCAATGTAAACAGGATATAGTCCAATAGCATAATAGGCTTTGGCTTTGAAATAGATAAAAACGGCAAGGGTAAAAATTAGAGAAGTAAAAAAGAGCTTGTATTTTGTGAAAGGTTTATAAAACAATAAAGCATATAAAGCTGCAAGAATAACCGGAAAAGAACCGATAAAAAATAAAAGCTGTTCTTTTAGAAAATCTAAACGATCGACATTGACCAATTGTGTTTCGGACAGTTCCTTCATGTGGTGTACAATCGGGAATTGATTGTTGTATTGCCATAAAAGATTGGGTAATATTAAAAGCAACCCTAAAATTAAGGCAAAATAGAGTTTCTTTTCTGCAAACACTTTTCTTTGATTCGAAAATAAAAGAGCAGGTAAGAGGCCAATGAGCAGAAATAGAATATTGTATTTGTTGAGAAAACCAAAAGCAAATACGACAGCACCTATATAGAGCCATTTTGGTTTTTTGGTAGAAATGTATTGAATGATTACATAATAAAATCCTGTCCAGCACAATACATCCAAAGAGTTTGGCTGATACAGCGTGTTAAGCCGCAACAATACTGAAAACAAAATGCAGGTCGATCCTAGGATTAATGCATATAAATTACCTTTTAAAAGTTCAATAGTTTTCCAGACTACAAGCAGTGTCAAAGCGCCAAAAAGGGCAGGGAAGAACTTTATCCAGAAAACAGAATTGCCCAGTAAAAATATAATATAAGAAATCCAGGAGGTTACGGGCGGAACCGATAAATATCCCCAGGCCAAATGATGTGCCTGGTCCAGATGTAAATATTCATCACGCTGCAAATCGTATTCAGGGCTTATTAAAACATACTGCAAAACAAATTTTAAAATGATGAACCCGAGTAAAATTATCGTTTTTTTATTCATGTAAATTGGGTTTGTTGGCAGGTTGTTAATGATATAGCTAATATATAATTTATTTTGAATGTAGAATAAGTCAGCGTATTATCCAAAATGTTACAAAACAAAAAAGCTCCAGATTTCTCTGAAGCTAGTTTTATAAAAATTCCACAGGAACAATTGAAGTTCTTTATGGGATTTGGAATTTCATTTTTTGAAATTTTAGAAAAATTATTCCTCTAATGCTTCTTCAAATTCCATGTGATCCACTTTTTCAACCTCTACAGGTCTTGAAGCTTTTAGTTTATTGAATCTTTCTAATTGTTCTGTTTCTCCTTCTTCACCGCTGAAATAAGGGAAAACGTCCATGATTGGAGATTCAGAAACTGCCGGGATCGAGTATTCTCCCATTGTGCTTTGCATAACGTGAAGTGTATTGTCATAGGCTTCTCTTACGTCATTTGCCTGCACTAACAAGTACATATTCGATCTTCTTTCTTTACCGCTTTCTTCATCATAAGCCATCAAAGAAACTTTTGACTTGAACCAACGATCTGCGTTTTCAAAAGGATGAATCTCAGCATAATTTGCCACTTTTATATTTGTGATTTTAAATTCTTCACTAATATAAGCAGCCATCTCTTCATTTATTCTTTTTTCAGCTTCAGTATAAGATAAAGCATCAACCAAATAAGGTTCGGTTAAAACTTTTTGTCCACCCGTTTCATCTGTCTTTCTATATTTTACTTTGCATTCGTACCAAGTTGCGCTCATCTTCTATTGTTTTTTAAGGATGTCAAAGATAGATTTTACAGGAAAATAAATTCTTAATTCTGAAAATAGATATTCACAATTTAGGTAGTTTTTTCATAAGGTATTGATTGTTATGGGTATAGTAAAAGTTAATGTTTTGCCGATTTTATGATTTTAGTTAATATCATAAAAAAATTTTTGATCTGGGGTAAAAAAATAACCATTAAGAAATTAGGCTTCATTAAGTATCAGGACTTAACTTTTCTTAATTTCTTAATGGTCAAAAATCAATATTAAAAACAGCGTTTCTGTTATTTTTTAAATTGCTGAATTCCGGATTTTAACCATTGCTCATATTCTGCAATGTCAGGAGTATATCCCGCTGGTTTATTCAGGCTTTGTTCGTTCGTGTCTACTATAATATAGTACGGTTGAGCATTTGCTTTATAACGGGTAATCTGAAAATCACTCCATTTATTGCCTATCGATTGTATCTTTTTGCCAGTTTCCTTAGATACATATTGTTCTTCAGATGGAAGTTCTCTTTTGTCATCAACATATAAAGAAATCAAAACAACTTCATTATTTAATATCGATAATATGCGGGGATCGGACCAAACATAATCTTCCATTTTTCGGCAATTAACACAGGCGAATCCTGTAAAATCCAGAAGAATTGGTTTGTTTACACTTTTAGCGTAAGCCAATCCTTTTTCATAATCAGTAAAAGCCATGATATCATGCGGGCCTTTATGCGCGCCATCTGGTAACGCTTTTGCAGATGATGCAGTTTCTTTGCCAGAACCTCCAACACCATATGGCGATTCGCTGTACGTCATTGGAGGAGGGAAGCCACTAATCAATTTTAAAGGCGCACCCCACAATCCCGGAATAAGATAAATCGTAAATACCAATACTACCAATCCGGCAGATAATCGTCCTACAGAAATAGAGGATGTAGGAGAATCATGCGGTAAAGTTATTTTTCCGAATAAGTAGAAGGCCAAAGTACCAAATATTGCGATCCAGATGGCTAAGAAAATTTCTCTTTCGAACCAATGCAATTGCAATACCAAATCAGCATTCGATAAGAATTTAAAAGCCAGAGCCAATTCCAGAAATCCTAAAAATACTTTTACGGTATTTAACCATCCGCCAGATTTTGGTAATGTGTTTAACCAGCCCGGAAACATGGCAAATAACATAAAAGGTAATGCCAGAGCAGATGAGAAACCAAGCATTCCAACAATTGGAGCGATTCCGCCTTTAGAAGCTGCTTCAACCAATAAGGTTCCTATAATTGGTCCTGTACAGGAAAAGGAAACGATTGCCAATGCCAATGCCATGAATACGATTCCTGGTATTCCGCCTTTATCTGCCTGACGATCTACTTTATTGGCCCATGAATTAGGCAGCATAATTTCGAAAGCGCCTAAAAAAGATAAAGCAAATACAACCAGTAAAACAAAGAAAATTATATTGAACCATACATTGGTAGACAATGCATTTAAAGCATCGGCTCCAAAAATTAAGGTAATTACGGTTCCTAAAAACACATAAATAAGAATGATTGAAATCCCGTAAATAATCGCATTTTTAATTCCTTTTGCCTTGGTTTTGCTTTGTTTGGTAAAGAAACTCACCGTCATAGGAATCATTGGAAAAACGCAAGGCGTAAGCAATGCAGCAAAGCCGGATAAAAAAGCAATAAAGAAAATCATGTATAAACTAGAATCAGATTTCTTAGATTCCGGTTCTTTTTCTATTGCGGTAGTTGCATCAACTTTTGTAGTTTTTTCATTTGCAATATCGGCAGCCTGAATTTCTTTCGCTTTAAGTGTTTTAAGATTAAACTCGAAGTATTTGCTTTCGCTAATGCAGTTCTCTTTACAGACCTGATACGAAAGTTCTACCTGAATCGTTTCCTTTTCGGGATTGATTTGTTTGATTAATTGAGTAAAAACAACTTTATCAGAGAAGAAGATTTCATCAACACCAAAGACTTCATTGAACTCTCTTTTGGTTTTACTTTCGGTTGCTTTTCCAAGAAGTTCATAATTGTTTTTGTTATCATGAAAAAGGAATTCGGCAGGAAGCGGACCATCTTCAGGAGTGAATTGAGAATATACGTGCCAGCCTTTTTCGATAGTTCCGTTAAAAGAAAGAACGAATTCCGAGGCAGATTTTTTCTCAATTGAGGCCTCCCATTTTACAGGATTGATGATCTGGGCCTGAATTTTGGCGAAAGCAAAAAACAGGAATAATAAATATAAGATTTTCTTCATTTTATAAGTTTAATCAGAACGATTTGTTCTGGTGATGATTTGATTTTTATTAAGCTATAGTAATTGTTTCGATAGTATTTTGCCATCGAAACAACTATTTTTTAGATCTGTTTCTTTTTAATTTGAGCAATTATTTGTGCTTCGGTTGGATTGATAGCTACCAGTTTTCCTGAAGAATCAAAAAGATAAGTACTAGGTAATCCTTTTATTCCAAAGGCTGCTACTGATTCAGCATTGAAGCCTTTTGGGTCAATTAATTGAGGATGTTTCATTTTGTCTTTTTCAATCGCTTTTAGCCATTTTGTTTTGTCTTCATCTACTGATATTCCAACAATTTCAAAATTTTGTCCTTTGTATTTATCGTAGAAAGCAACCAAATCTTTGCTGGCTGCCCTGCAATTAGGGCACCATGAGGCCCAAAAGTCTACTAAGACTGTTTTTCCTTTATAGGAGTTTAGTTGGATTGTTTTGTTCTTATTATTTTGAAATTGAATATTCGGAAAAGTATCACCTTTTTTGATTTGTGCATTAACGAATGTGACTGATAGCAATAAGATGATTGCCATCAATAATGTTTTTATTGAATTCATTGTTTTATTATTTTGAAAGAATTAATTTCAATATACAGCAGTAGCCATAGCAAATACGGCTATATTCTGTTATCGAATTATATGTTTTATGATTTTAAGCCTTAAAATTGAATTTGAACAAGACGCATTTATGGCTGTCGGAAAAGGAGTCTAGCTTATTTTTGGCGGAAGCCAAATGGAACGGAAGCCTGAAGAAATAAAGATTTCCGGATAATAATAGTTTTGTTCTCTTTTTGAAAAATTTAAAAAATAATGATTGTCTATCTGGAAAGAAATCATAGGGGAATGATAACTACAGTAAACCACAGGACAATCACCGGAACTTTTGACACAACCTTTAGCACATCTGTGTTCGGTTGTTTCCTCACAAGCTACTATTAAAAATGTTTTGTTTTTAAAACATATCTTTTGTGTTTTAATTCCACGGGCATAATTAAACATTGGACCCATAAAGAAACCAAGTGTTATAATTAGGACTATGTAGAATTTTTTTGTCATAAGGAGGGCAAAAATAAAATTTAAATAAAGTAGAGGCTGTTAATTTTATGAAAATATTATACGATTAATTCTTTGTGTATGCATCTTGATATTCAATAATAATAAACGATTTTTGTTTCACGCAGATTAGAGCAGATTTAAAATAGATCTGCATTTATCCGCTTAAATCTTTTTAAAATCTGCGTGAAATAAAATTTACTCATTCCCAATGGCTAACGTGATAAAATCTTAAAAAGTAATTTATTTCGTCACATTAAAAAAAGTGTATTCCAGTTTTAGGAAAACGCCATCAGTTGCGGCACGGTCCATTGAGCTGTACAATTCTTTTTTATAAGCAAGGTCAATTCTCGCCTGACTATTAATGATAAATTGAATCGAAGGAACAACATCCATATACGATTTTCCGTTTTCGGTTATGGTTTGCCCTGTAAATTCCAGCATCGCATTTATATTGGTCTGTTTGTAACTCGTATATTTTTTAGGATACATTAATTTACCTACTGAGAATGTATAGTTTATAGCATTCTTTCCTAGGGCATCCGGGAAACTATAATCAGGATTGTTCAGTGCGCGCACATAACTTACAGAAGAACTCAAAGCTACTTTATGGATTAATTGAGTGGCTACCAAACCGGCTTCATAACCTGAATTTCCGTTGGCCAGGTCAATAGCTTCCTGAGTAAAAAACGAGTTATTATAACTGTATCTACCAAAGGCAGCCATCCTGAAATGACTTTGCAGATCATCTACAGAAAAGAATCGGTATTTGGCATAAAATCCACCACCTTTAAGACCCAATCCGTTGTCCTGATTGCTTAGAAAAGCTGAGGTACGAACCATTAAATTTTTATTGACTCCCCAGGTAACTTCCGGAGTTAGATTATACATTGAGCCACTTTCATGTTTGTTGTCCATAAGCGATTGTCCAACGCGAACCCCAATAGAACCCGCCGGAACGTTACTGGCAGGTTCTGTTACTACAAAAAGTTCTTGTGCATCTATTTGGAATGAAACAAGGAATAAGAAAATTATTGATAGCTGTTTCATTTTTATAATGTTTTTAGGTAATAATCATTCTCGTTTTCTGTGGCATAACCAGGATATTTAGCATAAGATTTAACTAGTTTTTTATACTCTTTTTGAGTTACAAAACCTTTATCCAATACTCTGTATTTCATTTCTTCATGTGCTACAGGTTTTTTAATGTCGATGAAAGTATAAGTCGCATCATCCATCTTTAAGGTTGTGTTATCCTCAATTTTATCGGTATGAAACTTAGCAGTCAATACCATAGAACCTACGAAGAAACCTGCTTTTTCAACGGCTTTCTTCAATACTTTTGGCTCGACTGAATTGTCTTTTTTAAAGTAAACCGTAAATGTATTCGTGTTCAGGTCAGTACCTATACTGTCTACCTGAGTTAAAGATTTTAATTGTTTGTTGATCGCATTAGAACACATAGAACAGGTTAATCCTGTTGCCATTATTTCGGCTTTAGTAATTTGCGAATAAGAATTTACACTTGTTAATACTACTAAAAGTGCAGCGGCTATGAATTTTATATGTAAGGTTTTCATTTTATTTGTTTTTTTTGATTTGAGCAATTATTTGTGCTTCGGTTGGGTTTATGGCAATCAGTTTTCCTGATGCATCAAAAAGAAAGGTAGAAGGCAAAGCATCCACTCCAAAAGTTACAGCCGTTTTAGCATCAAAACCTTTTGGGTCAATTAATTGCTGGTGTTTCATTTTGTCTTTCTCAATTGCTTTTAGCCATTTTGTTTTGTCGTTATCAATTGATATTCCAACGATTTCAAAATTTTGACCTTTGTACTGATCGTACAATTTTACCAGATTTTTATTCGCCATTCGGCAAGGAGCACACCATGATGCCCAAAAGTCGACTAAAACTGTTTTTCCTTTAAAAGAATTTAGTTTAACTGTAGCATTCTTATTGTTCTGAAGTTGAACATCCGGAAAACTATCTCCTATTTTTATCTGCGCATTTGTTACAGCAACAGTTGCAATAAGGAGGAATAATGTGATTATATTTTTTATTTTGAACATGATATTTTTTTTTAAAATGCTTGTCTGTAGTATTGTCTAATTCGTTAATAATACAGACAAGCTTGTTTTTTGAATGATTTAATTATGATTATTCTGCTTTTTTAGGGCTTGCATCTCTGTCGTATTGGCAACATCCGTGCAATTCATCATAAACTGCAGTTGGAGCAGTAAAACTTTCGTTATCATATCCGGCATCTGCAACACGTTTTAGTATAGCATCAGGATTGGTCTTTTTACTATCGTAAGTAATCGTTGCAATTTTTGTGTCTTTGTTCCAGTTTACTTTAGCAACATTATCTATGTTTGCAGCTGTTTCAATAGTCTTTTTGCACATGGCGCAATTGCCATTGATTTTTACAGTTTGAGTAGTTTTATTTTTGATTTGCGCGCTGGCGAAAGTAACTGATAGTAATAAAGTCATTACCATCAATAATTTTTTTATTGAGTTCATTATATGTTTTTTTTGTGGATGAATTAATCCTGAAACCACAACACAAATGATAGCAAATACAGCTATTTCTGTGAATAGAATAGGGATTAAAAAATGTTTTGATTTTTAAAGCCTTAAAATGACTTTGGATAAGACAGACTTATGGCTGTCAGGAAATAAATCTAGCTTATTTTAGGTGGAAGCCAGATAGAACGGAAATCTGAAGAAATAAAGATTTCTGAATAAAAGTAATTTTGTTTTTTGTCAGAAAAACTAAAAAGTGAGTTGTTTTCTGTTTGAAAAATTGCCATTGGCGAAAAACCACAGCTGGACGTTGGTGTACAAGAATTACCTAAACAACCTTTATCGCAGTTATGTTCTTTTTCTTTAGAACCTTTTTTCTTGCAACAGTTTTCTGATGAAGATTCTTTTTTACAACATGACATTGCTGTCTTTGTTCCATGCGCATAAGTAAGCGTTGGTCCCATAAGGAAACCAAGCGTTACAAGTAGCAATATGTAGAACTTTTTTGTCATAATCAGTGCCAAAGATACTTTTTATTGGTTCTCGTAGTTGTTAATTTTTTTATAAACCTTTTATTTCGATAGATTTTTGGTGTTGATTACTATTCATTTCTTATGTTTTTAATGAGCGGTAAGTTTTTGAATTGTAGTGGGATATATTCTGTTTGGTAAGATTAATTAGTTATTTCGAAATCATAAATTTTACATTAAGTTTACAAGTATGACATTTTTTATTATGTTTGCTAAATCGATTTAGCAACTATTGAAAATTTCTTGATTTATGAAAAATATATTTTTTATCTGCTTTTTTATTATCGTTTCGAATGTATTTGTAAATGCCCAGGAACTAAGATCTCCTGATGGTAATCTTACTATGAAATTTTCAGTAAATAAAGCAGGAACTCCTGTTTATTCTTTGAGTTACAAGAAAAAAGAAGCGATCAAAGAAAGCAAATTGGGTTTTGTTCTAAAGTCAGATAGTATGCTGAATGAAGGTTTTCAGATTGCTGCCACAAAATTTCAGTCTGAGAATAGTATCTGGAAACCGGTTTTGGGAGAACAAAAAGAAATACAAAATCAATATAATGAATTAAAGGCAGATCTTGTGCAAGAAAAGAGTAAGCGAAAAATGTCGATTTACTTTCGTCTGTTTAATGATGGTTTGGGGTTTCGATATGAATTTCCGGTACAGGATAACTTACGTCACTTTATTATTCAGGAAGAAACTACCGAATTTAATTTAACAGGAGATCATAAACTTTTCTGGATTCCGGGAGATTATGACACGAACGAATATAGTTATACAACTTCAAAAATATCAGAGATGCAATCTTTGGTTTATAAAGCTACACATGTTTCGTTGGCGGCACAAACGACAATTAAAAATTTGGCAACACAAACGCCTTTAATGATAAAGACCAATGATGGACTTTATATCAATATTCACGAAGCAGCCTTAAAAAATTATCCGGCAATGTGCCTTAATGTCGATGACAAAACGTATTCGTTAAGTTCTCATCTCGTTCCGGATGCTGTTGGAAATAAAGGATATATTCAGACCGGAAGTTTTACGCCTTGGCGAACAATTGTGGTGAGTGATGACGCCAGAGCTATTTTAGCATCAAAAATGATTTTGAATCTTAATGAGCCTTGTAGTTTTGATGATACTTCCTGGATTAAACCCGTGAAATACATTGGCGTTTGGTGGGAATATTTTACCGGTGGAGGATCTACCTGGGCATATTCGGATAATCAGGATATTGTAATTGGTGAAACTGATTTCTCTAAATTAAAACCAAATAATACACACGGTGCCAATACAAAACATGTAAAAGAATATATAGATTTCGCCGCAGCAAATGGTTTTGATGCAGTTTTAGTCGAAGGCTGGAATGAAGGCTGGGAAGATAATACGGCTTTCAAAAAAGAACGTATTTATAGTTTTACAAAAGCCTATCCTGATTTTGATGTGAAAGATTTAAGTGATTATGCCAGTAAGAAGAAGGTGAAAATTGTCATGCATCACGAAACCACATCTTCGACTGCTGAGTACGAACGACAATTGAATGATGCCTTCAACTTTATGGTTGATAATAATTATAATGCTGTAAAAACAGGATATGTTGGGCCAATTATTCCAAGAGGAGAACATCATGACGGACAGCAAATGGTCAATCATTATACATATGTAGCCAAAGAAGCTGCCAAACATAAAATCATGGTAGACTCTCATGAAGCAGTTCGTCCAACTGGTTTGCACCGTACCTATCCTAACTGGTTTGCTCAGGAATCAGCGCGAGGAACGGAGTTTGAATCAATGGAAGGAATTCATCCGGATCACACAACAATTTTGCCTTTTACCCGACTAATGGGAGGTCCAATGGATTATACGCCCGGAATTTTTCAGGGAGATTTATCTGTTTACGGAGCTAAAAAGAACAAGCTCAGTACAACACTTGCAAAACAATTGGCATTATATGTTACCATGTACAGTCCGTTGCAAATGGCGGCTGATTTACCTGAAAATTATATGCGGTTTAATGATGCTTTTCAGTTCATAAAAGATGTTGCGCTGGATTGGGATGCAACTTATATTCTTGAAGCAGAACCGGGAGATTATATCACGATTGCCAGAAAAACAAAAGGAAAACAAGAATGGTTTGTAGGCGGTATCACCGATGAAAACCCGCGTACGGCTTTGATTGACTTTAGTTTTCTTCCCGTAGGAAAATCATATACAGCAATAATTTATGAAGACGGAAAAACGGCAGATTACAAAACCAATCCACAATCGTATACTATTCGAAAAATAACGGTAAATAGCAAAACAAAATTGAAACAAAAATTAGCAGCGAGTGGTGGAGTGGCTATTTCTATAAAGTAAATTGCTTACGAAATGGCACACGGATGACGCCGATTCGCTAAAGCGAAAACACGGATAAACACGGATTTTTTCTGTTGGTTGGCAAAAAAATCTGCTTGATGTACCAAATTTGCGAGAGAATAATTAGTGCTAAATAGAAAGCAAAGCTAAAACAAAAATTAGCAGCGAGTGGCGGAGTTGCTATTTCTATAAAGTAAATTGCTTACGAAATGGCACGCGGATGACGCTGATTCGCTAAAGCGAAAACACGGATAAACACGGATTTTTTTTCTATTGTTTGTAAAAATCTGCAAAATCTGCAAGAAAATAATTTGAGAAAATTTGTGCAATTTGTGGTAAAAAAAACATTTTAATTTGTGGTAAAAAAACAAACTTAAGCATGTGTAAATGGCACACGGATAAGACGGATTCGCTAAAGCGAAAACACGGATAAACACGGATTTTTTTTCTATTGTTTGTAAAAATCTGCAAAATCTGCAAGAAAATAATTTGAGAAAATTTGTGCAATTTGTGGTAAAAAAACATTTTAATTTGTGGTAAAAAAACAAACTTAAGCATGTGTAAATGGCACATGGATGAGACGGATTCGCTAAAGCG
The DNA here is from genome assembly GCF_050267765.1 of Flavobacterium sp. NPDC079362. Lineage (NCBI taxonomy): Bacteria > Pseudomonadati > Bacteroidota > Flavobacteriia > Flavobacteriales > Flavobacteriaceae > Flavobacterium > Flavobacterium sp. NPDC079362. The sequence continues at coordinate 176,387 of NZ_JBNNFM010000003.1, read as the reverse complement.
AAAACACTGATAAACGTGGATTTTTTTTCTATTGTTTGTAAAAATCTGCAAAATCTACAAGAAAATAATTTGAGAAAATTTGTGCAATTTGTGGTAAAAAAAACATTTTAATTTGTGGTAAAAAAACAAACTTAAGCATGTGTAAATGGCACACGGATGACGCTGATTCGCTAAAGCGAAAACACGGATAAAAACGGATTTTTTTTCTATTGTTTGTAAAAATCTGTAAAATCTACAAGAAAATAATTTGAGAAATTTTGTGCAATTTGTGGTAAAAAAAACATTTTAATTTGTGGTAAAAAAACAAACTTAAGCATGTGTAAATGGCAGACGGATAAACACGGATTTTTCCTTTCTAGTATTTGTGTAAAAAAAAATAGCTTAATCTGCCAGATCTGCGTGAGAAAAAAGTTTAGCCACAGATTTCAAAAATTAAATGATTTGAATTAGACACGTTTATTATTTAAATGAGTCAAATTAATTAGTGGAAATTCGTGTAATTAGTGGCTAAAAAAAAGGTTTCTCGCAGATTTGGCAGATATTTTAAAAATCATTTTAATCATTTAATCTGTGGCAAAAACAAAACAACAAACTAGATAGTAATTTAAAAAATATAAAAATGAGCATAAAAATGTACCCTTTGCAATTTGAACCAATCCTGAAAGACAGAATTTGGGGAGGAGAAAAACTACAAACAGTTCTTAATAAACCAATCACATCTGAGATTACAGGAGAAAGTTGGGAATTGTCTACCGTAGAAGGCGATGTAAGCGTTGTGGCTAATGGAGAATTAAAAGGAAAATCATTAACAGAATTAATTGACGGATCACCAAACGAAATTTTAGGTACGGCAGTTTATAAACGATTTGGCAATCAGTTTCCTTTATTGTTTAAATATCTCGATGCTCGCGAAGATCTTTCGATACAAGTACACCCAAATGATAAATTGGCAAAAGAACGTCACAATTCTTTTGGTAAAACTGAAATGTGGTACGTGATGCAGGCAGATACTGATGCAAGAATTATAGTAGGTTTTAAAGAAGATTCGAGTAAAGAAGAATATCTGGAAAATCTAAATAATAATACATTGGTTTCTATTCTGGACGATGTAAAAGTAAATGCAGGAGATGTTTTCTTTCTTGAAACCGGAACTGTTCACGCAATTGGGGCAGGATTGGTTGTGGCTGAAATCCAGCAGACATCTGATATTACCTATCGATTGTATGATTTTGACAGGGTAGATGCTCAGGGAAACAAAAGAGAACTACATGTTGATTTAGCACTCGATGCCATTAATTATAATAAAACAGATACACATAAAAAATATGAAACAGTTTCAAATCAATCGAATGTAATTGTTGATTGTCCTTATTTTACCACTAATTTTATTCCGTTAGACGGAAAAATTGAAGGGAATAAAAACGGAGAAACTTTTACGGTGTACATGTGTATCGAAGGCTCTTTTGAAATGAGATATGAAAACGTAACCTATCAATATAAAAAAGGAGATACAGTTTTGATTCCTGCTGATATGCGCAGTTATATCTTAGATGGTTCAGCATCAATATTAGAAGTATTTATTTCATAAATACGACAATAAAAAATAATTTTATTTTTAAAGTATTGCATTAAATACAGCAGTTGCAAGGATAATTCATTACGAAAGAAATATTTTTTTTGCGACATCACAGAAACACAATAACAGATTATTCATATTAAAATAGCAGGCTTCGTTTAAAGAATAATAAAATGATTAATGGTAGAAATACTTGTATTTACTGATGATTATATGATTAATTCACTTTAAAAAAACGATTAGTTTAAAAAAATAATTACAAAATCGTTTTAGTAACTATTTTTATATATATTTGTGACATTATTAGTAAGAACTTAATAAAAAATTAACTCGCGTGATGAAAAAGATTACTATTAAGGATATTGCCACAGAGGCGCAAGTGTCTATATCTACTGTATCTTTTGTCATTAATGATAAAGGCGAGAAAATGGGGATTAGCCCCGCGGTGATTAAAAAAGTGCAGGAAGTTGCAGAAAAGCTTAATTATCGACCTAGCATGATTGCTACAAGTCTTAGAACCGGAAAAACGAGATCTATAGGCTTAATTGTCGAAGATATTTCGAATCAGTTTTTTGCTGACCTCGCCAGGGTTATAGAAGACGAAGCAAAAAGTATCGACTACAGGGTTTTTTATTGTAGTACAGGCGGTGATGATGAACGTTCTGAAGAATTGATCCATAGCCTTTTACAGGCAAATGTTGATGGGTTTATTATTGCACCAACAGAAAACCTTGAGGAAAGTATTGAACTGCTCTTAAAATTAAAAAAACCGGTTGTATTGATCGACAGGTATTTTCCGGGCCAGAGAGTAAGCCATGTCGTAATGGATAATTATGAAGCTTCGCATCAGGCAATGAAATTCCTGATCAATAAAGGGCGTAAAAATATTGCTATAGTCAATAGCAAGTCTGAAATGATTCAGATGAAATTGAGAGAAGATGGTTGTCGCGATGCATTAAAAGAATTCGAAATATATAATGAATCATTCGTGCTTCATATGGATTACCATAGTAATGAAGAGGCTAAAATAGCAACAATAAAAGATTTTTTTAAAAAGAATCCTGCCATTGATGCCGTTATATTCTTAGCAAATTATATGGGTCTTGCGGGGCTTCAGGCTTTTAGAAGCATGGGAATCAGGATTCCTGAAGATATTTCAGTAATTAGCTTTGATGATCATGACAGTTATAAGCTGCACACGCCAACAATTACAGTTATTGCACATCCTATTAAAGATATTGCAGTAAAGTCAATACAGTTATTAATGAGCCAGATGACTGATATGGATAAATTTAAAGTAGAGAAAAGTATCAAAAAAGGACAATTGATTGTTCGGGAATCAGTTTAGTTTTTAGTATAAATTTTAAAATAAAAAAGAAAAAAAGCCTTGTGTTTTTTTTTAGTTATTTTACTAAATCGTTTTAGTAGATTTTAGATGGATTGAACTGATAATCAGTTATTTTTTTAATCTGTTTACTATATCGATTTCTTAAAATTAGAAGAATGTTTACATGATTATTAAATCATAGTGTTTATAGGTTGGAGAGCTTATAAATACCATATTAAAATTGAGTTCAAATTTTTACTAATTATTAAAACAATCACGTTAAAACAAAACAAAAATCAAAACGAATAACCAAAAAAAAATGCTTATGAAACGAATATTGGCAGTGTTAGGAATGGTATTGTTTTGCAGCTTAGGAGCTGTGGCGCAAAACCGATTAATAACGGGTATAGTGGCGGATGCAGAAAACAAGGGAGTTGTTGCTGCGTCTATAGAAGTTCGGGGAAAACCGTTTAATGCAATTACAGATGCGGAAGGCCGATTTAAAATGAATGTTCCGGAAGGAAAAGTTACCTTAAATGTATCGTCTATTGGTTTTGCATCAAAACAAGTAGTACTTCAGGAAAATGAAAACCGCGTTTCGGTTGTATTGTTAGAAAATACACAGGAATTAAAGGATGTTGTAGTAACTTCATTTGGAGTTAAAAAACAAAAGAAAAGTTTGGGTTATGCAGTTGGAGAACTGAAAGGCGATGAACTGACTAAGAATAAAGAAATTAACTTAGGGAATGCCCTTCAGGGAAAAATTGCCGGGGTTAACGTTTCTGCACCGGTTTCAGGACCATCAGGTTCCAGCCGTGTGGTAATTCGTGGAGCAACTTCAGCTTCAGGACTTAACCAGCCTTTGTATGTTGTAGATGGTATCCCAATCGACAACAGCCAGCAAGGAAATGCAAATATGTGGGGAGGAGCTGATAAAGGAGATGGTATGTCATCATTTAATCCGGATGATATCGCTTCTATGTCAGTATTAAAAGGTAGTGCTGCTTCTGCTCTTTACGGGTACAGAGGATCAAATGGTGTAATCTTGATTACGACCAAAAAAGGAAAAGCTGGTACAGGGCTTGGTGTAGATTTTAGTACAAATTCTACATTTAATACTCCTGCAAGCCTTTTGAACTGGCAAGATCAATACGGTACAGGAGAACCTTTAAATGGTGTAGCTACAAGATATAATAATTTACAGCAACTTAGGGATAATTACTATAATGCGTGGGGAGACAGATATGACGGAACTCCTTCTCTTTCTCTCGATGGAAAAAACAGACCTTACCAGGCATATGGAAATAATAATGTAGAGAATTTCTACAGAACAGGTTATTCGTTCAGTAATACTTTGGCAATTTCTGGTGGAAATGAAACTACTAACTTCAGATTGTCATTTGGAAATACAAAAGACGAGTCAATTTTACCGGGAACAAATTTCGGAAGAAATAACATTGCATTGAATCTGAACTCAGCTGTAAATGAGAAAATTAGTATTGAAACAAATGCACAATATATTACAGAGAAAAGTCACAACAGACCTTATTTGAATGACTCTCCAAGAAATGCCTCTTTTCCAACGACATTTTTGACTCCGGGAACAGACATCAGATGGTTAAGCAACGGATATGATGCAAATGGTGGTGAGGCAGATTATTTTGGTTCCAATACCTACCAGACAAATCCTTACTTTGCAACACAACAACCTTTGAACGATGATCTTAGAAAACGTTTTATTGGTTCTGCAAAAGTAAATTATAACATTACAGATAAAATTTACGCAAAAGGGGTAATTGGTATTGATGATATTAATTATGAATATACTGAAATCGAGCCTACAGGAATCAACTATAATCCGGGAGGATCTTATGAAAACAGAGTAGAGAGCCGTTCAGAATATAATGCTTCGGGTTATTTAGGATATAAAGGAGATATTGCAAAAAATCTTTCTTTAGATGCTTTCGTTGGAGCGAACCGTCAACACAACAGATACAGCGGTATAAAAATGAAAGGAAATAATTTTATAGTTCCGTTCAAATATTTCTACGGAAATACACAGCCTGATAAAACTGAAAAATTGTTTTCAGAAAGCGAAGTAAACTCTCTTTTCTACTCAGCTGATATAGGATACAAAGATTTCTTATATGTAAACTTAACAGGTCGTGAAGATTGGTTTTCGACTCTGGATCCATCAAACAACAGTACTTTTTATCCCTCTGTAAGTACCAGTTTTATTTATTCTGAGATAATCAAATTACCGGAATGGATGTCTTATGGTAAAATTAGAGCAGGTTGGGGTAACGTAGGAGGAGCTTTGCCTGATGCATATGCTTTGGCATTGACTTATACGGCACCAGACGGACAAACAGATTCTCAGGGACAGCCTATTTTGGGTGTTAACGGAGAAACAGTACCTAATAAATTCTTAAAACCTTATAATGTAAGTACAATAGAATTTGGTTTCGAAAATACTTTCTTCAATAACAGAGTAAGTACAGATTTAACTTTCTACCAGAAGAAAACAACGAATGATATTACTGATGCTGATATTTCTCAGGCTTCCGGTTATAAAACTACAAAAATCAACGTAGGAGAAATTATGAACAAAGGGGTTGAATTTGCGATAAATGTAAAAGCGATAAAAACACCTGTTTTTTCATGGAGCATAGGATACAATTTTGCTTACAATCATAGTGAAGTGCTTAATTTATCGGATAACATAACGACTAAAAAACTTGACGACAACAGAGATGGAAAAGCTTCTGTGGTTCTGGAAAAAGGGCAGCCTTTTGGAACAATAAAAGCATATGATTATTTGAGAGACGCACAAGGGGATATCGTATTGGATACAAATGGTAAATTCCTGAGAGGTAATTTAATTAATGTTGGACAAGGTGTAGCGCCAACAGCAATGGGACTTTCAAATGATTTCTCTTATAAAAATTTCACACTTTCAATTTTCGTAGATGCTAAATTTGGAGGAGAAATCTATTCAGCAACCAATCAATTAGGAGCACGCTACGGATTGTCTGAAGAGACACTTTCAGGTCGTGAAGGCGGAATTGTAGTAAGCGGAAAAGATATTAACGGAAATCCTGTAAACACGACTGTTTCTGCATATGATTACTGGAGAAGTTATAGTGATGTATCATCAAACTTTGTGTATGATGCTGATTTTGTGAAGTTAAGAGCAGTTTCTTTTAGCTACAATTTCCCTAAAGCATATCTTGCAAAAACGCCATTTCAATCGATTAGTTTAGCATTTTCTGCTCACAATTTATGGACAATTTATGATAAAGTGCCAAACATTGATCCGGAATCGAACTATTCTAACAGCAATGCGCAGGGTCTTGAAAGAGCTTCTATGCCTTTGACAAGAAATTATGGTGTTACGCTTAATGTCAAATTTTAATAATAAAGATTGAAAGATGAAAAATAAATTTATAAAAATATTCTGTATCACAATCGTTGGTGCAATGACATTAACTTCATGTGACAAAGGATTCGAGGAAATGAATAAGAATCCAAATGCTTTGACAGATCCGGCTGTAAAATCAATGTTTACACTTGCTGAGATTTATGTAGACGGACAGGATTATTCTAATACCAGAGGAAACAATGGTTATGCAGGTCAAATAGTGCAGCACTTTGCTTCATTAGGAGGTCCGGGGTCAAAATATACTTATGTTGCTGAATATTCAGGTTCTCTTTTTGGAGAATCATACGGTAAAGGACTGAATCAGATTTTTCAGTTAATGTCTGTTGTAAAAGACGCACCGGAAAATTCGAATATGGTTCAGGCGCTTAGAATCATGAAAGTACTAATGTTTCAAAAACTGACAGATACTTACGGTGAAGTTCCTTATTTTGAAGCAGGAAAAGGGTATAATGGAAATGTTTTTACTCCAAAATACGATACACAAGAAGCAATCTACAATGATCTTTTAAAAGAATTAGACGAAGCCGGAGACGCTTTAGATGCTGGTAAAGGATTTGTAGGTGCAGCTGATTTATATTATCAAAGTGATGTTAGCCAATGGAAAAAACTGGCCAATTCATTAATGTTGAGAGTAGCAATGCGTTTGTCTAAAGTAAACCCTGCAAAAGCACAACAATATGTAGAGAAAGCAGTAGCTAAAGGAGTTTTTACATCAAATGATGATAGTCTTGTTTTACAGCATGATGCAGGTCCGGCAGGAGTCAGAACAAATCCTATTACATCTTCATGGGTTAGAAATGATCTGAATGGTGGAGAAGCTAATATAAAATTCAGTAAAACATTTATCGATTTATTGAAAAACAATAACGATCCGCGTTTGAGAATTTATGCCAAATTAGAGGCTAGTGGAGACAATAATCCGGCAAACCAACAAGGTCTTGCAAATGATGCAAAAGAATTTCCGGGTGGAGACAAAAAATTATTCTCTGATCCTAATACCTCAACAGTATTGCGCTTAGACGCACCTACTTTGTTAATGTCTTATGCTGAGGTTCAGTTTATCCTTGCAGAAGCAGCTGTAAAAGGCTGGAATGTTGGCGGAACGGCACAGAAATATTATGAAGACGGAGTAAAAGGAGCAATGCAGGAACTGACTATTTTTGGAGACAAAGTACCGGCAGTTTCAACAGCAGAATACAACACTTATATTGCAGCTCATGCTTTTAAATCTGCAGGAACAGAGGCTGAAAAAATCGAACAAATTATAACTCAAAAATGGATTGTATTGTTGTTCAACGGTTTCGAAGCATTCTCAGAATACAGACGAACAGGATTTCCTGTTTTAGTTCCGGTAAATGATCCAATAGGAGAAACAAAAGGAACTATACCAAGAAGATTAATTTATGATCAGTCAGAGTTGATAACAAATGCAGCTAATTATAAAGAAGCAGTTTCACGCCAGGGGTTGGATGTAATGACAACCAGAATTTGGTGGGATAAATAATTAATTTGGTTAAGTTAGTTAAAATAAGTCGGATGGGATATACATCCCGTCCCGGCTTATTTTTAAGTTTCTGTTTTGATTTTCATTAAATTAGAGGAGTTTTATGCTACAATCATTCAGATGTTTTAGTCCTTTTTTTTCGCAAAAGATAAATTTGCTTTTACTGAAAAAGGTGGAATTATTTTTAGAAGAATGTAATAGAAGGATAAATATTTTTTTAAGATTTAGAAAGCCACAATCAGAAATCTATCCCTTTCCGACGTTTGGGAATCGGGACTAAAATCAAAAATTAAATCAAGCTTGGCAGCCGTAAAAAAAGAAAATGATTTCAGGATATTTTGTTAGTTACTTTTATTCCGTAATACACCCTAAAACGAGAAGGCAATAATAGAGATAATCGGTTATCCTTCTCACACTGCCAGCGACAGAATTGAAAAATACAGTAATTTATTATTCAGTAAATATGGAGTATAAAAAAAGATTTTATTGGTTTGTCGGTATTTGTCTCGCCAATTTTTCATTGGCGGCAAATGCCCAAAATACAGATTTGAAAACCGGATGGCAGTATCGCGAAACGAAAACTGAAAAATGGCACCCTGCCACAGTTCCCGGAGAAATACATACTGATTTGTTGAACAACAAATTAATACCGGATCCATTTTACAGAGATAATGAAAAAAAACTGGAATGGATCGAAAAGAAAGACTGGGAATATAAAACTACTTTTCAGGTTACTCCGGCAACATTAAAAAAGAAAAACGCCGAACTGGTCTTTGATGGTTTGGATACGTACGCAACAGTCTACCTGAACAATCAATTGGTTTTAAAAGCCGATAATATGTTCCGTCAATGGAGAGTTGATGTAAAAAAACTAATTAAATCAGGAAATAATGATTTGGTTATCGTTTTTAAATCGGCACAGAATGTAGTGGATTCACTTGCCAAGAAAGATTTTCCGTTTGTAATTCCGGATAATCCCCGTGCTTATGTGCGTAAAGCGCAATATCATTTTGGATGGGATTGGGGACCAAAATTTACCACTTGCGGCATCTGGAAAACACCACGATTAGAAGCTTATGATACAAAAGCTCCTGAGAAACCTTATGTTTTAGATCGCAAAATCGAGTTGGTACAACAACCGGATAATTTGGGTAAAACATTTTATTTTAAAATCGATGGAAAACCGGTTTACATGAAAGGGGCCAATTATATCCCGTCAGATGCATTTCTTTCAAGAGTAACCAAAAAAGAATACGAAAAAGTAATTGGAATGGCCAAAGACGCCAATATGAATATGCTTCGTGTTTGGGGTGGAGGAATTTATGAAGACGATTATTTTTATGATCTATGCGATAAAAACGGAATCTATGTCTGGCAGGATTTTATGTTTGCCGGAACAATGGTACCTGGAGATGATGCTTTTTTTGATAATGTAAAAAAAGAAGTTCAGTATCAGGTAAAACGTTTACGCCATCATAAAAGTATTGTTTTATGGTGTGGTAATAATGAAATCGATGAAGCATTTAAAAGCTGGGGCTGGCAAAAAAGCATGAACATGTCCAAGCAGGATTCAACTCGTTTATGGAAAGACTATGTTCGTTTGTTTCAGGATAGTATTCCAAAATGGGTAAAAGAAGTCGATAACAAAAGACCGTATATCAGTTCGTCACCATTATTTCACTGGTCAAAAGAAAAAAGCCTTACTGAGGGAGACAGTCACTATTGGGGAACCTGGTGGGGATTAGAAGATGTAGAAGCCGTGCAGAAAAAAACAGGTCGTTTTGTGAGCGAATACGGAATGCAGGCAATGCCAACATATTCTTCGATCGAAAAATTTACTTTACCGGAAGACCGCTATTTATATTCGGATATTTTGCAGGCACATCAAAAAGCCGGAAAAGGATTCATGAAATTAGATTCTTATCTGAACAGATATTTCATTGATTCAATCAAAATAAAGAAAATGAATGTTGAGGATTATTCATACCTCACACAATGTTTACAATATTATTCGCTTAAAAATATTATAGGAATTCACCGTTCAAAAGCACCTTATAATATGGGAACATTGGTTTGGCAACTTAATGATTGCTGGCCGGTAGCAAGCTGGAGCGTAACCGATTATTATGATCGTCAGCCCAAAGCAGCCTGGTACGCCATGAAAGAAGCGTATCGTGATGATAAAACTCCCGAAATTGATTTGACACGTCCGATAGATTTAAAACTCGAAGACCCACAAATCACATGGAAAGTACAAGGAAATAAACTGATTTTAAAAGCTTCAAAATTTGCCAAATATGTAAACGTTTCCATAAAAGGGTATACCGGAAAATGGAGCGATAATTACATGGATTTAAAAGCAGGCGAAGAAAAAACAATTACGTTCGAAGGGAAAATTGCAAAGCCGGAAGTAAAAGTTTATTCTCTGTATAATGTTTTAAAGAGGTACTAAGTTTTTTTAGGAACAAAGGAACAAAGGAACAAAGGTTCAAAGGTTCAAAGGTTCAAAGGGACAAAGGTTTCTTGTATTATGAATAAAACAAGGTTCAAAGGTTTTCCGTAGAGGCGCACAGCAGTGCGTCTCCTTGTGGCCCTTGCATATCCCAATAACTATCAGGATTGTGCTCTGCGATTAATTTTTCAGACTCAAAGATTAAAAAAAATCCGTGTAAATCAGTTTAACCCGTATCATCCGTGGCCCATTCAACAAATCAAATAAAAAAATATGTTTACAAAATATAACAAAATAGTTTTTAGCGGAATCTGTGCTTTAAACCTGTTTTTTGCCAATCCTGTCATTTCGCAGGAAAAGAAAGTAAAACAAAACAATATAGATTATACCCAATATGTAAATCCATATATAGGATCTGCAGGTCATGGTCACGTATTTGTGGGAGCCAATGTTCCTTTTGGAGCAGTGCAATTAGGACCGGTAAATGTTTTTGAAGGCTGGGATTGGTGCAGCGGATACAACTATGCCAGTAATACCATATTAGGTTTTACACACACGCACTTAAGCGGAACAGGAATCGGAGATTTAAATGATATTTTGTTATTGCCGGTATCAGGAAAAGTGCCGCTTACCAAAGGAACAAAAGAAGATATGGCAACGGGTTATGGTTCCTATTTCTCTCATAAAAATGAAGTAACGAAAGCGGGATATTACAGTGTTTTGCTTGACAAATACAAAATCAAAGCTGAATTGACAGCGAGCGAAAGAGTTGGTTTTCATAAATATACTTTTAATACTACTACAGATAATCACGTTTTATTGGATCTTGCAGACGGTATAGGCTGGGACAAACCGGTAAAAACTTTTATCAAAAAAATAAACGCAACCACCCTTGCAGGATATCGTTATTCTACAGGTTGGGCAACTGACCAACGTGTCTTTTTTACTATGGAATTCTCAGAGCCAATTTCTAAAATGGCTTTATACGACAGTATAACTGTTGTTGCGGGAAATGAAGGTGAAGCGGTAAGAATGAAAGCTGTTTTGGATTTTGCAACTTTAAAAAACAAACAAGTTTTAGTAAAAGTCGGAATTTCTCCTGTAAGTTATGAGAATGCTGCTGCCAATATCAAAGCTGAAATTCCAGGTTGGGATTTTAATGCTGTAGTAAAAGAAGCCACTTCAAAATGGAACAAAGAATTAAATAAGATTCAGATAAAAGGAGATGATAAAACGATGAAAGTTTTTTACACTGCCATGTATCATACCATGTTTGCACCTTCAATTTTTAATGATGTAAACGGAGATTACAGAGGAACAGATAAAAAAGTATACGAAAAAGCAGGATTTACCAACTATACGACTTTTTCGCTTTGGGATACCTACCGTGCTTTACATCCTTTATATACCATCACTCATCCCGATAAAATAAATGATATTGTTAAATCATTTTTAGCCATCTACCAACAGCAAGGAAGATTACCGGTTTGGCATTTGATGGGGAACGAAACCAATACCATGAATGGGAATCACTCGATCGCTGTTATTGTAGATGCTTATATGAAAGGATACAGAGATTATGATGTAGCATTGGCGTATGAAGCAATCAAAAAAACTGCCATGCAAACACGTGAAGGAATGGATTATGTTCAAAAACTAGAATACATTCCTGCTGATAAATTGTTAGAATCAGTTGGTAATGCTTTAGAATATGCAATAGATGATTATTGTATTGCACTAATGGCTAAAGATTTGAATAAGACAGACGATTATAATTATTTTACCAAAAGAGCCAATTTGTACAAACTTTATTTTGATAAAGAAACGACATTCATGAGAGGTAAATTGACAGACGGAAATTGGAGAACACCATTTAATCCGCTTTCATCCGCCCATCGTAAAGACGATTATGTAGAGGGAAATGCGTGGCAATACACTTGGTTAGTTCCTCAGGATCCTCACGGTTTGATTGAATTATTTGGAAGCGAAGATAAATTCTTAGCCAAATTAGATTCACTTTTCCTAATCACAGATAAAGTAGAAGGTGAAGAAATTTCACCGGATATTAGTGGATTAATTGGTCAATATGCACAAGGAAATGAGCCAAACCATCATATTCCTTATTTGTATGCATTCGCAGGACAGCCTTGGAAAACGGCTAAACTAATCCGTGAAATTGATGATAAATTCTACTCTACAAAACCAGACGGATTATGTGGAAATGAAGATTTAGGACAAATGTCGGCTTGGTATATTTTCTCTTCAATGGGATTCTATTCCGTTAATCCTGCAAATAGAGTTTATATTTTGGGAAGTCCAATTGTAAATACAGCTACAATTCATCATAAAGAAGGTATTTCGTTTACATTGAATGCAATAAACAATAGTAAAACCAATATCTACATTCAAAAAGCAGAATACAACGGAAAACCTTATACAAAATCATACATTACACATGATATGATTGTAAAAGGAGGCGAATTAAAATTGTATATGGGAAGCAAACCATCAACAACTTTTGGAGTGAAAAAAGAAGATAGACCGCTTTAGGGAGTTTTTAGTTTTCAGTCGCAGTTTTCAGTTTCCTAACAGGTTTTCAAAACCTGTTAGGTATAATTTAAGATTTGAGGTTTACGCCAGTTGTGTCAAAGTTTAAAATTAGTTTTCAGTTTCCTAACAGGTTTTCAAAACCTGTTAGATACAGTTTAAGTTTTCAGGTTTACGCCAGTTTTGTCAAAGTTTAAAATTAGTTTTCAGTTTCCTAACAGGTTTTCAAAACCTGTTAGGTATAATTTAAGATTTGAGGTTTACGCCAGTTTTGTCAAAGTTTAAAATTAGTTTTCAGTTTCCTAATAGGTTTTCAAAACCTGTTAGGTATAATTTAAGATTTCAGGTTTACGCCAGCTTTGTCAAAGTTTCGAACTTTGACAAAGCTTATCGAGATTCAGATTTTAGAATAAATACATAATACCTAACAGGTTTTCAAAACCTGTCAGGATAATAAATAAGAATATGAAAATAAAGAGTTTAATTTTTTTAGGGCTACTACATTGTTGCGTTTTTGCAAATGCACAAGTAAAAAAGATAGATCCTGTAGAATATGTAAATCCTTTAATGGGGACACAATCGTTGCATAGTCTTTCTAACGGAAATACGTATCCAGCAATTTGCCGACCTTGGGGAATGAATTTCTGGACACCTCAAACCGGAAAGATGGGCGACGGATGGGCGTATGTTTATACCGCAGAAAAGATTAGAGGATTCAAACAAACACACCAGCCTTCGCCCTGGATGAACGATTACGGACAGTTTTCGATCATGCCGGTTACTGGTAAACTAAGTTTTGCCGAAGACGAAAGAGGAAGTTGGTTCAGCCATAAAGCTGAGGTTTCAAAACCATATTATTACAGCGTATATCTTGCTGATTATGATGTGACGACCGAAATTACAGCTACAGAAAGAGCAGCACATTTTCAGATTACATTCCCGGAAAACGAACAATCTTCAATCGTAATTGATGCTTTTGATAAAGGTTCCTATATCAAAATTATTCCGTCAGAAAATAAAATTATTGGTTATACAACCCGTAATAGTGGTGGAGTTCCTCAGAATTTCAGAAACTATTTTGTATTGCAATTCGATAAGCCATTTGCAACCAATTATACATGGCATGATAAAGTTTTAGAAAAAGACAAACTAGAGTTAACAGACAATCATGTTGGTGCAGTTGTAGGTTTTAAAACTAAAAGAGGAGAAATAGTAAACGTAAAAGTTTCTTCTTCTTTTATTAGTGCAGAACAAGCGGAGTTGAATTTAGCCACTGAATTAGGAAAAGCTTCCTTTAATGAAACTGTAGCTGAATCTAAAAAAGAATGGAATAAAGTTTTAGGAAAATTAACTGCCGAAGGTGGCAGCGATGAACAGTTAAAAACATTTTATTCCAGCTTATATCGTACTGTTTGTTTTCCTCAGAAACAATATGAAATAGATGCCAACGGAAAAACGGTACACTATAGCCCATATAATGGGAAAGTATTGCCGGGTTATATGTTTGCAGGAACTGGTTTTTGGGATACGTTCCGCGCTTTATATCCTTTACTAAATTTAGTTTACCCTTCTATCAATAAAGAAATGCAGGAAGGATTAATCAACGATTATAAAGAAGGCGGTTTCTTGCCGGAATGGTCAAGTCCCGGATTTAGAGATGTAATGGTAGGGAACAATTCGGCATCTGTAGTTGCGGATGCTTATATAAAAGGATTGCGAGGATACGATATCAACAAATTATATGAAGCCTTGCTGCACGGAGCCAATAACGAAGGACCATTAGATGCTGTGGGGAGAAAAGGAGTAGAGTATTATAACACTTTAGGATATGTTCCTTATGATGTAAAAATCAATGAAAATGCTGCAAGAACATTAGAATATGCCTACGATGATTTTACGATCTGGAAATTGGCGAAAGCCTTAAACCGCCCGAAAAAAGAAATCAGCTTATTCGAAAAACGAATGATGAATTATAAGAATCTTTATAATCCTGAAATTGGCCTGATGAGCGGTAGAAATAAAGACGGAAGTTTTCCAAAAAACTTTAATCCGTTTAAATGGGGAGATGCTTTTACCGAAGGAAATGCGTGGCATTACAGCTGGAGTGTTTTTCATGACATCAATGGTTTGATTGATTTAATGGGAGGTCAGAAAAAATTCACGGCTAAATTAGATGCTGTTTTTACGACTCCGCCAATTTTTGATGATAGTTATTACGGCGCAGTTATTCATGAAATCCGCGAAATGCAAATCATGAACATGGGACAATATGCACACGGAAATCAGCCTATTCAACATATGATTTATTTGTATAATTATGCAGGTGAACCCTGGAAAACACAATATTGGTCAAGAGAAGTAATGAACCGTTTGTACAAACCAACTCCGGATGGATATTGCGGAGATGAGGATAACGGACAAACTTCGGCCTGGTATGTTTTTTCAGCAATGGGATTCTATCCAGTTTGTCCCGGAACAGATGAATATGTTCTTGGTGCTCCGCTATTTAAAAAAGTAACTGTACAGTTAGAAAACGGAAAACAATTGGTTATAAATGCACCAAATAATTCGGAAACTAATAAGTATGTTCAGGAATTAAAGTGGAACAATGCAACGCATACCAAAAATTATATTAATCATTTTGATATCTTAAAAGGTGGCGAATTGAATTTTGACATGAACAGTCAGCCTAATTTACAAAGAGGAACTTTATCAAGTGCCTTTCCATATTCTTACTCAACCTCAAAATAATATTATGAATTCACGTAGAAAATTTATAAAAAACACAGGGATATTTTCAGCAGGATTATTGGCACTTCAAACCGATGTTTTCGGAATGCAGTCAGATGTTTTTAATTTTGCCTTAAAAGATTTTATTACCAAAAGACCACCTTTAGCTGAGAGAAAATTTACGAGTAAAGCAATCGAAGCTGCAATCGTAAGAATCAAAAAACAAATCGCAAACCCGGAGTTGGCGTGGTTATTCGAAAACTGTTTTCCAAATACATTAGATACCACAGTCGATTTTGAAATCATCGACGGAAAACCGGATACGTATGTCATTACAGGAGATATCGATGCCATGTGGCTTCGTGATAGTACAGCACAAATATGGCCGTATATTCCGTTTGTAAAAGAAGATAAAAAACTGGCTGAATTGGTAAAAGGAGTAATCAACCGCCAGACCAAATGTATTTTGCTTGATCCTTATGCGAATGCTTTTTATAAAGATTTTAATCAGGTAAGCGAGTGGAAAAATGACATGACCAAAATGCAGCCTGGTATCCACGAACGCAAATGGGAAATCGATAGTTTGTGTTACCCAATAAGACTGGCACACGGATATTGGAAAGAAACCGGAGATATCAGTTTGTTCGACAGTAAGTGGAAAGAGGCAATGCTTTTGGTATTGCAAACTTTCAAAGAGCAACAGCGATGGACGGATAAAGGACCATACAATTTTCAGAGAGTTACAGCTTGGGCTACAGATGGTGTGCCATTAAGCGGTTACGGATATCCGGTAAAACCATGCGGATTGATCGTTTCGACTTTTAGACCAAGTGATGACAGTACTTTATTTGGATATTTAATTCCGAGTAATATGTTTGCCATTGAAGTACTTGGATATCTTCAGGAAATTTTTTCTTTGCCAGCATTAAAAGATGATAACTTAGTCGCTAAAGCAAAAGAATTGCAAGGACAGGTTCAGAAAGGACTAGAAGAAAACGGAATTATAGATCATCCGAAATTCGGAAAAATCATTGCTTTTGAGGTGAATGGTTATGGAAGTTTCCACATGATGGATGATGCCAATGTACCTTCATTATTATCATTGCCGTATTTAGGTGCAATTGAACCGGACAATCAACTATATTTGAATACGAGAAAAGTAGTGCTTTCAGAAAACAATCCGTTTTTCTATAAAGGAAAAGCTGGCGAAGGAGTTGGAGGACCACATACCGGAACAGATACGATTTGGCCAATGAGTATTGTTTTAAGAGCGATTACCAGTGTAGACGAAAAAGAAATAAAAGCATGTATTAGCACCCTGATCAAAACAAATGCCGATACAGGATTTATGCACGAGTCATTCCATAAAGACGATGTAACAAAGTTTACAAGAAAATGGTTCGCTTGGGCAAATACATTATTTGGAGAAATGATCATGCACACCAGCATTCATTATCCGCAGATTTTAAAAGACAAAAACATCTAAAAATAAATTTACCATTAAGAGATTAATTATCCTAACAGGTTTTAAAACCTGTTAGGTATTAATTCAGCCCTAAAAGCCAGATTCAATTAATCTCTTAATGATTCAAAAATTCCAAAATACAAAAGAATGAATAAAGAATATGCCGTTGGATTAGACATTGGTGGCACACATATTACCGCAGCGGTTATTGATATAACAGACATGAAAGTGATTGATTTTTCGCTGCACAAAGAGTCGTTCGATTCTAATTTGCCCGTGCAAGAAGTGATGACTATTTGGGAAAAAGCCATACAAACTGCTATCGAAAATTCTAAAGTAGAAAACACAACAGGATTAGCCGTTTGTATGCCTGGACCGTTTGATTATACTAATGGAGTTTGCTGGATAAAAGGACAATCTAAATACGAACATTTTTATGGATTGAATGTTCGCGATTTGTTTCAGGAAAAATTAAATCTTTCAAATGATTTTCCGATTTTTTTCGAAAATGATGCAGTTTGTTTTGGTAAAGGAGAAGTTTTTAAAAACGCTGATAATCTTTCTAAAAAAGTCATGGCAATCACATTAGGCACAGGACTTGGAGCTTGCTTTATAGACAAAGGAGAATCGATTAGTACAGGGATTTCAGTACCAAAAGACGCAGAAATATACGACCTTCCGTACAAAGAAGGAATTGCCGAAGATTATGTTTCAGCACGCGGACTTATCGCTGGTTATTTCACTTTAAGCGGAAAAAAAATAAATAATGGATTAGAGCTTTTTAATCTTGCTAAAACGGGAGATGAAATGGCGATAAAAGTCTTTGAAGCAATGGGAGAAGATTTGGCTGCAATTGTGCTTCCGTGGTTAGAAAATTTCTCTGCTGATAGTTTTATTATTGGTGGAAAAATAGCAAATGCCAGTGAGTTTTTCTTACCGGTTTTCAACAAAAAAATAAAAGAAGCAGGTAGCAATGTAACAGTTGCTATTTCTACAGATAATGAAATCGCAGCTTTATTAGGTGCTACAAGTTTGCTTTATAAATCGTAGATTTTTATAAATTTACATTGAAGATATATTTTTGCCACAGATAAAAAGATTTTTACAGATTATTTTTTATAATTGTTTTAATCTACGGTTAGTAAATAACATTTTTAATGGAAAAAACGAATATGACAAGTAAAAAGAAAAATTGGCTCAAAATCATTGTTGAAAATTTACCTGATTTTATTTTAATGTGGAAATAGTATCATACTGAGATAGGTTGATAAATTTTGTTACAGATTAAAAATCATTTAGAATCCTTTAATCTGTGGCAAACAAAATATTAGATATGACAAATTCAAATCGCAGAAATTTTATAAAAACAGCAGCAATCGCTTCAGTCGCTGTTGCATTGCAATCTTTTAATTCAGATCATGAAGAAGAAAAGGTATTCGTTGCAAAGAAAGGAAATAAACCCATTGTACTTTCGACATGGCGATTTGGGATTCCCGCAAACGAAGCTGCCTGGGAAGTTTTAAAAAAGAACGGAAGCGCACTTGATGCTGTCGAAGCAGGAGTTAAAATTCCGGAAGGTGATCCCAAAGAAAGAAGTGTAGGTTATGGCGGACGTCCGGACAGAGATGGTCGTGTAACGTTAGATGCCTGTATCATGGACGAAAATGCTAATATAGGTTCAGTTGCTTGTCTGGAATACATAAAACATCCCATAGCGGTTGCCAGAGCCGTAATGGAAAAAACGCCTCATGTAATGTTGGTAGGAGACGGAGCTTTGCAGTTTGCATTGGAACAAGGTTTTAAAAAAGAAAATCTGCTAACAGAAGAATCAGAAAAAGAATGGAAAGAATGGTTGAAAGACAGTAAATACAAACCCATTGCCAATATCGAAAATCACGATACAATTGGTATGATTGCTCTTGATGCCAACGCAAATCTTTCGGGCGCGTGTACTACAAGCGGAATGTCTTTTAAGATGCACGGTCGCGTAGGAGATTCTCCAATTATAGGAGCAGGTTTATATGTCGATAATGAGATTGGAGCCGCAACAGCCACAGGACATGGCGAAGAAGTGATTCGTATTTCAGGTTGTCATCTCGTTGTAGAATTGATGCGACAAGGCAAATCGCCTCAAAAGGCCTGTGAAGAAGCCGTTGCCAGAATTATAAAACTGACCCAAAACAGAAAGAAAGATTTAAAAGATATTCAGGTAGGTTTTATTGCCCTGAACAAAGCAGGAGAGTATGGTTCTTATTGTATTCAGAGCGGTTTTAATTATGCTGTTTATGATGACACAGGAAATAAACTAATTGATGCAGATTCTTTTTTGAAGTAAGATAATAATTCGCAAGAATATCATTTGGTTGCTCAAGCCGATTTTCTTTTAGGTATATATTTGGCGAATACAATAACGGTCAGAACTACAATACCAGTTGCAGTTGCGTACAAGGAAGCCGGACTATAAAAGTAAATGGCAGCTGCAAGTAGTGGCATAATCACATTATTTGCCGATTGTAAGCTTTGGTTCACACCTTGTAATTTACCTTGTTGGCTTTCGTCAATTGATTGTGATAATCTGGCATTGTATGTGGGATCAAATAAGCCTTCGCCTGTAATGACAAAGATTACAGCCAGTGCAATTAGGATTACTGAAGGTATAAATATACTTAGCAGAATTAGACCTAAACCAATCCCAAAACCAACTAAACCGGCAATTCCAATAGTTCTTTCGTTAAAACGTTTCAATAACCAAGGTAATAATACTGCGCGGGAAAAAATTTCGCAGATACCAACCAGCGTCAATAACGTCCCAATAAAAGCAGGTCCCCATTTATAAATATCTTTCAGGAAAATGGTAAAATTAAATTGGAAAATACCCAGTGCAGCATAAAAAAGTATTCCCAAAATAAGAAGTAATTTGACTTCTTTTAATTTGAAGATATCTTTAAAATGCGAAAAGACATTGAAACTGTTTAAGGTTAAATGGGTTGTCCTTTTTTCAGGGGCCAGAGATTCAGGCAGCAAAAAATAGGTAGCCACACCAGAAACAAATATCAATGCGGCAGTAACAAAGAAAGGCAATGCAAGAGAAATGCTCCCCAATAATCCTCCTAAAGCCGGACCACCCAATTTTCCTATTCCCATAGCAGAGCCTATGTAACCAAACCATTTGGTTCGCTCCTTTGGTTCAGTAGTATCAGCTATATAAGCAAATAAGATACTTATATTTCCCGCTGTAAGTCCGTCAATAATGCGTCCGAGGAAGAGGATCCATAAAGCACCGCCAATTCCAAATAAAATGTAGCCAATTACAGACCCCAGTAAACTAATTACCAGAATGTTTTTTCGTCCGTATCTGTCGCTTAAAGCTCCAAAAATGGGTGCAGCAAAAAAAGTGCAGGCTGCAAACACGGATAATAGAATACTCATGCCCAGAACAATCTGTTGAGACGGAAGATATTTGCCCACTATAAAAGGCAAAAGAGGAAGTACAATAGACATTCCGATAGAATTTAGCAGGACGATCAATATGATGATCCAAAAGATATATTTTTTTGATTTCATTTTCAATTATTGTTTTAAGGTTTTATTATTGGCAGGTAACTAGTTGTTTTAAACCGACCGTTTGGTTTGTTTGTGTTTAAAAAAGATTAGAGTTCATTCAGGACAAACTTTCATTTTACTTCGTTAAAAAATTATGAGATTTGTTATTTATAGAATATCGTAAGGGAAGATGTGTTGCTTAAAAAATCAAATTTTTATTTGGTTATAAAAACTATTCCAAAAGCTACTAAGTTGTTTTTTAACCGTTTTTCTATTGTTATTTTCTTCAAGCATTAACAAACGTAGGCTGGTTGCATCGACTGAAAACAGAAAAATTTTTGCGATATCTTCATCGCTCATTTCAGACTTAATTTCCTTGCTTTTTTTTGCATTGGCTATTACTGTCGACCATATTTTTGTTTCGATTCTGTCGTTTTCTGCAAACTTTGCTTTTGTTTCCGGAAAGAGTCTTGTTGCTTCAAAAACCAAACTAAAATTGTTCACATTGCTATCCTCTTTTCGTGCATTTTCTTTTTTATCTGCGTGGTTCAGATAATCGTTGTAAAAAGCCTTTAAGGAACTCTGATCAAATTGCTCATATCCATCTAACATTTGTGTCAGGTAATACGTTTCAACAATCTCTCGAAATAGCTGTTCTTTACTCGAAAAATAATGATAGAAAGCACCTTTTGATAAAGCTGTTGCTTCTACAATCTCTTTCATAGTAACTTCTTTAAATGTCTTTTGTAAAAACAAATTAAAGGCCGTCTCGAGAATATATTGTTTTGTGTCTTTCATGTTAAACATGACCGTTTGGTCTGCAAATGTATGAAGAATATTTAAATCTGCAAAAAAAATATTTAAGCTGAGGTTCGTTTTATGAAGACAACACAAAATATCGATTTGGTTTACTTTGAGAAGATAGTAATGGTTTTTATTTTTCAGATCGTTTAGTGAAGTTCTTTATTAGAACGAAAACGTAGAATAGAAACACAATTATATAGACGACTGCTAGTGCCGGTTTCTCAAAAGTTAGATTTTTAAAGTCGAATTGCTTGTACAATGTTACCCCTAAAATGATTGCTAGAATACTAAAGGTAAATACAGGTGCTTTTTTATTTTCCATAGTTTTTATAAGTATATCAATTATTATGTATTACAATTGCAGAAAAAACGAAGTTGTTATTTTCTAACTTCTCTGTATCAGCGATAAAGCTTTTTTTTAACGAATATATAAAATTATTATATATTATTTTATGCGTTTTTTTTTAATGTTGACGAGAAAAATTTAGGTAATAGATTAAAAAAATTATCACAAAAATCTGTAAGTTTTGGGATGAATGTAATCGGGAGGTTTTAATACAGTACTTAGGCAAAGAATATAGAATCGATTTAAATGACTTTTTATATATTTGGACTATTAGGATTTTTATTACGGTAAAGTAGCTGTATGAAAAATCAAACCCCTTCAGCAAAGGGAATATGTTTAAAGAATAAGAAATAAGGAAATGAAACAAAATATTTACGACGATATAGACTTTTTTGAAAATTACGCCAAAATGCCCCGTTCGGTCGACGGATTGAATTCAGCAGGAGAATGGCATGTTTTAAAAAAAATGCTACCAGATCTTCAGGAAAAAAATGTTCTGGATCTGGGTTGTGGTTACGGTTGGCATTGTATTTATGCAAAGGAACAGGGAGCCGAAAATGTAATTGGAATTGACTTGTCAAAAAAGATGATTGATAAGGCAAAAGAAATCTCAAAACATTTATCGATTGAATACCATCAGATGCCAGTTGAAGATATTGAGTTTGAAAATGAGCAGTTTGATATCGTATTTAGTTCACTTACTTTTCATTACATAGAAGATTTGAATATTGTTTTTCGCAAAATTAATCAATGCTTAAAAAAAGGAGGAAGTTTTGTTTTCTCAATAGAACATCCTGTTTTTACTTCAAGACCGGAACAAGACTGGTTTAAGGACGAAAAAGGCAAAAGGCTGCATTGGCCAATAGATAATTATCAGGACGAGGGAATAAGAGAAACGAATTTCTTAGGCCATCAGGTAATCAAGTATCACCGAACGATGGCAAGTATCATAAATACTTTAATCAACGCTAATTTTAGTATTCGGGAATTGTCAGAACCAAAACCATCAGATGAGATTATTGAAAAATATCCGGAAATGAAAGACGAGTTAAGAAGACCAATTTTTATGATGGTTACTGCTGTAAAAAAGGATTGATTTTAATAAAATGCTCTATATATTAAAAAGATAGATATACTATGAATAACACCATTATCAGGCGCGCCACAAATACCGATTTGCCACAATTAGCCGAATTTTTGCAAAGTCTTGTTGATGCTGAACGTCCATTTGATTCGACACTAAAAGAAGGACAAATATTTTACTATGATATACAGGATCTGATATTAGATAAAGCAACAGAAGTTCTGGTTGCGGATAATGATAATCAGATTATTGGTTGCGGATACGCTCAAATACGCTCTGCGAAAGCATACGAAAAACATGAATTATTTGGTTATCTGGGTTTTATGTTTGTAAGCCCGGAATTTAGAGGAAAAGGAATTAGTAATCTCTTGCTTAACGATCTCAAAAAATGGGTTTTATCGCAAGGAATCACTGAGGTCAGACTCGAAGTATATCACGATAATGAAGCCGCAGTTAAGGCATATGAAAAGGCAGGTTTCAAAAAACTCATTACGACTATGCGTTGTGATATTGGTTAATTATTTAGCCGAAATCAAACAACCAAAAAGCCGTTTCATTATGAAGTGGCTTTTTGGTTTTAAAATAATTTCATCAAATTTATTTTGATTCTTCAGGTAAAAGCTCCATCGGAGCGATATATAGATTTTTAGTTGATGGATAAATATATCACCCCGCTGGGGTTCTGTTGGGTCGCTCTATAATTTTCTATAAATATATCGTCCTCTGGGACTCAAAATATTCAAAATGGTAATATACTAGAAGAGGTATTATTCCATTTTTTATTAGAAATATGTTTTTTAAATTCTTAAGATCAAAGCTCCATGGGAGCGATTTATTTGTAGCAAATTTAGTTTTGATCTTACAATGAAAGCTCCATCGGAGCGATATATTTATAGCATGTTAGGAATGCATGCAATCAGAGCTCCATCGGAGCGACATATAGATTTTTAGTTGACGGTTATATATATCACCCCGCTGGGGTTCTGTTGGGTCGCTCTATAATTTTCTATAAATATATCGTCCCTCTGGGACTCAAAATATTCAAAATGGTAATATACTAGAAGAGGTATTATTCCATTTTTTATTAGAAATATGTTTTTTAAATTCTTAAGATCAAAGCTCCATCGGAGCGATTTATTTGTAGCATGATAGGAATGCGTACAATCAGAGCTCCATCGGAGCGATATATAGATTTTTAGTTGATGGATAAATATTTCACCCCCGCTGGGTTCGGTTGTGGCGCTCTAATCACACGCGCAGCTCTAGAAGATCGACGACATTATTTTATGGAGTTTCTTGTGTGATTTGCTTCGCCTGTTCGCTGTTGCTCGGGTTGTGGCAAAACAAAAATCTTACTGTTCTATACTTTAAAGATCATTTTCTTTTTATAAAATACCCATAATATACAAGACCAAAATATCGCATAGGATATTGCATAAGCTACAGATGCATTCAATGGATTTTCAAAACACGTTGCAATTCCGTATTTGTAAATCAAGGTTTGAACATTGATTTGTTCTGTTGCTATTTCCGGGCTTTGAACCTTAATATAACTCATAACCCTTGGTATTATTCCCGAAAAGAAAAATACAATCATAGGATTTACGCCCCAGATCAAAAACAGTTTCGTCCATTTTTTATAGTTGGCGATGTCTATTATGTAATACAGTATTGTTAAACATATTGTTGCAATTCCGGCCGTGTACAAGACATAAGAACTTGTCCAGAGCGATTTGTTTATAGGGAATATGATGTTCCAGAGTAAACCCGTAATCACTAAGGCAATTCCTGTAATGGCTAATTTCTTTACGATTTCGATCTTATTAATGTGCAAGTTTAGTATTTGCCCAATAAACATTCCCAGAATTCCGGTTCCTATAGCCGGCAAAGTGCTTAGAATTCCTTCGGGATCCCAGGTTTTAGAAACGCCCCATAAATGTCCGTTTAAAAGTACATTGTCTAACCAGGCAGCGAGATTAGTTCCTTTTTCAAAATTAGCAGGACCAAATCCCGGAACAGGAACAAAAGCCATCAGAACCCAGTAGAGTACTAAAATAGAAGCTACAACGATAAGCTGCGTTTTCAGGTTTGTTTTAAGATATAAAAGAGACGCAAAGAAATACACGATTCCTATTCGTTGCAAAACTCCCGGTATTCTTACATCTTCATAGGCTTCGATTTTACTGTAGGCCAGAAATAAGAGTATTGCGAAGATTGCGAAAACGAGATAGGTTTTAATTTTTAGAGTAAAGTTTCCTAAAAGAGCATAGGCTACCGCAAAAGTGATTATTAATCTAACGATCAATAAAGGGATTCCTTCCAAACCAAATAATTCGAATCGGCCAAAAAAAGCTAAAAAGAATCCCAGGCAGAAAATTCGTAAAGAACGCACAACAATTTTATTAAAAACGCCAGAGTCAAAATGTTTTGTTGGCATCGCAAAAGGGATTGCAGTTCCCATTATAAAAACAAAAAAAGGAAAAACTAAATCGGTAGGCGTACAGCCATGCCATTCTGCGTGTTCTAAAGGCGGATAAATAGAGGCCCAGCTTCCCGGATTGTTGACAATGGTCATCAATAAAATGGTGAATCCCCTAAATACATCCAGCGAGATTAAACGTTCTTTTGTCATTGGTTTGTTTTTTGGTTTTGTTAATTATTTAAAAAGAGAAAACTGTTTTCTTTTTGTATGGTTTATTTTATAATGGCATCCTGAATTATTTGCTGAATATCTTCGCGGATTTTTCCTTTTGCCAATTTATTGTCATCACTATTTCCCGGATAGGTTCTATTGGATAAAAAGACATAAACAATTTCCGTTTCAGGATCAACCCAGGCTATATCTCCTGTAAATCCGGTGTGACCAAAACTGGATGGAGAAACGCAAGCACAAGTTGGGCCGTCTTTACCTGTTCGTTTATCAAAACCTAAACCTCTTTGAACACCTTTATCAGCATAATAACAAGTGTTGAAAGCATTGAAGGTCTGTTCAGAGAAATATTGTTTATTGCCGTAATTTCCTTTTTGTAAATACATTTGCATCATTTTGGCAACATCCATAGCATTAGAGAAAATCCCTGCGTGACCGGCAACTCCGCCTTCCATTGCTGCTGCCATATCGTGAACATATCCCTGAATTACCTGATGTCTGAAATAGTTGTCGATTTCTGTAGGAGCAATGTTGCTTCTCTCAAATTTGTCTAACGGATTGTAAAGCGTATTATTCATCCCAAGTGTACTGTAAAAGTTTTGCTGGCTCAGGTCTTCTAATTTTTTATGCGTCTTTTTTTCTAAATATTCTTTTAAGATGATAAAAGTAAAATCACTATATCTGTATTCTTTTTTAAGGGATAACGGACTATCAGCAATGATTTTCATAATGGTATCGTGATAGTCATTTCTAATATATAGACCATCTGCAACTTTAGTAGAAAAGTCAGATTCGGCTGTGCTGCGGTAATATTTTATAGAAGGTTTTCCTTCATGGTCAAGAGTTGCTTTGTAAAACGGAATCCAAGCCTGAAGTCCGGCATAATGGGTGAGTAAATCCTTGAAACTGATTTCGGCTTTATTTGTTTTAGCAAAAAGCGGTACCATGTCTTTTAGTTTTGTGTCCAGCTCTACCTTGTTTTTATCATATAATTGCATCACGTTAGGCAATGTCGAAATCATTTTCGAAATCGAAGCAACATCATATAAATCTGAGTTAGTCACCTTCCTTGTATTATCATAGGTTTGGCTGCCATAGGATTTCTGGAAAATAACGCTTCCTTTTCGGGCAACAAGTACCTGCATTCCCGGAGCCATTTTGCCATCGATTGCTTTCTGGGCAATAGCATCAATTTTAGATAAAATCATTGGGTTCATATCCACATTTTCAGGTGCAGTAAAAGCAAGACGGTTTAATTTTTCTGTTGATAACCCATCATTTACGTGAAAGGAATTATTAATAGATACCGGTAATTTTCCTTTTGCCGGGATGGCTCCAAATAATAATTCGGCAGAAACAACCTGACTGATATTCGAGTTTTGGTACGAAACTACCAATCCTTCGATATCATCAAAATCTGTAATTGGCAATAGGGAATAAGGCTTTGTGAAAATATCGAGAATTACTTTATTGTGTTTTGCAATTTCTTGTAAACGAATCAATTCAGCGTCTGTAAAATTTTGCTTTTCCCACGGTTTGTTTAGTTTGTGGAAACCTATGATGACTAAATCGTATTTTTTTAATTCGTCATTAAGGCTTTCGATATTGGCGTTTGAAACTTCGGTAACTTCAGTATATTTTTTTAGAGTGGTGACAAACGTGCTGTTTACATCTTCTCCCATTTTTACATAGGCAATTTTCTGGTCTAAGTTTTTGACAGGCAGTAGTTCCTTTTCATTTTTTAGAACAGTAATTGCATTTTCATATAACTTATAGTGCAAAGCATCATTTTGCGGTGGGTTGAGGTCATTATAAATATTGCTGATGGCAATGGGTTTGTACTTGTTTAATCCCGCTTTGAATTTAAAATGCAATATCTTTTTTACGGAATGTGCCAGACGTTCCTCAGTAATGATGTTTTCATTATAAGCAGCTTCCAGTTTCTGGAAAGCTACGGGGATATTTTCAGAACAAAGCAAAATATCATTTCCGGCAAGAATTACAGCGATTTCTAAATCTCCGGGACCTTTAAAATTACTGGCGCCTTTCATGGCAAGACCATCTGTAAAGATTAACCCTTCAAAGCCTAATTCTTTTTGAAGCAGGTTGGTTACAACATTATACGAAGCCGAAGAAGGATAATTGGGCAAGGGTTCTAAGCTTGGAATATTAAGATGGGCAACCATAACAGATACCAAACCTTCATCGAAGATTTGTTTGTACGGATACAATTCGACCATTTCAAGACGTTCTTTCGAAAAAGTAATCAAAGGCAATGCTTTATGCGAATCTGTTGCTGTATCACCATGTCCGGGAAAATGTTTTCCGGTACTAAAAACCCCCTGACTTTGCACGCCTTTCATTAAGGCAATGGCTCTGTTGCTGACATTGACTTTGTCTTCGCCAAATGAACGGTTGCCAATAATAGGATTTTTAGGATTGGTATTGATGTCAAGAACGGGGGCAAAGTTGAAATGAATTCCGATTCGTTTGTCTTCATTGGCCATGTTTCTTCCCACATTTTCAATTAAACTTAAATCCTGGATAGCACCTAAAGTCATATTCCACGGATAAATATAAGTCGAATCTAAACGCATACCCAATCCCCATTCACCGTCAATTCCTATAAATAGAGGGACTTTTGCTTTCGACTGATACAGGTTGGTTAATCTTGCCTGACGAACCGGACCACCCTGAAAAAAAATTACTCCGCCCACTTTATAATCCTGAACAAACTTATTGATTTCAATTGTATGCAGGGAATCTTTATTAGAATAGGCCGAGATCATGAACAACTGACCAATTTTTTCCTGCACAGACATTTTACTGTAAATGCTGTCAACCCAGGTGGTTTCTTTATCAGAATCTTTGAAAAATGTTTTTTTCTCTGATTTATTTTTAGGAACGTAAACAACAGTATCTTGTAGAAGGATGTCTTTTTTAACATCAGGAACAGTGGTGTTTTTTTTGGTAGCACAATTGGTAATCAAAAACAGGAGTGAGGCGTATAGACTTATTTTTATGAAGTGATTTTTCATACGGTGATTTTTTGGAGGAAATTGATTTTAATTTGCCTCTTTTTTTTAGTGAATTAAATATACTTTTTTAAATGTTTAAAAAGATATTTTTTTACTGCTGCGTGAACTCGTCAGGTACAATCCTAAATAAGTTATTAATCCGTTAAGTACGATCAATTCATTATCGAAGACATATCCGGAGAATAATAATTTTGAATTTTCATTGATTAAAAATGTAAACAAAGGGGATAATAAGCAAATTATGGGAACCCATTTATCATGTACATTTCTTGATTTCTGAAAAAGTCCAAAAGCATATAAACCTAATAACGGGCCATATGTATAAGATGCAACCCTAAAAATCATACCTACCACAGAACTGTTATTGATCGAATTGAAAATCAGGATGACAAAGAAAATCAATACTGAGAAACTTATATGAACCAAATGTCGTGTACGAACGGTATTTTTCTTATTATTTTCCGCTTTGTCCATGCCTAAGAAATCAACACAAAAAGAAGTAGTAAGTGCTGTAAGTGCAGAGTCAGTTGTAGCAAAAGTTGCCGCAATAATCCCTAATAAAAATACAATTGCCGGAATTGTCGCCAGATGATTCAGAGCAATTTCAGGAAAAAGTAAATCAGTTCTTGGTTTACCTGTAATTAAATCAGTTGGAATTGCAATTCCATTTTTATTAGCATAAATGTATAAAAGTGCGCCAACACTCAAAAAAAAGATATTAATGATCACAAAAATACCCGTAAAGGTGAACATATTTTTTTGTGCTTCGCCAATGTTTTTGCAGCTAAGGTTTTTTTGCATTAAATCCTGATCCAGTCCAGTCATGGCAATTGTTACAAACATTCCGCCCAATATTTGTTTTACAAAATGAAATTTGCTTCCCAGAAAATCATCAAAGAAAAAGATTTTCGAGTAGTTGCTGTTTTTTACTTCTTCAAAAGCGCCAATCGCACTTAAATCCATGCGGTCGCAAATAAAATAGATCGTAAGGAAAACAGAAGTTACCAGGAAAAAAGTCTGTAAAGTATCTGTGATAATAATGGTTTTTAATCCGCCCCTGTACGTATAAGAAAAAATAAGAAGCAAGGAGATTAATACGGTAAATGCAAACGGAATATGATAAAAATCAAATACAAAACGCTGCAAAACAATTACCACCAGATAAAGTCGGAACGCTGAGCTTATTGTTCTGCTGATCAGGAAAATAGTAGCGGCAGTTTTGTAGCTGTAAAAACCCATTCGCTGTTCTATGTATCCGTAAATCGAAGTTAAATTCATACGGTAATACAAGGGCAGTAATAATTTTGTAATGACTATAAATCCAAGGGCATTGCCCAGAACAAACTGAAAATATTTGAATTGTTCACCACTAGGTGCGCCTACTTCTCCCGGCACAGATATAAAAGTAACTCCGGAAAGTGCCGTTCCTATCATCCCAAAAGCAACTAAATACCACTTTGAGTTTTTATTGGCTGTAAAAAAGGCATCATTACCATCATCTTTTCGGCTCACTCGGTGTGAGATATAAAACAATATTCCAAAATAAATGATAATAAGAAGAAGTATAGTGCTTGGTGTCATTTTATAGCTTTAGTGGTTTTGTTTTTTTATTCTTTTAATAAAAACCTGGCAGCTTTTTTAAACCTGCCAGGTTTCTATTGAATCCCGAAAGTTATAGATTAAGGATTTAATTCGTATAAATTTAGAAAAGATTCTAAATGATTTCGTGATTAAACTTCCAAATTTTTATTTTGAGCGAGTAAAACTGCTCTTACGCTTTTGTGTTTTTTCAATAAAACAGAAGCCAATTCTTCATCAATCTGAAGTTCTTCGATAATCATTTCAACAGCCCTTTGTACTAGTTTTTTATTAGACAATTGCATGTCGATCATTTTGTTACCGTAGATTCTCCCTAGTTTGATCATAACAGATGTCGAGATCATGTTCAGGACTAATTTCTGGGATGTACCGGCCTTCATTCTCGTACTTCCGGTTAGGAATTCCGGGCCTACAATCAATTCGATAGGATAATCAGCTTCTTTAGAAATCAAACTTTCGCTATTGCAGGAAATACTGCCAGTTACGATATTATTTTCCCTTGCCTTTTTTAGTCCGCCAATCACATATGGCGTATTTCCTGAAGCAGCTATTCCTATAACAACATCTAAATTCGTGATTTCGTACGCTGATAAATCTCTCCATGCCTGGTCGATATCATCTTCGGCATTTTCTACCGCTTTTCTAATGGCTGAGTCACCACCGGCTATAATACCAATAATCCAGCTGTCAGGCACTCCAAAAGTAGGAGGACATTCTGAGGCGTCAAGCACGCCAATTCTTCCTGATGTTCCGGCTCCTATATAAAAAAGCCTTCCGCCAAGTTTCATTTTCGTAACAATTACATCTACTAATTTTTCAATATTTGGAATTTGTTTTTCAACGATAGCGGCTACCTTTTTATCTTCATTATTTATGTTCGAAAGTAACTCGTTAGTGCTCATTTTATCTAAGTTAGAATAAAGAGATTCACGTTCTGTGTCTGGATTTATTTGTGACATTTTTTTATTTTTTTTGACTTTTTTTTGATTTTTAATAGAGTAGATATTTTGTGCGCATTTTTTTGAAGGCTTCTAAATCCTTCTGCCAGCTCTGTCTTATTTTATCTTCAGAGATTCCGCTTTCAATTTGTTCCTGCAGTTTTTTAGTTCCTGCGAGTTTGGTAAAAAACGGATTGAAGAATTTTGTTTTGTCACTGGTATTCTGATAAGCTTTTATAAGCCATTTTAATTCTAATTGATTGAGTTTAGGATAAGCGGTCAAATCCTCGCCAAAACATTCTTTGCCATTATAAAGCGGATCTTTGGCACCAAAATTAGGTTTGGGAGTAAAACTAAAATTAGTTTTTGCTAAATAAGGCGAACCATAAATTTGAAATTGCTTCTCCGTTCCTCGTCCCATGCTTACATTCGTTCCTTCAAAAAGGCACAAACTGGCGTATAAATTTATCGATTGGTCATTGGGTAAATTAGGAGATGGTTTTGCCAGTAAACTATAATCCATTGTTCTTTTATAATCAACACAAGGAATAACGGTTAGCTTGCATTGTACTGCATTTTTAAGCCATTTTTGTCCATTGATCATTTGTGCATATTCACCAATTGTCATTCCGTGAAGCAACGGGATTGGATGCATGCCAACAAAACTGGTATATTCTTTTTCTAGAAGCGGTCCGTCTACAATACGGCCATTAGGATTTGGCCTGTCGAAAATAATAAGCGGAACCCCGTTTTCTGCACAGGCTTCCATAACATAATGCAAGGAAGAAATGTAAGTATAGAATCGTGCACCAACATCCTGCAGATCAAAAATCATGACATCAATCCCTGCTAATTGTGCTGGTTTTGGTTTTTTATTATCTCCATAAAGAGAGATAATTGGTAATCCTGTTTTTTGATCTTTTCCGTCAACTACATGTTCGCCAGCATCTGCAGTTCCTCTAAATCCGTGTTCCGGGGCAAAAATAGTCTGTACTGCAATTTTTTTCTCCAGTAAAAAATCTACCACATGAGTTTTGTCCGTCAGAATTCCGGTTTGATTCGTTACGATCCCTACTTTTTTATTTTTTAAAAGCGGTAAGTATTTTTCGTAATTATCAGCTCCGGTTTTTATAACAGGGTTTGTAATTTCCTGACTGTTATTTTTTACGAGAGTTGAAGTGGAGTTTGAATAAGATGCAGTGTAAAATAAAGAGCTGGCAATAAAAACACTTTTTGTTATAAATTTTATCATTTTAAAGTACTGTTAATAGTTAGAAGGCAAAAATTGACTAAATAAAATTAAAGTATTATTTGATTACTATTGCTATTTTTTGATTGTTGATGTAAAGTATGGAATATTTGATCTGGGTTTTTCAGACCGGAAGTTTTTATTTTGTCACGTTTTCTTGTCTGCCTTTTTAGAATAAGTAAAAAAGAATATTTTAAAAGACTACCTCCGGATTTTTGATGTCCGGAGATAGTTTTATAGTAATTAAATTTTAGGGATTACCAGCCTGGGTTTTGTTTTAATGCTACGCCCTGAGCTTTATACAAATCAATATCATTTGTTGGGATATTCATTAAATAATGTTTTGCCTCAAAGGCTCTGGTGCTTGTTGGATAAATTTTTACATATCCGTTAGCATCTACCTGCGTTTGTGTTCCAACAGGAGTTCCAATTCTGGCACCAAGATTTACATCCGGATTTTTTGAAGTATCTAAATAATCTCCTTTTTTCCAACGGTAAATATCGGCTTGTCTTAAAGTCGTCCAGCTCATAAATTCGATCTGACGTTCACGACGTACTTCCCAGATTAAAGGATTTACAACACCAGAAATTTGTTCTAATGCAGCTGTTCTTCTAGGGTCATTAATTAGTACACCACCCGCAGAAGCATTAGTTCCGTCAGTAGTCAAAGGTGCAATTCCGGCACGAGCACGTACTTTGTTGATCGAGATGTCAAGATCATTATTAGAAGCATTACCCAATTCAGCAGCAGCTTCGGCATAGTTTAGATATACTTCACTTAGTGTAAATAACGGCGCATCAGTATAATTACGTCCTCCGGTTGTAACATCCGGACCTGTTGTTGCAGGATTGTTGTATAATTCGAATACATATCCAGACATAGAAACCAATGCCGCAGTACCAAAAGATTTTCCTTTATAACCGTAGTTAGCAGGATTTACAGTTTTACCAAAACGCGGATCTCTGTTAGCAAAAGTTTTAGTAACATTATCATCGCCGGTATATTGAGCATTTCCTGCTTGTTGAATAGGTAATCCGTTTGTGGTTACATAACTGTCAGCAGCCCATTTTGTAAGTCCGTATTGAATGGTTGAGGTATTGGTGTAGTTTTGTAGAGAGTGCATCAATACGTTTGTTAAATAACGTTTTGTAAGGATCACTTCTGTATTACCAAGTAATTCAACAGAATTGTAAAGCGATTTCCAATCAGCATTTAATTTATAAGCCGGATTGTTCATTATCGCTAATGAAGCCACTTTAGCTTTATTAAAATAAGTGCTGCCATCCTGAGCTAAATGATATTTTCTGTAGGTTCCTTCATAAAGGCAGGCATTGCTTAAAGCTGCATAAGCCGTGTATTTATTTACGGTAGCATTTTTGTCATCTGCAACAAGCATTAAGTTTGCAGCTTCTTCTAAATCAGCAATTACTTTATCCATAATTTCTGCTCTTGGCATTGCCGGCGCATAAACTGCAGGATCTCCCTGAATTAAATATTTATCAATATAAGGAACATCTCCCATTTTTTGCACTAAACGAAAGTATGTATAAGCTCTAAAGAATTTAGCTACTCCAATATAATGGTTCTTTTTTTCTGCAGACATGCTCACAGTTGGTATTTTTTCCAACATCAGATTACAACGTCGAATAAGCGTATAATACTCATTCCAGGAATAAACATTAGTAGTCGCTGCCGTAACCGGCATTTGATAAAAAGTAAATGCTGATAAGTTATCATCTACTTTATAATCACTTCCATGATAATAAAAGGACGAAAGCCCTATTGTTGTACCATTTCCGTAACCATAAAAGGTATCGTAATTAAGCCATGAAAATGTTTTTACATTATCTTCTGATTGCCAGAAGTTATCGTTTGTAAATTTATCTGCAGGATCATCTGTTAGATAATCAGAACAACTAACTGCGGTCATTGATGCTACAGCAGCAAATAGAAACAGAAATCTTGATTTTATATTTGATTTTTTCATTTTAAAAGTTTTGAATTGTTAGTATTAGAAAGAAAGCTCAACACCAAAAGAGATTGTTTTGGTATACGGATAAGCTCTTCCCCAGAAAACTTCAGTTTCATCAATTTCAGGGTCAACAGGAAGACGTTTGTCTGCCCAGGTCACTAAGTTTTCTCCTGATGCATAAATCCTTACTTTTTCTAAGCGCGCTCTTTTTACTAAATCTTTTGACAGTGAATATCCAAGAGTAACATTTTTTAGACGGAAATAAGACATGTCTAATAAATATCTTGTTGATGTAACAAAGTTGTTTGAACCTGTCGTACCTGCACCAAGTGTATTAGCTTCATTTCCGTAATATGGGTTTGGAAAATAAGCCCCGGTATTTTCCGGTGTCCAGTAATCAGCCTGGCTGGCATACATTTGCTGAGGTGCACGATAGAAAGGCAAAACAGCATCAGAAGCAGCCCAGTAATCACGTTTTCCAACTCCCTGAAAGAAACCTGAAACATCAAATCCGCGGAATTTTCCACCTACTGTTATACCATATTTGTAACGCGGTGTTGTATTACCAATTTTGCTTAAATCCCCATGATCGTCTGCTGTTCCTGCTCCACGGGATATAACACCGTCTCCGTCCTTATCTACATAATGTACATCTCCGGCTCCGTATTTAAAGCTGCCCACCATTGTTTTAGAGTAATCAACACCATTTACTGTTTTACCATTATTAGTAATAACATCGTCAGCCTGAAGAAGCCTGTCACTGGTTAAACCCCAGATCTGACCAATTTCGTAACCATCATAATAAGGATATGTAGTAGGAGTAACTATACCTAATAATTTAGAAGTATTGTTCC
This sequence comes from Flavobacterium sp. NPDC079362, assembly GCF_050267765.1. Classification (NCBI taxonomy): domain Bacteria; kingdom Pseudomonadati; phylum Bacteroidota; class Flavobacteriia; order Flavobacteriales; family Flavobacteriaceae; genus Flavobacterium; species Flavobacterium sp. NPDC079362. The sequence continues at coordinate 141,266 of NZ_JBNNFM010000003.1, read as the reverse complement.
ATTTTGTAATTACAGATTTAAAATCTGACAAAGCCACATCAACAAATACAGAAGCAGTTTCGCTAAGATTTTTATTAAAGTTCAAAGACAGTTCCCATCCTCTTGTTCTCATGTTTCCTGAGTTAGTCTGAGCAGCATTTTGTCCAAATGAGCCCGGAAGTGTGATACCAGGAGCCAGCATTCCTTTAGTGTCGCGTTGGTACCAGTCAAACGAAGCACCAAGCATATCAAAAATTCTTACGTCAATACCCACATCTTTTGTATATACTTTTTCCCAGGTCAAAGAAGGGTCAACATTGGTTGGTAAACCTGTAGACGGAGGCAATGTAGAACCGCTGTTTACCCATGAAGGATTAGTAGAATTCATGATTGATAAGAAAGCATTGTTTCCTACGTTTTGATTTCCAATTGCACCAATAGAACCACGTATTTTAAGGTCGTTCAACCAGCCACGTGTACTTTCCATGAATTTCTCATTCACAATTTTATATCCTACAGAAGCAGAAGGGAAGAATCCCCATTGTTCGCTTGTAGGGAATTTTGAAGAACCATCATAACGTGCATTCAATTCTAATAAGTAAATCCCATTATAATCATAGTTGATACGACCAAAGAAACCCGCAATCGAATACGTTGTTTCTGTTGGGTTTAGATCTTTATTAGCAGAACCCGATACAAATTGTTCCCCAACAGCAAGATTAAACTCCGGTTTTGATTTATCTAAAAGCGTGTTTCTTCTTGCATAATTACGGGAGAAATCCTGCCACTCAGAGTTAAAACCTGCTAAAACCTTGAAACCATGCTTGTTTATTTGTTTTTTGTAGTTTCCGTAAATGTTTACAACATTGGTAACAGATTCTGAGTTAGATTGTGCTACATAATCGTTTCCGGCTTCCAGCGTTGCAGGGACAGCAGTTTGTATTGTTGTAGCATCATATGGCATGGCAGACCAGCTGTCCCAGGCTAAGAATTTACCACCATTTTGTTTTCTGTCGTATGTATTCGTTACGTTACTTACTTCGGCTATCACATTGAAATTTTTAGTGATATCTGCTGTAAATTTTGCACTTAACCTATTGTTGCGTTGCACGTTTTCATTTCTTGATGCATTCGATAAATAGCCTCCCGCAGTACGGAAATTATATCCTTTATAAGTTCCGAAATTTGGAAAATACTGTCCCCAACGAAGCGCATATCCAAAATAACCTCCATAACTTGTATCATCAGTACCAGAACCACCATAGTAGTTAAACGGCTGGTCATATTTACTGTTGATATTCATTACTTTGAAATCACCCGTAAGCCAGTCAGCCAATTTTGTAGTGAATCCTAAATTGATATTGGTTCTTTGTCTTTGTTCCTGATTCACTCTTAACATACCATCTTGGTTAGCAAGGGCAAATGAAGCAAAGAAAGAGCTTTTTTCTCCCAAGTTACCTTGTGCCGAAAGATTGTGAGTAGTCTGAACAGCATTGCTGGCATACAATTCTTTATTAGCATCCCAAACCCTGTAGAAATAAGGTGTACCATTTTTTATTTCCCAATCTTCACCATATACCATCTCACGGCTCGTACGATTGTTTGCATATTTTTCTTTCCAGTTTTTGATTCCGGCAAGTAAAGTATTGTAGTTTGCACCAAAAAGCTCCGGTACAGCACCATCAGTACGTGTTCCGGCAGCTACTAGTCCCGGAATTTCTTCTGTTGGATCTAAGAAATTTAAAGTAGAAATAGGATTAACAAAAGCCGTATTGGCAGAATAAGAAAATCTCACTTTTCCTTCTCCTGTTTTTCCTCCTTTAGTTGTAATCAATACTACCCCAAAAGCAGCACGCGCACCGTAGATAGAAGCCGAAGCTGCATCTTTAAGAACCGTCATTGTTGCAATATCATTTGGATTAATAAGAGATAAATCCGTTGGAACCCCGTCAACCAATATCAAAGGATCATCAGAACCATTAATAGTTCCGGCTCCACGAATGTTTATTTTAGCCACACGATTGATGTTTCCTGAGTTAAAACTAACATTTACCCCGGGTGTAGTTCCCTGCAAGGCTTTGCTCACATCTGTTAGAGGTCGGCTGCCAATTGTCTTAGCTACATCGATTGAAGCAACAGCACCGGTTAAATTCGTTTTTTTCTGAGAAGAGAAACCTACAATCACAACTTCGTCCAGCTTAGAAGTGCTTTCTAAAAGATCAACGTTGATTTTTTGCTGTGCCTCAATTTTTACGATTTTAGTCTCAAAACCCATATAGCTAAAGCTAAGGCTTTGTCCTGAAGTTGCAGAGAGACTGAAATTTCCGTCAAAATCAGTTGTAGTACCGCTGGTACTTCCTTGAATGAGAACACTAACGCCGGGTAAAGGAAACCCGTCCGCCTTGTTTTTTACTGTTCCGGTAATTGTTTTTGTTTGCCCAAATGTTGTCTGAATGAACAAAACCAACAATGTAATAAGGAATAATTTTTTCATAATTACTTGGTTTTTTTTAATGGTTGTTGCGCAAATATATTTATTTATTGCATATAAATGCAACATTGATAATTTATTTTGAAAAATTAACTAAAATAATGCAAAATAACGCAATTTTAAATATAAAGATTCAATAAGTTAATAAGTATGTGTTAAAGCGTGCAAACTGTTGCATTTGTTGATGGATCTTCCAATTTTGAATTGAATTATTTGATATATTTGTTCTGAATTTTTAATTTCTAAAACAAATGCTTAAAGCCGAAAGACATAAATTTATAATGACTAAACTCCTTGAAGAACAAAAGGTTGTTACAACAGATTTGGCTTTAGCTCTGGATTTATCCGAAGACACAATAAGAAGGGATTTGAACGAATTAGACGATAAAAAGTTACTTGAGAAAGTTTACGGAGGTGCTATACAATTTATCGAAAAATCTGTTGATGTCTTTAATATTAATATAAGTGCTGAAGAGGAGAAGAAGAAAATCGTTAAAAAAGCATTGTCTTTACTGCATGATGGACAGGTTATTATAATGAGTGGAGGAAGTACCAATCTGGTCTTTGCAAAGCTTATTCCTTCGGACTTAAAAGCTACAATTTATACGTATAGTTTGCCAATAGCAATGCAATTGTCCCAGCATCCCAATATCGATTTGATATTTATAGGTGGAAAAATGCAGAAAAAGGCAATGGTTACAATAGGAATGGATGTGATGCAGGTTTTGTCTAAGATTAAAGCTGACATTTGTTTTTTAGGAGCAAGCAGCATCAGTATAAAACAAGGTCTGACAGAGATTGGCTATGAAGTCTCTATTGTTAAAAAGGCAATGATAGAGTCTTCAGACAGGGTAGTCTCTATGTTTTCTTCGAATAAATTAAATACTAAAATGCCTCACAGTGTTTGCGATCTTAGCCAGTTGGATACCATCGTAACCGAATTAGATCCGGAAGATTTAAGGTTGGAAGAGTATAGAAAAGCAGGCGTTTTTGTCTTGTAGTTTAAGGTTTAGGTAGTATTTTCTGCATTATTTTGCTGTTTTTAATTTTATTTTTGTTAAATAGTGCAAAATAATGTATCGACTTCGTTTTTTGTATATATTTGTTAAACTAATTTTAACTAAGAGATATATTATGAAAACCGATACTTCTTTGGCATACGACATACCAGGAAAATTTGAAGAAACGAGATTTGAAAAAAATCATAATGTGATTTTTGAGAGTTCTCTGGAAGCTTCAAAAATTGTCGCTCAGGAAATAGCCGAATTAATACGTTCAAAACAAGCTAATAATGAATCTTGCGTTCTTGGTCTGGCAACAGGTTCTTCACCGATAAAAGTATATGAAGAACTGGTTCGCATGCATAAAGAAGAGAACCTTAGTTTTAGCAATGTAGTTTCTTTTAATCTGGATGAATATTATCCAATGACCAAGGAGAACCGCCAGAGCTACCATTATTTTATGCATCAATACCTGTTTAATCATATTGATATCAAACCGGAAAATGTAAATATCCCGGATGGAACAGTTGCAAGTGATGAACTGAACCAGTATTGTGTAGATTACGAAATAAAAATAAAAGAAGCTGGCGGACTTGATTTTCAATTATTAGGAATTGGTCGTACCGGTCACGTAGGTTTCAACGAGCCGGGATCCCACATCAATTCAGGAACAAGAATTATAACCTTAGACCATATTACCAGAGTCGATGCGTCATCAGACTTTAATGGGATCGACAACGTTCCTAAAAGAGCGATTACCATGGGCGTGTCAACAATTCTTAGATCTAAAAGAATTGTCCTGATGGCTTGGGGACAAAACAAAGCCGATATCATCAAAAGAACCATTCAGGGTGATATATCTTCAGAAGTTCCGGCTACTTTTTTACAAAATCATGCTAATGCGACCTTTGTATTAGACCAGTTTTCTGCCTCTGCATTAACCCGATTCGAAACGCCCTGGCTGGTTGGCGAATGTACGTGGACACAAGAATTAAAAAGTAAAGCAATCGTTTGGCTTTGCAAAGAAACCAAACAATCCATATTAAAATTAACTGACAGAGATTACAATAATAATGGTATGTCAGACCTTTTAGCGCAGGAAGGTTCTGCTTATGATTTGAATATTAATATGTTCAACATATTGCAGCATACTATTACAGGATGGCCGGGTGGAAAACCCAATACAGATGATTCTCATCGTCCGGAAAGAGCCAATCCTGCAAAAAAACGAGTGATTCTTTTTAGCCCGCATCCTGATGATGATGTGATTTCTATGGGAGGAACTTTTTCGAAATTAATTAAACAAGGTCATGATGTGCATGTTGTATATCAAACCTCTGGAAATATAGCCGTTACAGATGACGAAGCATTAAAATTTGCTGAGGTTGCAAACGATTTTGTAGGCGAAACTAATACTGAAATAGACTTTAAGTCAATAATTGAGTTTTTGAATAATAAATCCGAAAATCAAATTGATTCTCTGGAAGTTCGAAAATTAAAAGGATTGATTCGTAGAAGAGAATCGTATGCGGCAACAAGATACATTGGTTTAAAAGATGTCAATACACACTTTTTAGATCTTCCGTTTTATGAAACCGGACAAGTAAAAAAGAATCCATTAGGACCTGAAGATATTGCAATTGTAAAAGATATTATTGCCAAAATAAAACCACATCAGGTTTTTGCAGCAGGAGATCTTGCAGATCCGCACGGAACTCATGAAGTTTGTCTGAACGCGATTTTTGCAGCAATGAAAGAATTGAAACCTGAAAAATACATGGACGATTGCTGGTTGTGGTTGTACCGTGGCGCATGGCACGAATGGGACATTCACGAAATAGATATGGCTGTTCCGCTTTCACCATCAGAAGTATTATTAAAACGTCACGCCATTTTGTATCATCAATCTCAAAAAGACCGCGTAATGTTTCAGGGCAATGACTCAAGAGAATTTTGGGTTAGAGCCGAAGACCGAAATAAAAACACAGCAATCTTATACGATGATTTAGGATTGGCAGAATACGAAGCGATCGAAGCGTTTAAACGTTTTGATTATTAGTAAGTAAATTTTTTTAAACACATAGAAACATAGATTAACATAAAATCTAAAAGTTGATCTAAGAAAATTATAATTTTTACACATAGTACACTATGTGTATTCAAATTTAGTGAAACGCCTTTTAATAAGTTTTGTGAGCTATGTTTCTATGTGTTAAAATTTTTGCATTCAAAATATTAGGATTACCAACCAAAGCAATACAACCAATTACATGTCCAGCCTTCTCCAATTACAGCAACTATCCGATTCACTGGAAGGAACACTTTTTTATGACGAGCTTCATAAAAAAATATATGCTACAGACGCTTCTGCTTACAGAATTATGCCTGAAGCAGTTGCAATTCCAAAATCAGAAGAAGATATTGTCAAGATTATTCGTTTTGCAGAAAAAAACAAGATTTCGATAACTCCCAGAACGGCAGGAACTTCCTTGGCGGGTCAAACGGTAGGAAACGGAATAATCGTAGACGTTTCTAAGCATTTTACTAAGATTGTTGCTTTCGATGCTGAAAAGAAAACGATCACAGTACAGCCCGGAGTAATTCGTGATGAACTGAATTTGTATTTAAAACCATACGGTTTATTTTTTAGTCCAACTACTTCGACCACAAGCCGATGCATGATTGGCGGAATGGTGGGCAATAATTCATCCGGAACAACCTCTATACGTTATGGTGTTACGCGTGATAAAATTGTCGAGATAAAAGCGGTTCTAAGCGATGGAAGTATTGCGGTTTTTAAAGACCTCTCTTCGGAGGAATTTATAGAAAAAACAAAAGGAGATTCACTCGAAAGTAAAATCTACAAAACCATTTACGAGGAACTTTCGAATAAAGAAAATCAGGACGAGATTCTAAAGGAATTTCCAAAGCCTGAAATTCACAGAAGAAATACAGGTTATGCAATTGATGCATTATTAAAATCAGAACTGTTTTCAGGAACAGAAAACACGATCAATTTAGGGAAATTACTTTGCGGAAGCGAAGGAACCCTGGCATTTACAACAGAAATTACCTTGAAAGTAGATGATTTACCGCCAACAAACAATATTATGGTTGTGGCGCATTTTCATACTATTCACGAAAGTTTAGAAGCAGTAGTTACAGCAATGAAACATCATTTGTATACCTGCGAAATGATGGATGATACGATTTTAGATTGTACCAAAACGAATAGGGAACAATCTAAAAACAGATTTTTTATTGTGGGAGAACCAAAAGCGGTAATTATGCTTGAAGTAGGTTCTTATATCAGTATGGAAGATGCCGAATTACAAGCTGATGCTTTAATAAAAGATCTTGAAGATAATAATTTTGGATATGCTTTGCCTAAAATTTACGGAACTGATATTGATAAAGTCAATGAGGTTCGAAAAGCAGGTTTAGGACTTTTAGGAAGTATCGTTGGCGATGATAAGGCTGCCGATTCGATCGAAGATACAGCGGTTGAACTAAGCGATTTACCTAATTATATTGCTGATTTTGCCGCCATGATGGAAAGGCATGGACAAAGTGCCATTTATTATGCACATGCCGGAGCCGGAGAATTGCACTTACGTCCGGTTATTAATTTAAAAACAAAAGAAGGACTACACCAGTTTAGAAATATCTCAACCGAAGTCGCTCACTTGGTAAAAAGATACAAAGGTTCGCTAAGCGGTGAACATGGCGACGGAATTTTACGAGGAGAGTTTTTACCTTTTATGATTGGTGATAAAAATTATGAGCTGCTGAAACGAATAAAAAAAGCATTTGATCCCCATACTATTTTAAATGTGGGGAAAATTGTAAATGCTTCTAAAATGGATGAAAATCTTCGTTTTGAAGCAGGCAGGGAAGAACCTGTTATTAGAACTATTCAGGATTTCTCAGATAGTATGGGCATCTTGCGTGCCGCCGAAAAATGCAACGGTTCCGGTGATTGCAGGAAACCGCCATCAGCAGGAGGAACGTTATGTCCGAGTTACCGTGCCACCCGAAACGAAAAAGATACTACTCGTGCCAGAGCAAATGCATTAAGAGAATATCTGACAAATTCTGAGAAAGATAATAAGTTCGACCACGAAGAATTATATAAGGTATTTGAGCTGTGTGTGAGCTGTAAAGCCTGTGCAAGCGAATGCCCGAGTAATGTAGATGTTGCTTCTTTGAAATCAGAGTTTTTATACCAATACCAAAAAGCAAACGGATTTTCTATTCGTAATAAAATATTTGCTTTCAATTCGAAACTGAATGAATTGGGAAGTATCGCTCCGGCCATGACAAATTTTGTAGCCAATTTGCCGTTGGTCAAAAAAAGTATGGGAATCGCTCCTAAAAGACAAGTACCTTTATTAGCACCAACGACTTTTAGAAAATGGTACGAAAAAAACAAAAAGTCAGCAGGAAGTAACTCTTTTGAAAACGGAAAAGTCTATCTTTTTTGTGATGAATTCACCAATTATTATGATGTTAATGTTGGAATAGACGCTTATGAATTATTGACCAAGCTAGGTTATGAAGTTCTTGTAATACAGCATGAAGAAAGCGGAAGAGCTTTTATTTCAAAAGGATTTCTGGAAGAAGCAAAAGAAATCGCCAATAAAAACATAGCCATTTTTAAAGATATAATTTCAGATGGTACGCCATTAATTGGAATTGAACCATCGGCGATATTAACTTTTAGAGACGAATACATCCGATTGGCAAACGACAAGGAAGCTGCCGAAAAATTATCTAAAAATGTATTTACGATAGAAGAATTCTTTAAAAGAGAAATTACAAAAGAAAAAATTCATTCCGGACAATTTTCGGAGGAACAGAAAACAATAAAAATTCACGGACATTGTCATCAAAAATCACTGAGTACTATTGAAGCTTCTTTTGCAATGCTTAATCTGCCCAAAAACAGTTCAGTGACCATTTATAATTCCGGTTGTTGTGGTATGGCGGGTTCATTTGGTTATGAAAAAGAGCATTACGAAATCAGTATGCAAATGGGCGAGGATACTTTGTTTCCAAAAATCCGTACAACTGAACCTACTACAACAATTGCTGCCGCAGGAACCAGTTGCCGCCACCAGATTTTTGACGGAACAAATAGAAAAGCAATGCATCCGGTGACCATTTTAAGAAATTGTCTGAGATAATTTTTGAAGTTTAAATGAGACTTAATTTTCTTTTACCATTAAGATATTAAGTAATTTAAGCTTTATGAACTTAATCTCTTAATGGTTAGAAATAAGGAACTTATTATGACATAATTAATAGCAAGATTTTTATGAAAAAAGCCACTTGCATTTTTAAATGAGACTTAATTTTTTTTTACTATTAAGATATTAAGTAATTTAAGCTTTATGAACTTAATCTCTTAATGGTAAAAATAGGAACTTATTTTGACATAATTAATAAAACAAGATTTTATGAAAAAAACAACCTGCGTCCTTCTTTTAGTCTTCGTATTTTTTTCTGCTAAAGCAGCTAAGGTAGATACTTTAGAAGTTTTTAGCACTGCGATGAACAAGAGTATCAAAACTTGTGTAATAACCCCTGAAGGTTATAAAAAAAGCAGTAAAAAATTTCCGGTTGTTTATCTTCTTCACGGATACAGCGGAAATTATGCCACGTGGGTAAAAAGTTTTAAAGATGTAGGGAAGCAGGTCGATAAATATGGTTTTATAGTAATTAGTGTCGACGGGAATTATTCAAGTTGGTATTTTGATAGTCCTATTGATCCAACTTTTAAATATGAGACTTATATAATCAATGAATTAATTCCTTTTGTAGATAATAAATACAAAACAATTGCAAGTCGCGAAGGCAGGGCAATATCAGGACTTAGCATGGGCGGACACGGCGCATTGTATTTGTCATTCAGGCATCAGGATGTTTTTGGAGTGGCAGGAAGTATGAGCGGAGGAGTCGATTTTCGTCCGTTTCCTGACAAGTGGGATATCAAAAAGCGCTTGGGAACGATTACGGAATATCCTGAAAACTGGGAAAAAAATACGGTTGTCAATATGCTTGAATTGGTAAAAGACAACAAGCTAAAACTGATTATTGATTGTGGTGTCGACGATTTTTTTATTGATGTAAACAGAAATCTTCACACGAAGATGCTTGCCCTGAAAATAGACCATGATTATATAGAACGTCCGGGACAGCATAATATTAAATACTGGGAAAATTCGCTGAAATTTCAATTGTTGTTTTTTGACAATTTTTTCACAGAAAATAAAATTAAGTAAGGAATTGTGTGTTGCTATTTTCGATAAACAATGCATAAAAATTGGTTTGGTTACCTATCCTAACAGGTTTTTATAACCTGTTAGGTATTTTTGCTGCTATTGATAAGAAAGATTAAAAGTTTTTCGCACGACCCGAGCAACAGCGAACAAGCAAATCAATTGCACAAATTAAATCTGCTTGATCTGCTAAATCTGAGAGAAAAAAATTAGCCAAAGATTAAAGTTTTTTAGCCACGAATTAAAGAATTATCACAAATTAAGTCTGCTGAATTTACATGAAGAAAAGTTAGATGAAGATTAGAGAATTAAGCTTTTTTTTAAATTAAGAATTATGATTATTTACGATTGTTCCGCTTCGTTTTTCATTTTGATCAAAAGGAGATTCGAGTGATAGCAAACAGGCGAAGTAATCACAGTATTAATTCGACAAAGATTGACGAAATTAATAAAGGAATTTCTTGTGTGATTTCTCCTTTGTTGAAATGGCAATATTGTGTCTAAGCTTTGCTCCGGATAGCTATCGGCATTGCGGTTAAGCTACCTTGTTACAGATTAAAACTATATTAACTAACCAAAAATAATATTATGAAAAGTCTAAAATTTTTAATTCTGATGTTACTGTTTCAAAACTATGTTTTTAGCCAGCAACCAGCAAAAAGAGAAATGCGGGCAGCCTGGATATCTACTGTCGACAATATAGACTGGCCATCGAAACCTGGTTTGTCAGACAAACAGATGAAAACAGAAATGATCACTTTACTGGATAATTTACGCTCCAATAATCTGAATACCGTAGTTTTTCAGATCCGCCCTACAGCAGATGCTTATTATAAATCAACCAAAGAACCTGCATCATATTGGATCACCGGAACACAGGGAGTTGCTCCAGGTTTTGATCCGCTTCAGTTAATGATTGATGAAGCAGGAAAAAGAGGAATGAGTGTTCACGTTTGGCTCAATCCGTATCGTGTACAAAAAGATACAACCAAAGAAGTGCTTGCAAAAAATCATTTGTATTTTAAGAAACCGGAGTTATTTGTGACCTACGGAAAAACAAGATATTTTAATCCCGGTTATCAAGAAACCAGGGATTTTGTTGCTTCTGTAGTAGGCGAAATAGTCCGTAATTATAACATTCAGGCGATACATATGGATGATTATTTTTATCCTTATAAAATAGTAGGACAAGAGTTTCCTGATCAGGCAGCATTTGCCAGAGAGCCGCGACAATTTAAGGACAAAGACGACTGGAGAAGAGACAATGTCGATTTGATCATCAAACAAATACGAGATACTATAATTGCGAATAACCCGGAGGTCGAATTTGGAATTTCGCCTTTTGGTGTATGGCGAAATATAGCCAAAGATTCAGAGGGTTCAAATACTGTGGCAGGAGCGACAAATTATGATGATTTGTATGCTAATATTTTGAAATGGCAAAAAGAAAACTGGATCGATTATGTAACGCCGCAATTGTACTGGCATATTGGTTTTGACAGAGCTAATTTTGAAGTTTTGGCAAAATGGTGGGCGGCACACAAATACGGAACAAATGTTTATATAGGTCATGGAGATTACAAGATTTCGAATACAGCCAAAGAAGTAGAATGGAGAAGCCCTGACCAGATTGTAAAACAAATAGAGATGATCAGAACCATGCCTTTAATAGATGGTTCAATGCATTTTACGGCTTCTACTTTTCTAAAAAAAGGAGATACGCTGAGAAAAGCTATTACTGAAAAACAATATAAATATATCGCATTAACACCTGAGGCGAATAGAATTACAAGGATAAAACCACAACCGCCTACAAATGCATCGATTGCAGATAAGGGAAACAAAGTAGTGCTTACCTGGAAACCCGGGGCAAACAATCAAAAATTTGTTATCTATAGATTCCCTAAAGGAAAAATAACTGATTTCTCTAATCCTGAGAATATTTATTACGTTACTACAGCTGTAAAATTAGAGGTACCGGATGCTAATTTAAAAAACTACACTTATGCTATTACCGCTTTGAGTGCCACGCAAACTGAAAGTATTCCGATACAATTTTAATAAAATAAAAAGCTATAAAGATGAAAAAAAGTATACTGCTAATTGCCGTTTTCCTGAGCTCGCTGAATGTATTGCAGGCGCAGAAACTGGATATTATTCCCAGGCCTGTAAAGATAGAACAAGAAGATAAGTTGTTTATAATACCTTTATCCGTGAAGATTATTGTAGACAAAAAAATGCAAAAAAGCGCCAGTTATATTGCAAGTGATTTTTTTAAAAATACAGGAATTAATGCAACTGTTGCTACTGGAAGCAAATACGAAAAAAATGGAATATCGTTTTTGATAGATGAAAAATTAGATCTTCCTAATGATGGTTATAAGTTAACTGTAACTCAAAAAGGAGTTCTGGTAAAAGGAAAATCTTCAAACGGAGTACTGAATGGTTTTCAGACTTTATTACAGATTTGTTCTGCAAAAGACGTGAAGAAAGGAACAATTCCGTTTGTGAAAATAGAAGATTATCCTCGCTTCGAATGGCGCGGAATGATGCTGGATTGTTCAAGGCAATTTTTTGATAAACAAACGGTAGAGAATTATATAGATTGGCTGGCAGCACATAAAATGAATGTTTTTCATTGGCATTTTACGGATGATAACGGATGGAGAGCCGAAATTAAATCAATGCCTGACTTAACTTTAAAAGGAGCCTGGAGAGGTCCCGGTGAAGTTTTATTGCCATCATATGGTTCCGGAGATAAACGTTACGGAGGATTTTATACGCAGCAGGATATGAAAGAAGTTGTAGCGTATGCATCTGCCCGTGGAATTGATATCATGCCTGAAATCGAAATCCCGGGACATTCACGTGCCGTAACAGCTTCATATCCTGAAGTAGGATGTGTAACGACTCAGGAAACAAAAAGTGTTCAGGGAGAAGTAAAAAATGTATGGTGTGTAGGCCGCGAAGAAAATTATCAGATTCTGGATTCTATTATTAGAGAATTTTCAGAAATGTTTCCGTTCGAATACATTCATGTTGCGGGCGACGAAGTAAACAGAGCCAATTGGGAGCACTGCCCAAAATGCAGGGCTTTGATGGAAAAAGAAGGATATACAGATACTTTTCAGCTTCAGAATTATTTCTTTAGACGTGTAGAAAAAATAGTAGCAAAATACAACAGAAAAACAGCCGGCTGGAATGAAATTTTAAAAGGAGGAGAGATCAATCCCAATACTTTAATTAGTGCGTGGCAGGGAATAAGCTACGGAATTGAATCGGCTAAAAAAGGATATGAAACAATTATGATGCCCGGGCAATTTACTTATTTCGATATGGCACAGTCTGAAAATGAGCGAGGTCATCGCTGGGCTGCGATTACGGATACAAAAAGAGCGTATTCGTTTGAGCCAATTCCAAATAATGATTTAACTCCCGAACAGCAAAAAATGATAAAAGGGGTTCAGGGTGCTTTGTGGAGTGAATATCTGGACCGCCCTGCGCGATTTATGGAATATCAGAGTTATCCCAGAATTGCTGCTTTGTCTGAAATAGGGTGGACTAAAAAAGAAGATAAAAACTGGGATGATTTTTACGGAAGATTGACACATAGCCATTTACAGCGTTTGGCAAATATGGGAATTGCTTTTAGAGATTTTCCGCCTACAGCGATTTATAAAGACGGAAGCATAACAGTAACTCCGCCTTATGAAGGAGCCATTGTACGATATGATACACAAGGAAATGAGCCTACAAGACAATCGCCTTTGTATACAAATCCAATCAAGACAAAGGATTATGAAAATTACCAGTTCCGTACTTTCTTTAATGAAGTTGTTGCAAGTCCGGCTGTAAAAGTAGAGAAATTACCGGTTGCCAACTGGAATACCTCTAAAGTTGAGGTTTTAAACATTTCGGAGAATATTTCGGAACATATTGATAAAAAAGGCATTTGGTATCTCACATTTGTTCCAACAACAGATGAGAGTATCAGTGGGGCTGTCAGAGCTGTTTCGCTTTTTGAAAATGATAAACTGATACAAACTTTTTCAGATGAAAAAACGTTGAAATCAAAACCTCGTTTGCGATTTTTGATCGAAAATTATAACGATAAAAATACGTATCGTCTGGATTTTACTGTTGAAAATAAAGAAGCAAAAGAATCTTCGGCGAAAGTCAATTTCAATTGTTCTCCTTATTTAGAACCAGAGGTTAAAGTGACTTCATCAATGGCTGAAAATCCTAAATTTCCAATTTCTAATTTAGCAGATTATAACCCGGAGACGTATTTACGTACTGATGTTGCGTGTGCAAATGGCGATTGGATTTTATATAGTTTTACCAACCCTGTAACCACCGCTAAAATTGATGTTTTGACAGGGATTCCGCATCATCCAAGATTTATTATTAATAATGGTTTTGTTGAATATTCATATAATGGAATTGATTTTATAAAAGGTGATGATTTTGATTATGGCAATGCATCAATTTATCCTAAACAACCGGTAAAAGCAGTTAAAATTACGATTACAGGAACAAACAACGAACCTCTTATGGCAGGACAGGATTTAAGAATTAACCCTTAGTAAAAAATGAAAAAAACAGGAATCAGGATCGTACTTGTTATTTTGATACTTTCAGGAATTAGTTTTAGTTCCCTGAAAAAGTCTTTTGACACAAAACAAAATGAAGTTTTTATTGATTCGATGATGAATAATGCCCTCAAAAAAGGTTTTTTTCCGGGAGCTCAAATTATTGTGGGAAGCAAAGATTCTGTTTTTATAGTAAAGAATTACGGCTATCATGATTACTCCAAAAAAGATTTGGTAAAAACAGACGATGTATACGATTTAGCTTCTATGTCTAAAGTTTTGGGAGCAACACTTGTCGCCATGCGTTTAGTAGGAGAAGATAAAATAAGTTTAGAGGATAAATTGGGGGATGTTGTCCTGACATACAAAAATACTCCTATTGCAGATTTAACGCTTTTTGAATTACTGACACATACAACGGGACTAAAATCAGGAATAACTTTTTATAAAAGCCTGTTGTCAACCCCTGACGGATCGCCTTTGTTGAGCAATCAGCAATCGGTAGATTTTCCTGATTTGTTTGATAATATGTATGTAAACAAGAACATCGTTTACGATACAAAATACCTTTCTTTTGAGCCAAAAGACAATTATGTGAGGATCTATAAAAACATGTGGCTGAATCCCGAATTTTATAAATCTGTTTATGACCAAATTGCTGTAGCGAATACAAATAAGCGTGGTCAATATTTGTACAGTGATTTGAATTTGATTCTGGTACAACAAATGATGGAAGCCAAAACCGGTTTAAAACTAGATCAAATGGCGAGAGGAATTTATAACGAATTGGGGATTTCAAAAATTGGATACAATCCGTTGCAATGGACTTCTGAGCAAAATGTAATACCTACGGAGATTGATTATTTGTTCAGGAAAGACACCATAAGAGGATATGTACACGATGAAGCAGCAGCTATTCTTGGAGGTGTTTCTGGAAATGCGGGTTTATTTGCCAATGCACAATCTATCTCTGTGATTTGCCAAATGTTGCTTAACAATGGTAAATATAATGGAAACCAAATTCTAAAAGCAAAGGTTGTTGCGACGTTTACAAAATCGCCTCTTGTCAAAAAAGGAATCTATCGCGGACTTGGTTTTGATAAACGTAAACCGGATGAATTCTTTAAGAAAGATGATTTTGGACATACGGGATTTACAGGTACATTTTTCTTTATAAATCCGGAAAAAAATAGGTTCTTAATTATTCTGACCAATCGTGTCAATCCTACCAGAAGTAATAGATTGATGTATAAAGATGATTTTAGTGCTAAAATTTGGAAACAAATAAATAAGTAAAAAAAAGTTAGCCGCAAATTGCATGAATTTCCATGAATCAATTTCTGATAATTTAAAAAAGTTAGCCACTAATTTCACTAATTAAATCTGCCTTAATCTGCAGAATCTACATAAAAAATTAGTGAAAATTAGTGAAATTCGTGGCAAAAAACTTTTATATTATACCTGTCATAGGTAACTAAAAAAAATAGCCTAATAACAGTTATCAGCGCAAACGATAAAAGTTTTTTCTTTCACGCAAATTCTACCAATTTAAGCAGAATAATACATATTGAAATTTAATTTAAATCTGCTTTAATTTGCACGATCTGCGTGAAAAAATTTGTGCTAATTTGTGAAATTCGTGGCAAAAAAACTTTCATCTCCATAATTATCCGGCATAAAAAAAGCTCCAGATTTCTCTGAAGCTTTGGTATATATAATTCCGTAATAACAAAACCAGACAGGTTCCGTAAGAATGATAAAGGATGTTCTAAAAGTTAGTGTTTACTTTTTTAGAACGATCTGCAATGTGAGAGATCAGCCATGTAACCTGTCCGTCTTTTACAAAATATATTTTTTTAGTTTCCAAATTTGGAATACTTTCAAGGAACATAGCCAATATGTTATTTGCAGAAATAAGGTATTTCTGGTCGTATACATTAAAAACTCTTTCAGCTTCTTTATTGGTTTTCGCAAGGTTACTATACTTGTTGAAATTATTTTTAAGGATTGCATCATAATACATAACGTCTTCTAAAGTCAAAGGAATGTAGTGATCCTTAAGATTTTCGTTATAGTATAGCGTTGCAAAAGCCCATACGGCACCACCGGATAAGTAGATTTTTTCTTTCTTTAGAATTAGAGGATTTGCATCAAGCATTTCTTTTATTCTTTTGCGAAGAACAGTATTAAAATCAAAGGACTTTTCCTGAAATGTAGACATATCATTGACCTGATTTTGATTTACAACCGTTTTTTTGACTGCATCAGTAAGCGACATCGTACCAAAATCAAGTTCAAGAGGTACAAATTCTAATTTGCTGTCAAGGTCATCAATATAACCGCCTTTAGTCGTTTTTGCACCAATATCAAGCAATAAAGCATTAGAATAATCTACAGGAGGTATAGCACCTTTAACAAGCATTTTAGCTTCTTCGTCGATATCTATAATATCAAAATTTTTACTGGTCAGGGTCGAAACTTTATTCTTTAAAACATCGATGTTGCGCGCAGATTCAAAAACCGGAGCGGCAACTATAAAAATGTTTTCTTCAAGAAGTTTAAACTGCTTTCTTACTTTCTTTAATTGATCAAAAATGATGATACTTGTTTTGTTGATATCGTCCTGAGTAAGCTCGCCGTTATCAGTAATGTGTTGGGCAAGATCAATTCTGTCATTCGAGAAATAAAGAATCTTATAATCCGCTTTTTTGATGTTATTAACCTCAAGAACAGAAGTTTTTATTGCTCTTCTTCCGATTTCAATTCCTACGTAAAGGTTTTTTTGAGAAAAGGAATTGATCGAAAAAAATAGGTTTAAAAGAATAAAAAATAAAATTTGGGATTTGTTTTTTTTAAGCATTGGATTTAGTTATTGTTGTAGTATTTGTTTTTGAATATAGGTTGTAAGATAACTTGTGTGGTATTTATGTGAAAGTCATAATTTTAAATTAAAAATAATGGGTTTCATTACAAGATCGCAAATTTATAAAAACATTTACGAACATAAACGCAGTTGCTGGAAAATATAGCATTTAATTAATATGAGGTTTTTTTTAGTGATAACGGTAGGTTGATGTAGTTGCTAAAGTGCTGAAAAAGAATAAATAATAGAAAAGCATTTAGGATTAAAAACAATCGAATAGCCGAGTGTCATGATTAATGTTTTAGATAGTAAATCATTTGTACGACAGAATTTGGATTAAATTTGGTTTTAAAAGTTATGGAGTTGATCTAATTAGTTCAAACTAACTTCGAAGTCATAAAAGGTTTTAATTCTTAAATATAAATTTATTAAAATGAAAAAAATGCAATTTAAGTTGAGAAATAATTTTGGCGAAAAAATAGAAATTTCATTAGAACCAGAAGGAACTATTTTTGAATTGCCATACGAAGAAGCAGTAATTATTGAAATAACGGGTGACGAAAACCCGATTTTAGATTTTCAAATTGATAAAGGAAACGGAAAATTATGTTTTTCGATCTGGCCAGATAAGGGAAGCTATGAGTTATTACCCGATGATACAAATTTGTAATGGATAAACTAATTCCGAAGAATTCGTCTAAAATTTGGGCGCAGTCAAGACCTGACTTTACGCCTTTTTTTATTCTTTTGAATCGTAAATCTGATAAAGTTATTTTTATAAAAGCAATATCAGGTTTAATGTATAAATAGTTTTTTGTGTGTTATCTTAAATGATAACCGAATTACGTAAAAATAGTCTCACATTTGAATTGTCATAATTGTAATTTAATTGGGAAGAAACTAATGGAAGCAAAAGAAATTAAAAACGTAGAATATCTTAGAAAACTAGTGAATAAGTATTTAGATATTTCCAAAGAAGCAGATAATAAAGCAGATTGTAGTATTGAAATCAAGTTTGTCAATTATTATGAGCTTGGCTGTACCATAACAGATATGCTTAAATTATGTATTTTGGCACTGAATCAGGAAACGCCAAGGACTTCAGAAAAAGTCGAAAACCCATCGATTAATGTGGCCCTTATTTTAGAAGTGGTACTTAAAATGTTTCCTATAAATGAATTCGAGCTGCTAACTGAAATTAGTGAATTGGTTAGTGCAGATTCCTTATAGTTTTTATAAAAAAGGACATAAAATAATTGAATAAAAAAAGCTCCGGAGAAATCTGGAGCTACCCTATAGACATAATTACGAGATAAGCACGAGTTTCATTATTTGGCATTAATTTTTTGTAAAATTGATTTCATAAACTTAGTTAACGTAATTAAAATTTGTGCAAATTAGTGAAATTAGTGTTCATAATTGATTTACAATATTGGTCTCTACACAATAAGTTTTATAGGTGTCTTTATATTCAGTTTTACGGAATTTCGGTAGCTTCTCCCATTCCCGCAAAAATGGCTTTTTTAAAGTCCAGTTTAGGCTCATTGATCAAAGTTTCATCTTTTACAATTGCAATATTTACAACCGTTTTATTAGCGCCTTTTTGCAGAGGCTGTTCCTTAAACCTTCCGCCTACGATAAGATAATCAGTTTTTAATTGAGGTTTTTTATCTCTTTCTTTATAGTCAAGAGTTTTATCCAGTTTTACTAAATAGTACTCGCTTCCGTCTGCAGCATCTAATTGTTTTACTATTTTTCCTGAAACTTCATCAGCACCCGGAGAATAATCTTCTAATCCATTTTCGCCATAAATGGTATTGAGCTTAATCGAAAAGAGCGCTTGATTTGAGTCATCCAGTTCTCCTATTTCTATTGGCGTTAAGTCTAGATTTTCAGTTTTAGATTTGTTTTGACATCCTGATAAGACTAAAAATAAGGATGCTATTATGAGGGTTTTATTCATAGATTTTTGATTAATAGGTTGTCTTGGTTGTGATTATGATGAATTAAATTTGTTTATATAAAGAGTAAATATAAACAAAAAGCTTTGGGTTTTTTTGAAGCGTTGTTTAAAATCCAACAAAATTATACTGGATATTCATAAGTATATTATTGATTTTTAATAGTGTAGAAAACCACGATCCTTGTTATTGTTTATATGAAAAAAACAATATATTTGAACAGCATATCTTACAAATGTGCAGTAAGAAATAAGAATAATAAAAATGGGATACCTAATTGGATTTTTAATAATTGTAATTACAGTTGGAGTCTTGATTCGATCTAAAGCAACAAGGAAGAAAAAAGTAATCATATTTTCTGTAATTATTTTATTAATGCTATTGCTGCCTTTTATTTTATTGTTTTTGGCCTTCGCAACCCGAGCTGAATTTAAAGATTAAACCGAATTGAAATGAATAAATTATTTGCACTTTTTATATTAATATTCTCCTTGCAATCTTGCGAAAATAAAACTGGAAAAAAGATTAAGGATTCTCATCAAATAAAAGAGAAAGCAGAAGAATGGACAAAAGAACAGGAGGAAGAACTTGCAGGAAGTTTATCAGTAAAATTTGATAATGATAGTTTAGTTGATAATTTTAATATCTTATACAATGAAGATGAAATAGTGCAGAGTGTACTTTCAGTTTATTTGTCTTCGCAAAAGAAAGAAGTCAAAATTAATCTGCTAAATAATAGCGTTCTGTATAATAATAAAGAATCGACTTATTATACATTCTTTACAATAAACGAAAAAAAGATATGCATAGTAACCATACAATATGCTGATCAGGAATCGATCCCGAATATCTCTGGAGAAAAGAAAGATCTGGTCGAAAAAATAAGATTAAGATTTAATAATCAAAATCATAAAATTCAGATAATTGGCTATGAAGTATCTTATCAGAAAGATACAAAAAGCATCACTAAATCTTTTAACTTCATTACCGGGAAATATACAGCGACCAGAAAAATTGATGGAAAAGCTTCTACTGTAGATGGTTGGTCTGCAGAATTGGAAAATATTTATACTGAAGATTGGAATTTTCCATTGGTACGTGATAAAATTTTTTGGTTTGGAGAAGAAGTGGAATAAAACAAAATAATCTCGATTTGAATTATAATAGATTTTATAAAGAGGGAAATCACTGCAGCAGATAGCCATTAAAAGGGATTAATTTTGAATCAAAAAAACAAATAATATGAGAAAAATAATTGCTTTGTTTTTTATAATTATAAGCTACTCTTGTGATAAAGGGAATGCTGGAGAAGATAATATTGTAATAAAAAATTCAGATTTAAAAACTGAAATCCTGAAATTTAACGAAAATGCAAAATATCATACAGGAAGAAATACAGACAATACGGTTTCGGTAGCTTTTTGGAATGATAATAATGAAATTCGCGTAGGGCTTTATTCCTCCAAAAAACTTAAAAATGAAGACTATATTGGAAAAACCTATGCAGATAAAATAACTGTCTTTTTTTATTCTAATGACAAATCTGCTTTTAGAGATTTAATTGATGTAAAACTTACAGCTAAAGAAAGTAACAATAAAAAAGATTTTTCTGACGCTTATACAAGCTTTTATGTATATAAGAACGGAAAATTAGAATCAATTCCAACAAAGTAATGCGACTAACAAGTCGTCTTTCTTGGCTGTGAAGTTTTCGACTTTAGAAGTTGTAATCTAAAATACAATCATGGAAAAGTTTATCTGTATCAAATTATTATTCATTATATCAATAAGTTGCTCTGCACAAAAAACAATAGTAAAATAACTTACCGGCGATTAAAGTTTCTGTTTTTGGCGAAGGTTCGACTATAATTTTAAAGAAAGGCGATATAACACCTCCCGCTCCCAATCTTGAATATAAAGATTAGGTCATGACAAAGCAGTAAATAAGTATCCCTGCTCCCCGAAAAGCACCTTATAAAAAGTAGGAGGAATGCCGAAAATCTAACCGGATTATCTCAGGATATGCATATAATTGTTGTATTTCTATCTTAAATTTAATACTTCAGGAAATTGCGATAATCTTTTGAAAAAAAGAGAAGTTATTTCATTGATACTCATTGTCTCTGATTATACGGGCAAACTCAGGAAACATAATGGCTAAAGAATAATGTTAAATAGTATGTAAATATAACCCCACAAGTAGTGTTGAATAATAAGTTTGTTAAAATTGTAAGATTTAAGTTAGGGATATGTGAATATTGTATACTTTTATATAAAATCTAAAACATATCCTATGAAAACCTACAAAATTTTATCTGCTTTATTTTTACTAGCTGTTTTTGGAAAAGTCTATGCCCAAGACACTAGAACTGATTTTCACACGATAGGAATTACAATTCCTACAGTAGCCATTGTGGATATCGAACCAGCTCTGGCCAAAAACATTACGATGGCTTTTACTGCTCCTATAGAAGCGGGTTTGCCCATTGTAGCTCCGGCAAACAATGCTAGTTTATGGCTTAATTATTCTTATATTCCAACAACAAGCACAAAAACGGCCAAAGTATCTGTTAAAATGGATGCGGTTGTACCTGGTTTAGATGTAAGGGTTCTGGCAGCTACAGCTACCGGAACAAATGGAGGCGGAACATTGGGAACTAGTGCCGGAAGCGCGATAACGCTTACCGCGGCTGATCAACAAATTATATCAGCAATTGGAGCTTCGTATACAGGAGATGGTGCCGCCAACGGACACAATTTAACCTATTCATTAAACGCGACTAATTACACAGGTTTGTTTGCATCTACACCTTCAGTAATAGTTACTTATACCATTAGTGAAAACTAAAACCCATATTTTTTCAAAGATATTTAAACAAAAATAGTGTCGCTTACATAAAATCAGGAGACACTATTTTTGTTTAACTATTTACTTCTGTCTACCTATTTCAACCTACCTGCTAAGCGATGACTTTAAAAAAAACACTCTTTTTTATTGCAGTTTTCTTTGCGTATACTAATGTATTCGCAAGCATTGTTATAACCAATGGTTTAACACATAGTTACAAACTAAAAGAAGGAATATTGCAAAAAGGAATTATCACTATTCAAAACACTTCTGATATTGCTCAAAATGTAAAATTGTATCAACAAGATTATAGCTATAATGCTACGGGGACTTCATTTTATGAAGATTACGGAAAGAATAAAAGGAGCAATTTAAAATGGATTAAATTAAGTACCAATTTATTAAAAATAGAAGGCAGGAGTAAGACTGATGTGTCTTATGAAATCACTATTCCTGAAAATACCCCTGCCGGCAGCTTTTGGAGCGTAGTAATGGTTGAACCTGTAGATGATGTTGTACCAAATGATGTCAAAAACGGTATTCAGTTAAAAACGCTCATTCGTTATAGCATTCAGATGGTTACAACAAATGAAAAACCTGCGAAGGCTTTAATGACTTTTGATGCTATCAATTTAAAGAAAATTGAAGGAAAGCATGTTTTAGAACTTACAATTTCAAATAATGGGGAAATATTTCATATCGTTGAAGCCACCATTGAGATATTTGACAGCAAAGACGGCAGTAATAAAGGAAAATTCAAGAGCGATATACAGAGTTTGCTACCCAATAATTCTAAACTATTTACTATAGATTTAAGTTCAGTTCCTGTTGGCAATTATAATGCTTCAATACTTGCAAGTAGTGCAGAGGACCACGTTTTTGGAATAAATATCGAATTAAATATACCCAATGAATAAATGAATAAAAGAATAATTATATTATTTTTTATTATTCCGTACTTTTCTCAGGCACAAAAACTCGCGGTCGATTTAGTAAATCAGAATGAGTTTATTACACCGGGAAAGGTACAAACGTTGGTTTTTAAAATTACGAATCCATTTCCCAAGGATTTTTTAGTCACGGTAACGAATACTCTTCCTGAAGGTTGGGTTTTGGCTGCTGCACCTTATGATCTTACTTTAGCAGCAAACGAAACCAAAATATATTTAGTTGCTATTCAGGTACCCATTAATTCATCAAAAGGCAAAGACAAAATAAATTTAGTTATTAAGGACAAGACAAATAATATTTTACACTCTCAGGATTTTGTACTAACGGTCAGTCAATTGCAACGAATAACATTAGAACTTATTTCTGCATCAAGCTACGTAAAAGCAGGAGACACTATTAATAATTTTTTTATGCTGAAAAATGAGGGAAACGTCAAAGAAAATATTTTTATCGAAACCTCTGCCCGAACTTTTATAAAAGGTGATAATCCTATTTTGATATTACCTGGAAAGTCTGTCCTAATAAATGCATATCAATCTACTGAGCTTGAACAGCCTAAACCTTCACAAAATTTAATTAAACTTACAGCTTCTGTCAAAAACGACTCTGTTCAACCTGTTTTTGCCTCCCAGATAACAAATGTTATTCCTGTTTTTCCTGTAAATGAAGATGTCTGGCTTCGGTTTCCTATTAGAATAGCGGCAACCTATATTGGGCGACAAGAGCGGAATGATTTTGACAGCGGTTTTCAGGGAGAAATTTATGGAAGAGGAGCTCTAAATGAAGAAAATTCTAAATTACTTGAATTTAGGGCTATCGGTCCGGACCGTTTCGGATTAACGTCCTTTTCTCAGTACGAAGAATATTTTATAAATTATAAATCGACTAATTTTTATGCTCATTTGGGTGATAAGACCTTTTCTTCGTCATTTTTGACAGAGTTTTCAAGATATGGGAGAGGTGTAGAATTAAGGCAAAAATTCAACAAGTTAGAAGTTGGGGGTTTTTATAATAAACCCCGTTTTTTTAAAGATATTAAAGATGAAATCAGTGTTTATGCCAAGGTAAATTTTAATGCCAAAAATAATATACGCTACGGATATTTATTGAAACGAAAAGAGAACAATCAGGACGATCATCTGCACTATGTTGCCGGCGAGGGAAATGTTTTTAAGAGAGTTGCTGTACAAGGAGAATATGCTTTAAGCAGTAATAATGTAGCACAAGGAAATGCATGGCAGTTACAAACACAAACTTATTTTAAAGATCTGGATGTCAATGCGAGCTATATATATGCATCGCCTAATTTTTCAGGTTATTATACCAATACCCAATTTTTTACGGCTAATATTAATTACCGAATTTTACCCAAACTGAGCCTTTCGTCTAACTATCAAAAGGATGCAAGAAATTTTGAAAGAGATACTCTTTATGGAGCCGCGCCATACAGAGAAGCTTTTCAGGTAGGGATACGTTATAATTATTTAAAAAGAGGTGCGATTTCGTTCTTTAGCGGAACTCAGGAATATGAAGACAGAATGGAACATAAACAGTTTTTTTATAAAGAAATGTTTAGCCGTATTGAATTGTCTCAGGATATTTATAAATTTTCGATCAATCTTCAAATGTATTTAGCCGAAACGACTAATTTTTTGATTAATTCAAAAGGCGCATCATCACTATATACTGCAAATGTTAGTTATAACAACAAAGGAAATTCTATAAGTCTTTATGGTAGTTATTCGACCGTAAATCGATATGCGACAAAGGATGAGAAGCTGTTTTTATATGGAGGGCGTGTCAATGCTCATATTTACAACAGATGGGATGCCAGTTTATTTTATCAAAACACCTATTATCTGGAGGATTATTATACAGACAGAAATCTGTTGGAGCTGGCATTAAATTACAGAGTAGCTCCAAATCAACAAATAAATATTCTTTCCCGATATGCTTTAGCGCAGCATCAGATTGAGAATAAGGATTTTGCATTTTCAGTACGTTATGTTCTGGACATTAATGCGCCTATAAAAAAAATCAAAGAGTATGGTTTTTTTGAAGGAAATATCACTAATTTAGGGAGTGCACAAATAAAGGATATAAAACTTCATTTAGGTCCCTATTCAGCTATTACGGATGAAAATGGTCATTTTTTGTTTAAAAATGTGAAACCTGATATTTATTTTCTTGAAATAGAAGAAGGAACATTAGGTGTGCAGGATATTACCGATATTGACATTCCGGCTAAAGTTACCATAATCGAAGGAGGAAATTATTTCAATTTTGGTATTACAAAAGCTTCCGGTATAAAAGGAATAATACTACTTGACGAGAAAGATGCTGATAGCAAAGACCAAAGTGTTATTGTTGAAGTGATATCAGATAGTCAGGTTTTTAGAAAAATATGTGATATTACCAAACCTTTTGATTTTACCTATCTAAGACCCGGTGATTGGAAATTAAAAGTATATCGCAACGGATTAGACAGTAAATATAAAATTCAGACAGATGATATAAACTTAACACTTAACCCGGATGAAGATCAACAAGTTCAGGTTAAGATTAGTAAAACGGAAAAAGAAATAAAATATTTGCAAAAACCAATGAGAGTAGGTTTTAACACTTCAAAAGAAAAAAAATGATTTTTAATTCGATTCAATTTGTTTTAGGAGTATTCCTTTTTTTTTCTGGTAGTTTGTTTCTTTCGGCACAAACAACAGGAAGTCGCAATATTAATGTGAATCTTTCTGAAGTTGCATTACTTGATGTAGAACCTGCTATGACGGCTATTTCTTTTAGCTTTTTGGCACCCACAGAGGCTGGTCGCCCATTAACCATTCCTGCTGTTAATACTACAAAATGGTTAAACTATACGTCTGCTATAAAAACAACAACGCCCGCAAGATCTGTTTCTGCCCAAATTGATCAGACGTTCACCGGATTATTCGTAAAGCTTCAGGCTGCGGCTGCGAGCGGTAGTGGGGGAGGTACACGAGGGATTCCTGTGGGTAAAGTTACACTAACCACTGTGCCTACAACAATTATAACAGGTATTGGCGGTGCTTTTACGGGAAATGGTATCAATAACGGACATTTGTTAAATATTTCTTTAGAAATGGATGATTATAAGAAATTAGTACAAACTACTAATAAAATAATTACTATAACCTATACTATTAGTAACTAAAAACATGGTGAAACAATCTAGTATAAGAAATCGAATAAATACATCTATAAGATTATTGTCTTTAGTTGGTGCGTTATTTGTGTGCGTTGTTACCAAATCTCAAACGATTACGGTAGGAGGTACAGATTGGACTCCTGTTATCCCAACAATTACAGAAGCGGGATCTGATTATGTGGGAACTTATGAAAGCAGCTCTTCTCAAATTAATTTAAGTTTGTCAGTACCACTTCTTTTAGGCACAGGAAAGGTTTCAGTCAGATATGAACCCAATCCTACATGGAATAATTCTCTGAAAATTGATGTAAAAAAATTGAATAATGGATCAGGTTTATGCGTGCTTTGTAGCATGCTACCAAATCAGGCGACGCCATATCAGGAGGTTTTAACGAGTGATACGGAGTTATTTAGAGTAACTGCTGTTTTATCATTAGCAGCAGTAACTAATATTGGTTTAAACCTTCAAATACGCGGTGTGTCTGTTATAATTCCGGTTGCTAACTATAGTGCTCGTATTGTATTTACTATTGGTCCTCTATAAAAAATGTCAAATAGCCAGGTTTTATATTGTTAGTCAGATATCAGTGTTTATCAGTAATAAGGGGAATTATAAAAACGAAAAGCTCCAGATTTCTCTGAAGCTTTTATTTCATTGTTTACCTCTTTTAATTTTGATCCCAATCTGTTTAAAAAATCTGTGATAGGTAAAACGAGTACAAATCACACCGGTAAAAAGGCGGCTATTTTTCCAGGCAGTCTTAGGGATAAAAGCGATACAATTATTAAATTCTAGAAGAAGAAATAACCAACAGATACTTGAAATACTCCATTTTTATTTTTAATGGAAGAATTATCCACATTATTAATATCAGTTAATCCCAGATTGTATCTTACACCAAAATTAAGTCCGTTGTCAAGTTTATAGCCTAAGCCAAGATTAACGCCAAAATCAAAAGTATTAAAAGCATCTTTTACATCTGTCTTCTCATTTTTAGCAGAAAGTAAAAAACCTATTTGTGGTCCGGCTTCAACGCTTAATCCTTTTGTTACATAATATTTTCCCATTAAAGGAATGTTCAGATAATTTAAAGCAACTGTATTGTCATTGAAACTATATCCCTGACCGGAATACATTAATTCAGGTTGAAAAGAAAATTTATCTGAGATTGGAATTTCTGATACAACACCAAAATTAAATGATGTTACGACATCAAGACCTTTGGTATTATCTCCGCTGACATTTGCAAAGTTTAAACCTCCTTTAGCGCCAAATTTAATTTTTTGGGCATTGACATTTGCGAATCCTAAAACTGTAAGAACAGCTAGTAATAAAAATTTTTTCATAAAATGTGATTTGAATTATTTGAATGCAAAATTCACATAAGAAAAACTAGAAAAGGTTTCAAAAGCTTAAAAATGGATAAATTGGCACTTATTTACTTATCTTTTTTTTCTCAAAGCCACAGATTAAAGGATTAAAAATATTAGAAAAATCTGCCTGATCTCCTAAATCTGCCTGAAACAAAAAAACTTTACAATTTTAGGAGAGATTTATTTTGCAACAAATCATGGAAATCTCCTTAAGGTGATATTGGGCGTGAGTGTCCCGCTCGTAAACGCAAAGTTGTTTCAGGGGAGTCCAAAATAAAAAAGCTCTGGATTTCTCTAAAGCTTTATCTTAGTGGCCTACCGTTTGTAAACAAATATTATAAATCAATTTTGAACACGAATTTCACTAATTGACACAAATTCATTACGTGAAATTAATTTCGCAAACTAATATTTATTTTATCAGTTTATTAAAATCTATATCCAGCGCTCAATCCAAATTTTGCAACAATAGTGTGGTCTGTTTTATTTGCATTAAATAATAGACCGCCATAACCAACATTTGCTTCAAAAAGAAATCCGCTTTTACTGACCCACTTCCAGCCTCCGCCTGCACCGAGAGCAAAATCAATAACGTCGGGATTTTCGGTATATATTGAATGATCTTCTGAAGCGTATATTTTTTTGCCATCTATAGAAGTCAGCATTCCAAATCCTTCAACAAACCAGCCTGATGCATATTTTTTACCAAAATATCTTCTGTAATACGGAGATACGGAATAATTTAAATCTTCTTCATTCTTTGTATTGTCAAACACATAATAAAAAGAAAGTCCTAATGACGAATTATGATTTAAATGCCTTTCGTAACCAACCTGAAAAGATTGCCATAAAGGAGCAATTGCATTTAATTTAATTTCATTATTTTTCTGATAAGGATCAGTTTCATTTTGAGCATGAGCAGAATAAAAGGCAAACAAAACGATAAGTAGTAAAAAGTTTTTTTTCATAAAAAGTGATTTGAATTATTTGAATCCAAAATTCGCAGAAGAAAAACTAGAAAAGGTTTCAAAAGCTTAAGAATGTATAAAATGGTACTTATTTGCTGGTGTTTTTATATTCATTGGGTGTCTGACCAGTAACTTTTTTAAAAGCTTTGTAAAAAGTCGTTTTAGACGTAAACCCGGATTCTAATCCCATCGTCAACAAATTATAGTTGCCATATTCAGAATTTGAGATCATTTCCTTGACAGCTTCAACCCGATATTGATTGATGTAATGAGCAAAGTTATCTCCTGTTATCGTGTTTATAATTTGTGAAACATATCCTGGGCTTATACCTAGTTTTTCGGCAACCTTTTCTCTGTTTAAAGTACTGTCAGTATAAATGTGCTGATCTTTGCAAAGAAGTTCCAGTTTTTGAAAATAAAGATTATCAGCCGTGATTGCTTCCCTGTATTCTTCGGGTCTGCTATTTTCTACAATTTGTAGATTGCTATAGGAAATAGCGAAGTCATTATTTAGAAAATTGTAGACAGCATCTTTGTCTTTGGCCAGTTTGTATTTGTAAATACCTATGTAAGCTGTCCAATGAATTATGAATGTTGCTGATAAAGCGAGAGCACTCAAAGTAGAAGAAATGTCATATTCAAGAAATAGGCCAGCCAGACAAGTAATAAGCCAGGCAAATAACAAAGAAGAAACAATTGTTAATAAGGTAATGATCCATTTTTTTTCTTGTGAATCTTTTAAATGTCTTATAATAAAATAAGAGTAAAGCAGCAGGGAGGGTATAAATGTAACGGCTAAAAAAGTTGAATAAGACCAAGTATTGTGATTATAGCTGTACCTAATTTAGGAATAGCATAAAGTCCTGCAACATGATCAAGGTCGTTTATAATATTAAGGACAGCGGAATAGACAAAGGGAATAAAACACAAATAAATTTTTTGTTTGTTTTTAACAGAATCATCAATCCGGTTTATAATAAACAGAAATAGAAAAGCAGGTAACAGAAATGGCCATACGACATTGTCAATAATGTGTAGAAGAGGATAGGAAGTATATGCATCTTCAATCTGAAAAACCTGAGTAAGTAAAATAATTGAAAGTGTAAATAGTAAATACGCCAGATATTTATTTGAATTACTATTGAATAAGGAAGACCTTAAAATAATTAAGCCCAAGACTATACCTTGAAAAATCGCAATATTTAAAAGTGTTGTATAAATCAATTTTTTAATATAAAAGTTGCTTCTGAGATTTGTTCTGGGATATCATGATAATCAGTCATTTTTTTAAACATAACTTATTTCATACGAATTGACAAGACGAATTTATAGTAATACTAATTACTTCCTTAAAGGATTAAGAAATGATTAACTAAAATGTTTCGCCCCAAAAAGCTCTCATGCAAGCTGTACGATTGTTTCCTGAATTCGCACCTGAATCAGAGATTGTTTTGTAAATGGATATAAGCGAAAAAAGCTCCAGATTTCTCTGAAGCTTTGTATCAATAGCGCCAAGCATTGAAATAGCTGCAGTATTTTAGCATACACATCTTAAATTTCAAAATTGTTATTCTATTTATACTTACTCAAATCCAGATTAAGAATAGTACCAACCCTGCTAAACTCTTCATTAATCCTGGCATTCAGGATGAGCTGTTCATTTTTTATTGGATGATTAAAAATTAACTGATGTGCGTGAAGCATCATTCCTTTCAGGTCATAATTCTCCAGCCATAATTTATTTTGTTTGTTGCAACCATGTGGCCGACTTCCTAAAATAGGATGAAAAATATGTTTAAAATGTTTTCGTAATTGATGCATACGTCCCGTTTCAGGAATCGCCTCTACCAAACAATATCGTGACGTGGGCTTGTTGTTAAATTCTAACTCAACTTCGGCATTTTGCAAACGATGAAAGTATGTTATTGCATTTTGTGTAACGTTATCATCATTGGTTAAATCATAATCAATCGTTTGTTCTTCGGGCGACCAGCCCCGTAAAATTGCTAAATATTTTTTTTCGACTTCGCGTGTGGCAAAACGATCATTCATAATTTTCAAAACTTCCTTATCCAATGCAAATAACAAGACACCAGATGTTTTGCGATCTAACCGATGAACGGGATAAACATGTTGCCCTATTTGATTTCTCAATTCCTGAATAGCATACACTTTTGCATCGCGCGCATAAAATGACTTGTGAACCAATAATCCGCTTGGTTTATTAATTGCTATAATATATTCGTCCTGGTAAAGAATTTCTAACATTTGGCAAAAGTAAACGAGATTTCGATTAAAATCACTTTTAGGACTTATTTGTTTCTATACTTTCTCTACAGCTAGTGTGAGCAAAGAGATATTTGACAAAATGGGCTAAAGCCTTGTTTTAATAGCGAGAAACATTTCTCTGCTTTTTGTTTGCATTTCCGCTCATATAAGTGCCAAAAAAGCATCAATCAGATTAAAAGTGTATTTGATAGTTTGTAGTGAAAAAATTATATATTTGAAAATAAATAATGTGTGAAATTTATCACAAATATCTACCCGAATTTGGTTGGCTTTGTGTGGTTTGTAATAGGCATAAACAAGTTAGCAGTTACCTTAAAGAAACAATAGTGAATAATACAATTTTAGCATTAGAAAAATTAAAAAGCATTGAAAAATTCTCAAGCGAAGAATGGGAAAATCGTGGATTGAATCCTTCAGAAAAAAGTCTATGCATTACACTTGAAAATTCTTTTAATGATTTACTATCGGATTTAATTTCTGCCAATAATTCAAATAAATCAGATAAAGAAATTGAGAACGTATTTGGACGCTATTTCAAGGAAATTAAATCTGACGAATTAGATACAGAAGAAATAGAATTTGTTGTGGATAATTTTGCTGAGATTGCGAAAATTTGAAACATTCGGAGTATTAATGAAAAATTAAACTTTTGGACATACGGAATTGAGGATTATGACCATGAGAAGGCTATTAAAAAAGCTTCGGAAAAAATATTAGCAGAAGAAAGAAAAAGACATGAAATTCTTTCCATAGAATGCCAAAAATGCAAAACTCAATTGGAAACTTTTATTTTGGAACGAGATAATGACATTCCTAGTTTTGAGTTTGACATCATTAAATGTGTAAAATGTTCTGAACTCAATATTCTCGATAAAGGTTGTGGAATAAAAAGATATAGATTCTTAAATTATGAACTAATGGAAGAGTTGCCAAAAGAGGAATATGATTTACCCAAAGCTTTACAGAGATTAGAACAATTAAAAAATCGTAAATAGAGGCAACTGGTAACAGCTACAACGGATTTAGGCAATTGACATAATGGGAAGTTGGTTTTGTATTTGGTTTGATTTGGCAAATTCGAAGAATGAACTTCATTTAGCTTCAAATCCTCAACAGTACTAGAAAGTTTACCAAAATAGCATTAGATGACACAGAAAACTCAAGAACATAACAGGTAATGAAACATCACTTTGGAGATTTTTTAGACAGAACAAGAGACTATTGGACGATAATTCCAAATAGAGAAAGATTTGCATTTATTGCAGATTTTACAATCGCAAACAAAGACGAAGTGAAAATTCTAACTATAAGCAAAAAACAAGAGAAAGTAAATTGGGAACAAATGTTTGACTGTCCAAATCTTGAAGAAATAACACTTAATGATCCAAGTAAAGAACAAGTTGAAGCTATTGGTAGACTAAAAAACATAAAACGGTTAAGAATAACTTTTTTCAGAGCAACAGACATAGAGTTCATTAGTAGCCTAAATAATTTGGAGGAGCTTATTTTCGAATATGTTTCGGGGTTTTCTGATTTGACTCCACTTTCAAAACTTACAAAACTAAAATCTTTACATTTTGAAAATATTCGTAAAGTTTCCAATTTTGACGGACTAAAAGAAATAGATAGTTTACGCTATTTACATATTGATGGGACTATTGATTGGAACCAACCAATTGGAAATTTTGAGTTTTTAAAAGAACTTCCAAACCTTGAAGTTTTTTCATTGGGCTTTATAATCAACAAGTCGGAATTCCCGGCCTTTTTACCGATTTTGCATTTAAAGAATTTGAAGAAAATAAAAATTGGACGAGCAACTTTCAAAACAAATGAATATGCTTTTTTACAATCTGCAATTCCTGCTGTTGAAGGATGTTCATGGGACTTATGTTGGGACTATCAAGACAATTTTGAATTTTTAGGTAAAAGAGCAGGATTTGTAAAAAAGAATAATCCACTTTTAAAAGAAAGGTGTGACGAATTTATACGCACATTTGAAGAAATGAAAAGAGAGTCAGAAACCATAATCAAAAGCTACTGTGGCTAGCAACTACTACGAAGAAATTGTTCATTGGCTTTAATGGTAAATCATAAATTTTATAAAGGATATTAACTTTTTATAAATTATTCTAAAACAAAAAAAGTCTCAGATTCTCTCAAGTTTTTTATCAAGCTGTAGTAACACGTTAGTTACAAATTTTATACAACACACACAAATGAAAAAAATATTATTCATAATTTCAATTATATTTAGCATTACATTACAAGGACAAACGGATATTAAATACCATGAAATTGATTCTTTAATCGAGAGTAATTCAATGATAAACTCGATGAACGCAATTAAAAAGCTTAAAGAAGATTTTGCAAAAGATTCAATTAGTTCAAATTATTGGCTCAGATATTCAAAAGCTTCATTTGTTTTTTTTAGATACGAAGATGCTTCATCCGGTATTGATAAAGCGATTAAATTAAGCCCAAACGATTCAGAGTTGTATTTTGAAAAAGGTATGCTTAACAATAAAATCGATAAACTTGAAATAGCGTTGCAAGCATTTGAAAAGGCTACAGATATAAAAAAAAAGGGTGAATATTTTTACTGGAAAGGTATTGTAAACCAACGGTTGAGAAGAATGCAGAGTGCTGAAAATGATTATCAAACAGCTATTGAATATAAATTTGAAAGCTCACAATTGTTTAACAATTTTGCAATTCTTTTGTCAGAAAGCGGAAAGAATGAAAAAGCGTTGGTAATGATTAATAAAGCAATTAATCTAGATAATAAATATCCAGAAGCGTATTCGGCAAGAGCTAAAATTAACTTCGCATTATTAAATTTTGATTTGGCTTGTAAAGATGGAAAAAATGCAATAAAATTAGGGCATCGAAATCCCTTTCAAGTCCCCGATTCAATTTGTAATGGTACTTTAAATCAAAAACTACAATATGCCTCGGATGTATTTGTTGTAAATAAATTATATAAACAAGGCATTATTGCCTACACAATGTTGATAAACAATAAGGCTGCAAAATCAGATAATTTTTTAAATCGAGGTTACTGCTATTTTCAAATTAAAGAGTATGTAAATGCCGAAAAGGATTATCTTAAGGCCTTATCTCTTCCGGAAGCAGTAATCGATCAAATTTATGATAATTTAAGCTTGTTATATTTTGATATGAATAATTTTGAAAAATCAATACAATACTCAACAAAACGTATTGAACTAAATCCAAAAAACCACGTTCCCTATATTGACAGAGGACTTTGCTATAGGAAATTAAAAAATTATGAAAATGCTGAAAAAGATTTTAATAAGTCTTTAGAATTGAAACCTGATTTTTTTAGAGCATTTGGTTACCGTTCATTTTTATTTTTGGAACTAGGTCAATATCAAAAATCATTAGAGGATGCTGGTAAATCAATTAAAATAAATCCCCAATATGGTTATGGTTACATTGTTCTGGCTCAAGCAAAACAACAAATTGGAATATCCGATTTCTGTGAAGATTATTACAACGCAAAAAAATATGGTGAACCTGATGCTGAAAAAGGAATAAAAGAATATTGTAAATAAAAAATCTGCAACTAACAGCTACAACAGATCTGGGCAATTGACTTAATGGAAAGTTAGTTTTTTATTTGGGATGATTTGCTTCGCCTGTTCGCTATGGCTCAGGTGGTAAATCTGAAAATAGGGTTCAATTTAGTACCAAAAACCACTGTAGTAATAGGAAGTTAGGCGACATTTTAAAGTATATCCTTGCCAAAATAAGTTGCTCCGAATAAAATATAATTAATAAAACAGATGAATTTAAATTTAATAAAATACCTAAATCAAATAATAATTGCTATTTCTATCATTGTATTGTTTCCTGCATGCAAAACTAACAAATCACTCGTTAGAGAAAAAAATGATATAAAGGAGGTGAATATTTATGTAGCAGGATATGAATATAACGATAGTAAGTTTGAAAGTTCAATCGAAGAAATAGCCGATGAAGTAGGCATGAAACAAGTTGTGAAATTGTGGAAAAACGGAATAGATATTCCATTAGAAAATAAAGAATTGTATTCAGAAGCAACTGCAGTAGCGGTAAAAAAACAAGATGTTTATGTAGTGGGTTCTATTAGACCTCATAAAGAATATGTGGCAGCTATGTGGAAAAATGGGGAAATACAAAAACTGACAGATGGAATAAAATCTGCTTATACAAGATCAGTGTGTATAAAAAACAATAATGTTTATATTTTAGGAGCCAAATATGATTTAACTAATTATGTAGCGAAAGTTTGGAAAAATGGAATTTCAACAGATGTGATTAGAAGTGAGAATTGGGTAGATGTATCTTCCATGTTTATTTACAAGGGAGATGTTTTCATTTGTGGTCATGAACAAAATGGAGATAGAGATGAACAACGTTACAAGAATAATAGTATCGCAAAAATTTGGAAAAACGGGAAAGCGCAAAATTTAACCGATGGACATAATAATGCGTATGCACTCTCTTTATATATAGACAATGGTGTTGTTTATGTAGTAGGATATGAAATAGAAAATAATAAATATATAGCAAAATTATGGATAGATGGCAAAGCGCAAAGTATTTCTGATAGCAAAAATAATGCTTTTGCAAAATCAATTTTTATTAGCAAAGGCAATGTTTACATTGTTGGTAGTGAAACTATAAATGGAATAGAGGTGGCAAAATTATGGTCTAATGGCAAAGCTCAAAATCTTACGGATGGCAAATATCGTTCTATAGCCAATTCAGTATTTGTACATAAAAATAATATTTATGTAGTAGGGTATGAAAAAAATGATAACGATAGAGATGTTGCAAAATTATGGATTAATGGGGAGGCTAAAAATCTTACAGATGGTGCGAAAAACGGATATGCAAATTCTATATTTGTTGAAGATGTAAGATGAAAAAAGGAGCACATCTCACCGAAGAGTTCTCCTGACTTTGCACCCGCAATCTAAATGTTTTAATTATAAAAATAGTATAAACCAAAAAAGCTTCAGATTTCTCTGAAGCTTTGTCTTAGTAGCGGGAAGCATTCAATTATCTAACCAATTTTTCAAAGATTATTATAATGTTCTAGCATGTGCATCTTAATTTTTTTTTCTCTACTTTTTATTTGTGTAGACACTCATATAAGTGACAGAAAATATTAATAAAATTAAAAGTTTTTTTGATAATTTAAGAAAAAAAAATATTTTAAAATAAATAATGTGTGAAATTTATCACATGTATCGAGTCAGATTTGGATCACTTTGTTTAATTTTGTCACACTTATAAACAAGTTATGCGTCATTTTGGCGAACTGCTACAATCATATAAATCAAAATGAAAAGACTTTATACTTTAGTACTTAACCAAAAACGAACTGGATTTAAAAAATTTTGAACATCACTATAAAAATATTACGAAAAAGAATAAAAACGAACGTATAATTTAGAATGCTACAATGGATTTACGCAATAGGCTTAATAGGAAGTTGGTTTTATATTTGTGATGATTTGATAAATTTGAAAAATGGGCTTAATTTAATTCCAGACCCGCTGCACTACTAGAACGTTATGTGGCATGCTACCGAGCTAAATGTTCAGAACTTTTAATCATAAAGTAAATATAAAATCCAATATTAAATAAGGCTCTTAAACTAAATACAAATATCCATAGACAAAATGAATCAACAAAAAATTGAACAAATTAAGTCGATACTAAAGCAGTGGAATCCTCTAGGAAATGCTGAAAATAGCATTCAAGATTTAAATGACTATGAAACGGAGGTTGACGATATCATTTTTAATCTTGAAATAGATTATGACTTTCCAGAAAAAAGTGTTACCAAAAAACAGTTATCTAAAATTGTCAAAGAAGTCCTGAATCAAGCTTTTGACTTGTACTTGACGAACTCAGAATGTGATGCTCCTTCAGAAGAAATATTGGAGGTTCTGAACCAGAGATAAAAGCACGCCACATAACATAGATGCTACAACAGATTTGGGCAATCGGCTTAATGAAAAGTTAGTTTTGTATTTGTTATAATTTGGTAAATCCAAAGAATGGGTTTAATTTATTTTTAAACGCTGTAGTCCTATGACGTTGGGTGCACAACAACTCCAAAAGGACTTATAAAGACTCGAAACAATTTTCCTTGAACACACTCACTGATAGTTTGTGTTTTTTAATTAAAAAAGATTTTTAGAAACACAAAAAAGCCTGAGAAATCTAGATTTCTCAGGCTTTTACTTTTACTTGTAGCCCTAACGGGACAATTCTCGAACCGTTTTGTGAATGATTTAAAAATATTGAAAGGGGAAAATGATTAATTGATAATTTTCAGATTTCCAAAAAATGATAAGTCATTATACTTATAATACAGTTAGACAAAGAGGAACAGAAAGTTCAAGAATTCTTAGAATGTTACTGTTACCTACAATGTTTAATGATACTGATTATTAAAGTGTTAAAAATAAGAAAGAAGCAAGGAGAATATTAAATATAATACAATAGTTGTATATTTGTAAAATGAGACCAAAAGTCAACATAGTGGACGTTTTTCCTAAATATTTATTTTGGGATATGGATTATAGTGAGCTTGATATTGAAAAAGATAAAGCTATTATAATTCCGAGGGCATTGTATGCCACTACTTCGGAAACTTTCGAAGCAGATATTCAGCTTCTAGAAGGACTCTATACTTCTTCTGATATTGTAAAATATCTAAAACAGACAAAAGAGAATATAAGTAATAAGGTATGTCTGAGTGTTGCTGATCGATATCACGTGAAGCCTTTTCAGCGTTTTGTACTGTCAATTTAATATCCTTTATAAATGAATGCTGTGTCTTCGGAAATATTAAAAACTATTTTGGAATTGCAGAGTTTGCCTTCACTCTCGGAATTTGCCTTGGGAGGAGGGACCAATCTTGCTATGCAGTATAATCATAGAGTATCTGATGATATTGATTTATTTTGTCCCGATATAATTGGAAGAAGAGGTTTTAATAGAATAAAAGATGAAGTGTCAATGTTTTATGGTGATAAAGCTATTCGATTTGATAATCCCTGTGATATTGACGACCAGTTTGTTTTTATGAGATTTTTTATTGTGATTTCCAAAGAAACAGTTTTAAAAGTTGAACTTCTTCAAAATATGAAGAACCTTTATCCAATTGAAATTAAAGAAGGTATTCGGTTATTGTCAAAGCTGGATATTGGATTGTTCAAATTGGTCAGTGCAGCAAATCGTGCGACAAAAAAAGATATTTACGATCTTGATTTTATAACAAATGAAATTCCTTTGGTAAAACTCTATGATGAATTAAAAATAAAAATATCCAGATACAGTAACGAAAAAGACAGGACTATTTTTGATTTAGATAAAAACCAGTCTCCAATTGATAATCCTCAACTTCTTTTAAAATTTGATGATGTTCAAGACTCAATGAAAATGCCCTCTCATTCGCATGATAATCTACATATCGTAGGAGAAAATAAACAATGGGTAGTATCAAAAATTGAATGGAGAAGTAAGGTAAGGGGATTATATTCACATTTAGGTTTGACTTTTCCAAGGCCTAGGGGGATGAGAATCAGATAAAAGTTTAGGGGATAAATTTTATGAAGTCCGGGAGCTTACAATCTCATATGTTGATTTCAAATGAAAATAAAATTATTAGCTAAAGTAGAGAAGTTGGAGAGGTGTTTTCCTTAGATCTATTATATTGTTTTTTTGTAGTTTCCCGTGGTTAAGCCAAGAACCTGTGTTTTCGGCGACGGGTATGATTTCGACGAATATTGAAGCGTGCACGTAGCCGGGATACTTCGGACAGTATTGAACTTTTAGAAATGTTTTTTGTTCTTAGAAGATTCGAAGAAGTGCTATTTTGGAAAAATTAAAGCACTATTTTTTGTAAATCGAGAATTTCGATGATTATCAATAATGAAATATTAACCGCATTAATTCACTGCAATTATAAAGCCTATTTAAAAGGTTTGAATTCTCAGTCCTTAAAAACTGATTTTGAAAATGTTATTGATGAACTACGGAATATTAAAAAACAAAATTACATTGATAAAAATTCGATAAAACAAGAGTTTAAGGGACAATTATTCAAGGATAAAAATCATTATGAGGTAAACCAAATTTACATAGATACAGTATTTAGCAAAAACAAAATAAACATTAAGGTGGATGGATTGTATTTTGACGAAAAGAAGATGTGTCTTATTCTAATTAGTCCTTTAGAAAAAGTAACTAAACTAGATAAGTTAACTGTTGCACTTCAATCATATTTCATTCAGTCTGAATTTAAACTGAAGATTGATTTCGTTAAAATAGTGTTTGGAAAACAATTTAAAGAAGCAAAATTAAAACTCTCCAATTTTCAAAAGGAAATAAGCGAAATTATCTCTTTAATAAGAAATCTTGAAAATGCAGTTAATCCACCAGTTTTTTATAAAAATACGCATTGTCAAGTTTGTGAATTCAGTAAAGACTGTCTTGATAAGCTTCTTGAGAGAGATGACTTGAGTCTTTTAGGTAATTTGAAAGAAAAAGAGATACAACTGAAAAATAATAGGGGTATTTTTTCTGTGAAACAATTATCATATATATTTAGGGCTAAAAAAAATCCATATATCAAGAGAAAATTTTTACCAGAATTAAAAGCATTAGCGATTCGGGAACAAAAAACGTATATCCTTGAGAGGGTTGATTTGGAAAAACATGATATTGAGGTGTTTATAGATTTTGAAGGTATTCCCGACAGAAGTATAAATTATCTAATTGGTTTAATTATAAGAAATGGTGATATAGAAAATAAATATTCATTTTGGGCTAATACTGAAGAAGAAGAAACTAATATTTTTATCGAATTAATTAAGGTACTAAAACCTTTCAAAAACTTTGTGTTGTACCATTATGGCACTTATGAAATTCAGGGATTAAAAAGGATTTTAAAAAAGATAAGTCCTGAAGACCAGAATTACATTAACACCTTAATTGACAATTCATTTAATCTTTTAACTATTCTTACTAATTGCATTTATCCACCAACTTATACCAATAGCCTTAAAGATATTGCTCATTTTTTAAATTTTGAATGGTCAGATAAAAATGCATCAGGTTTACAAAGTATTTTTTGGAGATATAGTTGGGAGCTTGATAATCAAGCTAGCTATAAGGATAAATTAATTAGATATAATATTGAAGATTGTACAGCCCTAAAAGTTATAAAAGATTGGATTTGTAGTATTCCTAAACTTGATAATGAAAATTTTGAAGATGTTAAAGATTTAAAAAAAAAATCTGTGTATAAGTGGGAGAGAGCAAATTTTCTAGTTCCAGATTTTCAAATTATTAATAGTTATGCTCATTTTAATTACCAAAGGGAAAAAGTTCTAATAAAGACTTATCCTAAAATTGGATTGCAAAAGACCACTAGAACTAAGTCGATAATTTCACTGCGACCAAATAAGATTATTACTTCTCAACGTCCTAAAAAATGTGAATCGTGTAATTGTGAAAAAATGTATAGACACAGCATTGAAGATAGGACGGTTGTAGATTTAAAAATAACGAAAACAGGAATTAGGAGAATTATTATTCTCTATAAAAATGCAAGATACAAATGTGATAATTGTAAGAAAATAGTAAGGCCCACAGATGAGTTTAACATCAGAAGCAAATATGGACTTCAATTACAGAATTGGATTATCAATCAAATGATTCAATACCGAATTAGTTACAATAAGATTTCTGAACAATTAAAAGAAAGTTTTGATATTGATTTTATCCATAGCAATATAATGCGCACTAAAGTGCAATTTGCAAACAAGTATAAAACAACATTCAATGAAATTATCAATATAGTTAAGAGTAGTTCTGTTATTCATATTGACGAAACAGTTTTTCATATCAGGAATGAATCTTGTTACGTATGGGTATTCACAAATATTGATGCTGTTTTTTATTTATTTAGACCAACTCGAGAAGCGGACTTTTTAAAAGAATTTTTATGTGATTTTAATGGCGTTCTGATTAGTGATTTTTATGCGGGTTATGACGCAATGAAATGTGCAAAACAAAGATGTTTAATTCATTTAATACGGGATATAAATGACGATTTGGTTAAGAATCAATTTGACGTTAGTTTTAGAGTTATAGTGATGAATTTTTCCAAATTATTAACCAATATTACAACTACAATTAACAAATTTGGGTTGAAGAAAAGAAATTTAAATAAGCATAAAAAGGAAGTTGATTTTTTTTTCAAAATGTTGAATAAAACTGATTTTGAAACAAATATTTGTTTAAAATGGAAAAAAAGATTTAACTCAACTAGAAACGAACTTTTTACTTTTTTAAATTATGATGGAGTACCTTGGAATAATAACAATGCAGAAGCAGCTATAAAAGCCGTTGCATTGTATCGTAGGGAGTATGATGGTTTGCCGACAAAAAAAGGGATTCAAGATTATCTCACTCTTTTAAGTATTCAGCAAACATGTAAATATCAAGGGGTAAATTTTTTTGAATTTCTAAGATCGGGAAAAATAAGTATTTATGATATGTGAAAAAATAAAATTTTTTAGACAATGTATCGTATAAAATTTGTGATTTAATAGAAAATCTATGATTTTAGTGAAAGAAAAATAATCAAATATTGTATTATCTCGTCAAAGAAATCAAGTTTAGATTGCAGAAGTATTAAAGTTAAATTAGTATTATCATTTCGTTTTTTAACTTAATGGGACTCGAACCAACTTTTCCTTGAAAACACTGCATGCTTGTGTTTTTTATAAAATGAAATTAAATTTATCGAATGCACAAAAAAGCCTGATAAATCGAGATTTATCAGGCTTTTGAATTTACTAGTAGCGGGAAGCATTCAATTATCTAACCGGTTTATTGAAGATTTTTATAAAGTTGCAACAAGAATTTGACTTCTTTTTTAGATCGAATCATAAATTCTATCAAAATCTATATCCAGCACTCAATCCAAATTTTGCAACAATATTATGGTCTGTTTTATTTGCATTAACTAGTATACCGCCATAACCAATATTTGCTTCAAAAAGAAATCCGCTTTTACTGACCCATTTCCAGCCTCCGCCGGCACCGAGAGCAAAATTAATAACGTCGGGATTTTCGGTATATGTTGAATGATCTTCTGAAGCGTATATTTTTTTGCCATCTGTTGAAGCCAGCATTCCAAATCCTTCAATAAACCAGCCTGAAGCGTATTTTTTACCAAAATATCTTCTGTAATACGGAGATATTGAGTAATTTACATCCTTTTCATTTTTTGTATTATCAAATACATAATGAAAAGAAAGTCCTATGACGAATTATGGTTTAAATGTCTTTCGTAACCAACCTGAAAAGATTGCCATAAAGGAGCAAGAGTATTTAGTTTAATTTCATTATTTTTCTGATAAGGATCAGTTTCATTTTGAGCATTAGCAGAATAAAATACAAACAAAACAATAAGCAGTGCATAGTTTTTTTTCATAAAAAGTGATTTGAATTATTTAGACCCAAAATTCACATAAGAAAAACTAGAAAAGGTTTCAAAAGCTTAAAACTGTATAAATTGGTACTTATTTGCTGGCGTTTTTATATTCATTTGGTGTCTGACCAGTAACTTTTTTAAAGGCTTTGTAAAAAGTCGTTTTTGAAGTAAACCCGGATTCTAATCCCATCGTCAACAAATTATAGTTTTCATATTCAGAACTGGAGATCATTTTCTTGACAGTTTCAACCCGATATTGATTGATGTAATTGGCAAAGTTATCTCCTGTTATTGTATTTATAATTTGTGAAACATATCCCGCGCTTATACCTAGTTTTTCAGCGACTTTTTCTCTGTTTAAAGTACTGTCAGTATAAATGTGGTGCTCTTTGCAAAGAAGTTCCAGTTTTTGAAAATAAAGATTATCTGCCGTGATAGATTCCCTATATTCTTCGGGTGTACTATTTTCTTCCGTTAGGCTGTTTTCTTTAAATTGAAGACTGGCAGACGAAACAGCTAAATTGGTATTTAGAAAATTATAGATGGCATCTTTGTTCTTGGCAAGCTTGTATTTGTAAATGCCTATATAAGCTGTCCAGTGCATTATTAATGTTGCTGATATAGCCACCCCACTCATTGTAGAAGAATTGTCTAATTGAAAAAACAAGCCAGCCAAATAGGTAGTTAGCCAGACAAGCAGCAGTAAATACATTGTAGTTAATAAGATAATGACCCATTTTTTCTCTTGAGGGTCTTTTAAACTCCTTATCATAAAATAAGAGTAAAGAGGTAGAAATAGAATGATGATAACGGCCAATAAAAGCTGAATCAGCTGAAGTATATTGATTAGGTACATGTAAGCCTCAGGAATTTTATAAATTCTTGCTACAATGTCAAGAGAGACTGTAATATTAAGAATGCTGTTATAGGCAAATGGAATATAACACAAATAAATTTTTTGTCTGTTTTTTACGTCATCATCAATGCGGTTTATAATAAACAAAAATGTGAAAACAGGTAATAGAAATATCCAATCGATAGCGTCTATAAAACGTAATAAAGGATAGGATGTAAATACACCTTCAATTTCAAAAACATAATTTAGCAAAACAATGGAAAGTGCAAATAGTAAAAAGGCCAGGTATTTGTTTGAATTACTATTGAATAAAGAAGACTTCAAAATAATTAAGCCTAAGACAATTCCCTGAAAAATCGCAATATTTAAAAGTGTTGTATAAATCAAAGTTTAATGAAAAGTTAGTTTTAAAATTTGGTTTCAGTTTGTTTTAAACAATTCTGTCAATAAGCATTTGTTAAAATGTACTTTATTTCGCACGAATTGATAAGACGAATTTAGATTAATAGTGATGGTTTTCTTAAAGGATTAAGAAATGATTAACTAAAAGCTTAAAGAATTATTAAGCATTCTCTTGCTGGCGCGAGCGTCTCGCTCGTGAACGTAAAGTATTTAAAAATAAAAAAGCTCCAAATTTCTCTGAAGCTTTTCTCTTAGTAGTTCGCCGCGGCGAAGATTCGAACCTGTGTCCGCGGCGGCGGATATAAGCCCGATAACCTAAATTTATTCTATAAAAAAAGCTCCAGATTTCTCTGAAGCTTTTCTCTTAGTAGCGGGAAATCTTGATAAATCTAACCAATTTATTGATGATTTCTATAAAATTGTTTGTGCTTGTGATTACTTTTAGGATAATGTACCGATGACTATTGAATTGTCGAACTTTTTTATCGAAGATTTGAAGAAATTATCCTTTGCTTATATAAAATTAAACAAACAATGTTCTTGAGCGGGATTATGTAGCGTTTCTGAATCTCCGACTCAAAGGATAAACTATTAAAATAGGTAAGAAAACGACAATGACATCTGTAACGAGCATGGTCATTGGTCCTGATATTTTAACAGCCTGATACGCTAAAAATAAACCAATATGCCCAACGACACCTCCGAACATAGAAATTATCATTTCTTTTCCCGTTAGTACATTATTTTTTGGATGCACATAACTTATCCAGATAGAAATCGGAATGAATAGAAAAATACCTGTAAATGCTCCAGGGCTCTCATATAGTGGAACCTTGTCT
This sequence comes from Flavobacterium sp. NPDC079362, assembly GCF_050267765.1. Taxonomy (NCBI): domain Bacteria; kingdom Pseudomonadati; phylum Bacteroidota; class Flavobacteriia; order Flavobacteriales; family Flavobacteriaceae; genus Flavobacterium; species Flavobacterium sp. NPDC079362. Next base: position 96,860 of record NZ_JBNNFM010000003.1, on the reverse strand, counting down.
ATAACCAGTACGGTCAATAGATGTACAATCCCATTGACTAATATAAAACCATAAAAGGTTAACGCCATCATTGGGTTTCGCTTCCCCATAAAGGCGGCAATAGGAGCAGCGAGCCAAACTAATGCGATGTTTACAACGGGATAATGCACTAATGGTATAAGACATTCTTTTCCTGCATATTGTGCTCGACATACATCTTCCACAATTTTATAGGACATTGTACTTACATCAATGTGCAAGGCATATTCTTCAAATTGATGCAATAAATAAAGTGGAACAGCTAGCCACCCCCACCAATAGTAATCTTTATAGAATGGTTTAGTGATATCTCTTCGAAAAATATTTGTGAAAAACAAAATCACCAGCATTGGTAGAGCAATGCCCAAGCCTATCCACGGCCATGCAAAGTCAAACTTATCATAAAATGTTGTCATAGTTTTTTACTGTTAAATGTTTAGGCTAATTTAATGTTACAAACAACACTTTCACTCAAATTAATTTGATTTCGTGTATTATCCTTAAAAATTTTCATACACTAAATAACAGAAAATTTTTTATTTTTTATGAACTTTCAGTTTGAGATTACTTAGCCAAGTTGGCGTAATTCCCATAAAACTAGCGATGTCCTTGGACTGAAACCGCTGAAACAAGAAACTATAGTGTTCTAAAAGCCACTCCAAAAACGCCAAACTTGTAAGTCCTGTAACGTGGTTTTGTAATCGATTAAGTGTTTGGATATACAGTAATGTTTTTAGATAAACTTTTTGAGCAAAGAAAGGATATTTGGTTACAGCGCCTACAACAAAATCATAAGGAATAACTACTACTTTAATATCTTCATTTACCCTAGCGAAATGGTGAACTGATGATTCTTCTACTCCAAAAAAAGTGTTTCCGCTAAAAGGCAAAAAACTTTCGGTATGGAACATAATGGCTTTTTCTTCACCTTGGGGAGTAATAACAAATTGCACTAAACTTCCGCTTATAATTAGAAAAGTTTTACGTGGGTCTTTATCCGTAAACAAAATTTCTCCTTTTGGAATTTCTAAATAATCGGCTTTTTCCTCAAGTTCATTTAAAAAATCTTTGGTAATATCAGGTTTGTAATTTTCTCGGAATAGGTCTAAAACAAAAGTTGGTAGCATTTTAAATCGTTTTTTTACTAAAGTAAATATTAAAAATTAGTAAATTATTGTTGGTTGTGATTTTTTATTAGGTATTTCAATAAAAGGGGACCACTTTTTATTCTACCTATGTATAATTTTTGAGCATAAAAAAAAGCTCCAGATTTCTCTGAAGCTTTTGTCTTAGTAGCGGGAACAGGACTCGAACCTGTGACCTTCGGGTTATGAGCCCGACGAGCTGCCTACTGCTCTATCCCGCGTTGTTTCGGGTGCAAAGATACGCCGTTTTTTGAGAAATCCAACGAAAACTTTAAAAAATGTTTTATTTTCTGTATTGAGTTGATATGACTACCTTTGCAAATTAAATAATACACAAATGTCACATAAAGCAGGTTTTGTAAACATCATCGGGAATCCAAACGTTGGAAAATCAACATTGATGAACGCCTTTGTTGGAGAAAGATTATCAATCATTACATCAAAAGCACAAACAACTCGTCACCGTATTCTAGGGATCGTGAATGGCGAAGATTTTCAACTTATATTATCGGATACTCCCGGAATCATCAAACCCGCTTATGAAATGCAGGAATCGATGATGAACTTTGTAAAATCAGCTTTTGAGGATGCTGATATTCTGGTTTATATGGTCGAAATAGGAGAGCAGGATCTAAAAGACGAAGCTTTCTTTAATAAAATCATTCATGCTAAAATTCCGGTTTTGCTGTTGTTGAATAAAATCGACAATTCAAATCAGGAACAATTAGAAGAACAAGTAGCATTCTGGACAGCAAAAGTACCAAATGCTGAAATTTTCCCAATCTCGGCTTTACAGAATTTTAATGTACCGGAAGTTTTTGGGAGAATAATTGAGTTATTACCGGAATCACCGGCATATTATCCAAAAGATCAATTAACAGACAAGCCGGAACGTTTTTTCGTAAACGAAACAATTCGTGAGAAAATCTTGTTGAATTACAGCAAAGAGATTCCATATGCGGTTGAAATCGTAACAGAAGAATTTTTTGAAGATGAAAATATAATCAGAATCCGTTCGATCATTATGGTAGAACGTGAAACTCAAAAAGGAATCATCATTGGACACAAAGGTGCAGCTCTTAAAAAAGTAGGTACTGAAGCTCGTGCTGATTTAGAGAAATTCTTCGGAAAACAAATTCATATTGAACTGGTAGTAAAAGTGAACAAAAATTGGAGAAGTAATGCCAATATGTTGAAACGTTTTGGTTATAATCAATAAGAGGTGAAATAGTTTTTAGATCTGAAAGTTATTAAGAAATCATTCTGTTTTTTTTAGCCCAGATCGAAATAAAAACCCCGCAGTATAAAAATATTATTGTTCTTGTATTTGCAAAGCGACCAACGGAAGCTTTGCAAATGCATTAGAACAATTTTTTTTGCGAGGAGTTGAAATGCAGAGCTGGAATAGCTCCTCAAAAAAATATAATTCTTGTAATTCATAAAAATCGTTAAGGTTTCTTGATCTGTTTAAGATCCTAAGATTTCTAAAAATACTTTTTCGATTTCATTCATTTGTTTTTCGCCATTTTTCCGAATTTGCTTAGCGATAAAATAAAGCAAAATCCAGGCGATCACCATCAAGGATAGTATAATAAGATCAGTTTACACTGGTGTTTTTAGGACGTAATGAGTATAGGCGATTCCGCAAAAAATGATAAATGTTCCTGCGATCATAAAGTGCAGAAACATAAAAAATGTCCATAAATTAGGATCAGGTCCAAATAAACCACGAATGTGACTTTGATTTTTGCCTCTTGATTCCATTTCGAGATGTAAATGTGGCGACCAATATTCCTTTTTAGAGCTTTTTATATCGATCCAAATATGATACCCTTTTATTTTCAGGATGAAATCAGGCGAGTTTTTGGTGGTAAAATAGTTGAATTTCTGAAGCAGGGAATCTATGTTTTGATCGACCTCTTTGTAAAAACGCAGACGTAGACGGATATCGTTATTGGTGTCCATAAAGTAGATAATGAAGTGATTAGCTGTATAAGTTAAAGCTAATATATCAAAAAAGTGATTCTTTTTTGATTTTTAGGTGGTAATTTTCAGACATTTTCACTGAATGCTTAAAACAGTGAACTAGAAAGTAAAAAAAGACTACCTTTGCAAAAAATTAAAATAAAGCATTTTGGATTTGTAAGAGATAGGATTCTAGGAAACTAGAATTTAAATTCTGAAATCTAAAATCTAAAATTTACAAAAATGAATAACATTGTTGCGATAGTAGGAAGACCTAATGTAGGGAAATCAACCCTTTTTAATAGGCTGATACAAAGAAGAGAAGCTATTGTAGATTCAGTTTCTGGAGTTACCAGAGATAGAAACTACGGTAAAAGCGAGTGGAACGGAAAAGAGTTTTCTGTCATTGATACCGGTGGATACGTTCGCGGGTCTGATGACGTTTTTGAAGGTGAAATCCGTAAACAAGTAGAATTAGCGATCGACGAAGCTGATGTTATTATTTTTGTAGTTGATGTTGAGGAAGGTATTACACCAATGGATGACGTTGTTGCCCGTTTGTTGCGTAAAGTGACTAAACCGGTTTTATTAGCGGTAAACAAGGTAGATAACGCAATGCGTGAGAAAGATGCAATTGAGTTTTATAACCTTGGTTTAGGGGAGTATTACACGTTTGCAAGTATTTCAGGAAGTGGAACTGGAGATTTATTAGATGCTCTAATTGACTCATTTCCTGTAAAACCAGAACCAGTTCAGGAAGAAGTTGTTTTACCTCGTTTTGCTGTTGTAGGACGTCCTAATGCAGGAAAATCAAGTTTTATCAATGCATTAATTGGTAAAGAACGTTTTATGGTAACTGATATTGCAGGAACAACCCGTGATGCAATTGATACTAAATTTGACCGTTTTGGTTTTGAATTTAACCTGGTAGATACTGCGGGAATCCGTCGTAAAGCGAAGGTAAAGGAAGATTTGGAGTTTTACTCAGTAATGCGTTCTGTTCGTGCGATTGAGCATGCAGATATTTGTATCTTGATTATCGATGCTACCCGTGGGTTTGAAGGTCAGGATCAGAGTATTTTCTGGCTGGCAGAGAAAAACCGTAAAGGTGTTGTAATCTTAGTAAACAAATGGGATTTGGTCGAAAAAGATACCATGTCTACACGTGATTACGAAGCAAAAATTAGAGAAGAATTAATGCCTTTTACAGATGTGCCAATTTTGTTCGTTTCGGCTTTAACGAAACAGCGTTTATTGAAAGCATTAGAAGCTACAGTTCAGGTTTTTGAAAATAGAAAGCAAAGAATCCCAACTTCTAAATTCAATGAATTTATGTTGAAGGTGATCGAAGCTTATCCGCCGCCTGCAACAAAAGGTAAATATGTAAAAATTAAATATTGCATGCAGTTACCAACTTTAACGCCTCAGTTTGTGTTTTTTGCAAACATGCCACAGTACGTTAAAGAACCGTATAAAAGATATCTCGAAAATAAGATTAGAGAAAACTGGGACTTTTCAGGAGTACCAATCGATATTTATATCAGAGAAAAATAAAATAAATAAGTCCTCACAAGGGACTTTTTTTACGCCTTGTTTTTATTCGAATTGATGATATTCATACTAAATGGCATACTATTTGAATAAATGTTAAAAATACAATTAAACCTTTTAGCTCTTTTTGAGTCTTACTGTTTCTAACTAACCAATTTATGACCAAAATTTATTATTTCCTGATTTTTTCTCTTTTTTGTTATTCGGCAAGTGCTCAGAATGATATTGTTCTTAAAGGAACTGTTGTTGATATCAATACACAATTGCCACTCGAGTTAGCGACTGTTTATTTTACAACAGTAAAAGATTCTACAGTAATCGAATATGCTACAACGGATAAAAACGGATCTTTTACTATTAAAACAAAAAAATATGATAAACCTATTTTTCTAAAGGTAAATTATATGGGATATCAACCATATTTTGAAGAAGAGAAAGGACTTTTGGAAAGTAAAGACTTTGGTAAATTGTATTTACTTGAGGCTGCAAATGCTTTAGATAATGTGGTTATAAAAAGCGAAGCACCGCCAATTACAATCAAAAAAGATACGCTCGAGTTTAATGCGGGTTCTTATAAAGTGCGACCAGACTCGAATGTGGAGACTTTGCTAAAACAATTACCGGGATTTGATGTAGGTACTGATGGAAAAATTACTGTAAACGGGCGGGAAGTTAATCAGGTATTAGTAAACGGAAAGACATTTTTTGATAAAGATGGTGCCATTGCTTTGAAAAACCTACCGGCAGAAATCATCAAAAAAATTCAGGTTTCTGATTTTAAAACAAAGAAAGAAGAACTATCTAAACAAGAATCGACTTCGGATTTTTCGAGTATTAATATCACTATTGACGAAAAGAAAAACAAAGGTTACTTTGGTAAAATTCTGGGCGGATATGGATCTGATGATCGTTATGAAAGCAGTCTTCTTTTGAACTTCTTTAATAATAAGCAAAAAATTAGCGTTCTCGCTTCTTCAAATAATATTAATTCTACCGGTTTTGCGATGGATGAGGTGTTTGATAATATGGGAGGCGGGAGAAACAGCAAAGGCAGCAGCGGAAGCTCAGGAAGTGGCAAAGGAATCACGCAATCGAACCTTATAGGGCTGAATTATTCTGATGACTGGTCTAAAAGTTTAGCAGCGATGGGAAGTTATAATTTTTCGAATTCAGTTAATAATAACGAAAGTAAATCGGATCAGGTTAGTTTTTTACCAAGCGGCAATATTGCTACTTCGGCTGATTCTAAAACAAGAAACGAAAGTACCGGAAACAACGTAAATTTTGAATTAGAATATAAAATAAATCCAACAACCCGATTGGTGATCGTGCCAAAAGTCAATCAATCCCGTACGAATGGTAATTCAACATCCTCCAGTTCTTCTGAAGATGAAAACGGAGATGCTTTGAATGAAAGTAATGCAAAAAATTATTCAGAAAGTACCAATACAACCTTTGGGAACACGATTAATTTCAATAAAGCGTTTAAGAAAAAGTCCCGTAATTTTAGTATTGTATTTGATAATAATAATGCCAAGACAGATGCTGAGGCACTCAATCTTTCTCAAACTATTTTTTATCAGGACGGCAAACCAAATGACGATAGAAATCAGCAAAGTAAAAACATAAGTAATTCAGATGTTTATTCTCTTGAGTTTGAATATACGGAACCCGTTACTGATTCATTAAGAATAAGGTTCGGTTCTGATTTTGACTGGAAAAGCGAAATGAAAGATATGAAAACATACGATTTTGATGCTGCATCACAATCGTATAGTAATCTAAACGAATCTTTGACAAATTATACTACGTCAAAGCAAAATTCATTCAGTCCCAAAGTTGGTATTACTTGGCAGAAGAGTAAATTTACTGTCAACCTGAATTCGAGAACAGCAATTGTAGCCTTCGACAATCACTCTTTATACCTTAACAATGCGACCGATCTGAATAAAAAATATGCTTTGCCATATGGTGATTTTCAGATTAGGTATAAGTTTAGCCGTTCAAAGAATCTGTCATTCAGATATGATTATTCGAACGCACTTCCGTCAGCAGTTCAGTTAATGCCGGTTTTAAATTTAACCAATCCATTAAATACAATTACGGGAAATCCGGATTTGAATCCTATCGAAAAAAATAGTGCGAATTTTAGTTTTAGAAATTATGATTTCCGTACACGTTCAGGTTATAGCCTTTACATAAAAGGAGATTATTACAACAACGACGTGGTTTCGACTTCAATCTATGACGATAGCGGAAAAAGAACGACTACTTACGTAAATATATCCGGTACTTATATTGCTTCGATTGGAGGAAACTGGAATCAATCGATCAAATGGGATGCTCATGTTGTAAGATATGGTTTTGGATTAAATGGTAGTTATTCATTTGATAAAGGTTTTACAAATGCTGTTTTATACAATGCAAAATCAACCGCCATTACACCAAAAGTAAATATGACGTATGAGTATGGAGATTTACTTATTATTTCGCCATCGTATAGTTTATCATACAATCAAACCGATTATGAAAATTCTTCAAGAGATGCCAGCTCGAATGTTGTACACAGAATTAATCTGCAAACCACAAGTTATTGGCCGGCAAATTTAATCTTCGGGAATGATTTTGGATATACTTATAATTCTAATATTTCGAGCAACTTCAAGAAAGATTTCTATCTGTGGAATACAAGTTTGTCTTATGGCTTTTTTGATAAAAAAATCTATGCCAAAGTAAAAGTTTACGATGTTCTGAATCAAAATTTAAGTGCAACAAGAACGATTTCGGCAACCTCGATTCGTGATGAAGAAAATACAGTTTTGAAACGTTACGTAATGTTTTCTCTAAGTTATAAAATTGGAAATTTTGCAGGCGCTGAAAAAGGAGGAAAGAAAAGACAGAGAATGGAGTAGAGAAAGGAACAAAGGTTCAAAGTTTCAATGGTTTTATGTAGAGGCGCACAGCAGTGCGTCTTTTTTTATGCCTACGGATTTTTGCGGATGGAATAGATTTTACATCAATTTTTAAAATTTTTAATCGTGAATTCTCTTTAGAAAAGATATAAGGATTTTATCGGAAGTTTTTTTATTGGAATTTGGAATTTTTATACTGAGATTTTATTTAGAGTTTTCTGTTCTAAATCCTTGGTTTCCGATTAATTCTATGATAAACCGTAAAACGGATAATATCACGATCGTAAAAATCGACCCCACTGGAACGCCTTTGGAAGCTTTTTAAATACCCTAATTCCAAAGCTATATTAGGGTTGAAATGATATCGTAATGCTGCATAAATTCGATTTTGGTCGAAAGTATTTCTTTTGTTGTCTTTTCCGAAATTAAACATGATTTCGTCAGAAATGGTAGCTTTTAAACTTTGTTTATCTTTTTTCCAAAGATCAAATGTCGATTGTAATCTGTATCTAAATCGGTAAGCAAAAGAAAAGTCATCGAGTAATGCTGTTTTAGTTGCTTTTTGAATAAACCGTTCTTCAAGCTGAAAACGATTGTGGAAAGTAATTTTAGCAATATCATTAATAAAAGTGACATCTTGTTGGATTCTGTATTCCGGTACAGCAAAGTCAGGATCAACATGAGGATCTTGCGTATTGACATTAAAATAAGCCAGGCCGCTGCCTAAATCTATATTTTTATGAATTCGATATCTTCCCTGAACTCTTATAATAAATAAATTTTCGTGAAGAGGATTAACGAAACTTCTGTTGTCAAACTCAGGGTGAATAGCCCATTTTTCGGTTATGGGTAAAATGTTGTAATATCGTATCCAGGTTAAGGTTTGTTGGTCCGTCTTTTTTAGACTTTGTGCTGATAAAAAAGGATTTATTAAAACAAGTAATAGTAGCAATCTAAGAACTTTCATTCAATTTGTATCAATTCAGGCTGCGAATATATACAAATCGAGATATAACTACTAAACAATAAAACTTGTTTTAAATTTTATTTTGTGATTTAGCATATTTGATTGCATAAAAAAAACGAGATAGATTTAAAAACCTATCTCGTTTAATATGATTAAAACTAACTGTGTTACAATGAATATTTCAATGTTACTCCGTAAGTTCTTTGATCACCAATTACACCCGCATATTGACCTGTGTTTCCACCAGCAGGTAATAATTGTTCGTAGTAATCTTTATTCAAAAGGTTACGTCCCCAGAAATGAACAGATAAACCTTGAGAAGCGCGGAAACCTAAACGAGCATTAAAAATGGCATAACCCGGAACTACTAAATATTTTGAAGCCGATGGGCTTGACGAAAATTCAGAACGAGCATAAGAATCTAAACCAAGGAATATTTTTCCTGCGTTTCCAAAGAATTTAGCATTATCGGATAATTCTCCGCCTAGAGATCCTGCCCATTTTGAAGCACCCGGTAATTCAGTTCCTGAAACATCTTTGAAGGCTACAGCAGCTCCAGTTTCTTCTAACGGAAGTGGTGCATTTGTAAATTTGATGTATTTACCATCAGTATAAGTTGCAGCACCATTGATTGTTAAGTGTTGGCTTATTACAAAACTTGCATCAAGTTCAGCACCTCTCACACGTACTTTATCTGCATTGGCAAGATACCCGCGGTTTACACCTAATTCAGCAGCCTGAACGTTTGTTTGAAAATCTTTGATGTCAGTATTAAAGAATGTCAGGTTGAAAACTGAATTTCTAAAAGGAGATGTTTTTACCCCAATTTCATAATGATTTACTTTTTCAGGCTTAATTACTGCAAGATCAAGTAATGGTAAACCTTTTGAATCAGTTGGAAGTCCAGCTACATTTACACCAACCGGTTTGTAACTTTTTGCATAAGTTGCGTAAGCATTGATTTTGTCAGAAGCTTTAAAAGATACTGTTATATTTCCAGAGAAATCTGTATTATCAGTACTTGAATTAAAAGCCTGATCAGAGTAAACAGATTTTTTCAAAGCAAGTAATGCCGGATCTGTAGTTTGAAGACCTCCGTATGTTGTACGAGCATAACGAGCATCTTTTTTATCGAAATTATATCTTAAACCTGGCAATACGTGTAAACGTTCTGTAATTGCCCAATCAATTTGGCCAAATACTGCCGCACTCGATGCTCTGATATTTGCATCAGTTTTGATTCCGTATCCTTCAAAAAGACCGGGAGTTTTCCATAAGGGACTTGTTGAACTTTGTGCAAATCTCCATTGAGCGTTCCCAGATTCTTCAGTACCATTTGTTTGAGATGTCTGATCTATAAAAAATACCCCTACAACACCGCTTACTTTAGAGGTTAACTGACCTGCGTAACGTACTTCTTGTGTAAATTGTGTTTGTCTTGTTGGGTTTTGTGATTTTGCCAATACCTGTAATCCCGTAAAATCTCTGTCATTTGATGGATCCCAGTTCCAAAAACGCCAAGCTGTAGTTGAAGTAAGAGTTCCAGATCCAATTTTTGTGTCAATATTAAGAGATAAACCTCCCATATCTTGTCCTGAACGCCATGGAGTATCGTGGTCAATTTTACGGTCAAAAGCATTTAAGCTTGGTAGTTGATAATTTAAATCTTTAATAATAGCATCAAACTGGCGATAAGCAGCTCTTTGAGTAGGAGCAACACCGGCAACAACTTGTGCATATCCGTCAGGGCGTTGCGTTGTGATATCTCCGGCAAATATAATATTGGTATTTACAGTTGGAGTCCAAAGTAACTGACCTCTAATCCCCTGATTGTTTAAAGTATTTGTAGGTCTTCCTGTAGCAACATTGTCAATAAGACCGTCACGTTGTGTTCCTGAAAAGGATAAACGACCTGCTAATTTTTTTCCTAAAGCTCCTGTAACAGATGCTTTAGCTTGTAGAAAGGCATAATTTCCGTAACTCACTTCAAAATCAGCTCCTGAAGTAAAACTTGGTTTACGCGTTGTAATGTTAAAAGCTCCGGAGGTGGTGTTTTTACCAAACAAAGATCCTTGTGGTCCGCGTAATACTTCGATTTGCTCGATATCGATAAAATCTAAAGTCGTAGCAGCGGGACGTGCATAATATACACCATCAACATAAAAACCAACTCCGGGATCGATACCATCATTAGTAAGTCCAAAAGGAGAACCAAGGCTACGAATGTTGATTCCTGTATTTCTGGGATTTGATGAATATAACTGTACAGAAGGAACTAATTCTTTAATACGGTTAACGTTAAAAGCTCCTGTTTGCTCCGCTTGTTTTCCAGTAATAACTGATATTGCAATTGGTACATCCTGAACTTTTTCTATTCGGCGTCTGGAAGATACAACAACTTCTATAAGTTCGTTTTCTTCTTTAAGCGTTACTTGTAATGGAGTAGTAGGTAAATCAACAAGTTCAATCTCAGTAGTTTTATAGCCTACATATTGAACTAAAATAGTGATAGGAAGTCTTCCTTTTGTATCAAGGCTAAATTTTCCGCTAGGATCTGTAGTTGTGTTAGAAGTTGTTCCTTTTATAACAACGTTGACGGCTTCTAATGGAACGTTTTCACTTGTTTTAACAACGCCTTCAATGTTTTGTGCAAATGAAATAGAGAAAGTAAAAACAGATAATAGTGTAAGTATATTTTTTATAGAATTTTTCATTTTTATATTAGTTATATGTGATTAGTAGAATTTAAATTAAATTTTTTTTACCAGCACATACACATCATAGAAGAATTGTTTTTTACAGTCTTGAATTGACTATTTTGGTTTTTTTGCAAAAGATTTTTTGACACACCCGATCGATTGTAATTTACTTTCATATTGGTTAAAATTTGTAAATTGGTTAGTTGATTTTTTTGCAAATATATGTAAATTCTATAGATTTACTAGGAATTAGGAAATATTTTTTTATTTCTTTACAAGTGAGGCGATTGTGATGCCTTGCATCGCTTTAAGAGTTTCGTCTCGAATGATCATTAAGCCGTGTCTTAGGCTACATTCTTCCTCAGTTTTGCAATCTGAGCATGGTTCGTAAAAGTTTAACGAAGCACATGGTAAAAGCGCAATTGCACCGTCGAATAAACGATGAATTTCTGCCAAAGTAATATCATTTTTGGAGCGTATCAGATAATATCCGCCAAATTTTCCTTGCTTACTACTCACAAAACGTCCTCGTTTTAGATCTAATAAAATCTGTTCTAAAAACTTTTTAGGAATATTGGCGCCATCAGCAATTTCTATCGTTCTGGAAATGTGATTTTCGTCCTGTTCTGCTAAATAAAGTAAGGCCTTAAGGGCGTATTTTGCTTTATGTGATAACATCTATTTTGAATTATAAATTGTAAATTATGAATGATAAATTTAAACTAAATTTTATTAGTATCAACTTAAAACCTGAAACTAAAAAAACTTGAAACTAAAAACTTTACCAGCCTCCGCTGGAACCTCCGCCGGAGAAACCACCTCCGCCAAAACCTCCGCCAAAGCCACCTCCGCCACCGGATGATCCGCCACCAAAACCTCCTCCAAATCCGCCACCGCTGCTTCTTCCAAGACTGCTTAGAAGGATAACATCGAGTAAACTTGGACCTCCACCGCCGTTATTGCCTGAATTTCCACCGCCGCCTTTATTTCGGGACAGCAAAATTAATACAATTACAACAATAACAATGAATGGCAGTATCGGAAAATCATTTCCTTTTGCCTGTTTGCGTTCTCCCTTGAATTTGCCTTTAAAAACATCAATTATGGCATCTGTTCCTTTGTCAAGACCATTATAAAAACTGCCTGCTTTGAATTCCGGAATAATAATATTTCTGATTATTGTTCCACCAATTCCTGCAGTCAAACGATCTTCAACTCCATATCCCGGATTAATGGCTATTTTCTTTTCGGCCTTAGCCAATAAAATAATTACACCATTATCATCTTGCTTAGTTCCTCCAATTCCCCAGGTTTGTCCCCATTTTGTAGCTAGTTGGCTAACATCTTCTCCTTTTAAACTTTCGATTGTAATAACTACAATTTGTGTTGTGGTAGAATCAGAATAACGAATTAGTTTTTCTTCTAATTGTGCCTTTTCAGATGCGCTTAAAACATTCGCATAATCATAAACTGAAGTCTGAAAACTTGGTTTTTCCGGAATTGTAAATTGTGCAAAAATACAATTGGTGGTAAAAAAAGCGATTAACAAAAAGGTAAATTGAAAAAGTCCTTTTGAATGAGATATTTTGTTTGTGGAAATTTTCATTATTTATCCTTTTGAGATTTCGTTTGATAATTCGTTAGTGTCCCCTTCAAACGAAGGAAAGTATTTTTTTAATTGTTCGCCGGCGTTCAGAATGCCATCAACAATACCTTGCTTGTAGTTTCCTAACTTAAATTGGGCAATCATGGTCTCTTTGGTGCAGTCCCAAAAATCTGATGCAACAACATCATGAATACCTTTGTCTCCACAAATTGCAAATGTTTTATCTGCTACAGCAAAGTAAAATAAAACCCCGTTTTTTAGTTGGGTTTCATTCATTTTTAATTCGTGAAAAACTTCTAAAGCCCTATCAAAAGGAACTTTAGAAGTTGTTTGTTCTATATGTACCCTAATCTCGCCAGAAGTGTTTTTTTCAGCCACGCAAATAGCATCAACAATATGTTGTTCTTCTTCTTTGGATAAAAAATCTTCTACTTTTGACATTGGAGTTATTTTAGAGTTTAGTTTGTTGATTTTAGATTTACCTAAAATGTAAAATTCTTTTTTAGAATTTTACTTCAACTGGTTTATCAGCACCTGCAACAGCTTCGAAATATGGTTTTTCTTTGTAATCTAAGAACCATTTGTTCGGGATAGCAAGAATATAACCATTATAATCTTGTACAGCTTCGTTGAAACGTGTTCTGGCCGTTAAAATTTGATTTTCTGTACTAGCCAATTCATCCTGTAATTTAAGGAAGTTTTCATTCGCTTTTAATGTTGGGTATTGTTCAACAGAAACTAACAATCTTGATAAAGAAGAGGATACCCCACTTTGAGCCTGGTTGTATTGAGCCAATTGCTCTGGAGTTACATTGCTTGGATCGATTGTTACCGAAGTAGCTTTTGCACGAGCCTCAATTACAGCTGTCAATGTTGATTTTTCGAAATCTGCAGCACCTTTTACTGTGTTAACTAAATTTCCAATAAGGTCATTTCTTCTTTGGTAAGTAGTACTTACATTTCCCCATTCTTTATTAACTGCTTGATTTTTTTGCAAACCAGTATTTTTAATTCCAATTGACCAAAAAGCAATAATAGCAATTAGCGCTATAATAATTCCTACGGGGATTAACCATTTTTTCATATCTGTTTTAATTTAAGTTTGTTTTTGATTTATTTAATAAATATACTATAATTCGTTCTTAATATCGTTTAATTGTGTTTTTATGGTCTCTAATTTACGTATTATTTCGAACTTATCTAATGTTTTCTTTTGTCCTTCTTTAAGGTGTGTTCTGGCGCCATCAAGTGTAAAACCTCTTTCTTTTACCAAATGATAAATTAATTGCAGGTTGGTAATATCATCCGGAGTAAACATTCTGTTGCCTTTGGCATTCTTTTTTGGTTTTAAAATATCAAATTCACTATCCCAAAATCGAATCAATGATGCATTGACATTAAAAGCTTTGGCAACTTCGCCAATACTATAATATCTTTTATCTTTTGAAAGCTCAATATGCATGATTTGTAATTTTCTGTTTTTATTCCAAAAATACAACTTTTTGGAGGATTAATCTAATGATTGGTTTTCCTGATTTGCCATTTGTGAAATTGCCACATATTCTGCTGCCGATATATTGCCGTAATAAAAGTTCAGCGGATTTACGACTTTTCCGTCTTTATGTACTTCATAATGGCAATGCGGACCTTCAGATCTGCCGGTACTTCCCACATATCCAATAACATCACCACGTTTGACATGTTGTCCGGCCCTGCAATTGTATTTGCTTAAATGGGCGTACAAACTTTCGTATCCAAAACCATGCCTGATGACGACGTGGTTTCCAAATCCTGAAGCCGAATTATCTGCTCTTTCTACAACACCATCGCCAGTGGCATAAACAGGAGTGCCTGTGTTGGCTGTAAAATCCATTCCGTTATGCATTTTCCTCACTTTTGTAAAAGGATCAGTGCGATATCCAAATCCTGAAGCCATTCGCTTAAGGTTTTCGTTACGAACAGGCTGAATCGCCGGAATTGCCAATAATAAATTGCCTTTTGTACTCGCCAGTTTCAAAATTTCATCTAATGATTTCGATTGAATGGCTAATTCTTTTGATAATCTGTCAATGCGTTTTGTCGTATTTAAAACCAATTGTGAGTTGTTGTAGCCTTCTAGGTCTCTATAACGTTTAGAATCTTTAAAGCCTGCTTTTCGGATAGAATCGGGAATTTCAGTTTTATTAAAATAAACCCTGTAAATATTATTGTCCCTATTTTCTAATGCCTCAGTTACATCGTCGATTTCATCCAGTTTTTTATTTAAAATTGAATATTGCAATTTCAGATTCTCGATTTCACGAGCCTGTAAACGATCCTTTGGTGTTTCAAAATAAGGAGTATTCAATAAGAGAACAAAAACTAAAAAACCAAACAATGCCGAAGCCAGCAAAAACAATAATGCATAGCCAAATTTGATTCTTTTTCTGGTCTTTATTTTTGTATAAGCCAGATTTTCTGAGTCGTAATAATATTTTACTTTCGCCATATTTTAAAATACCCTATTTTTGCAGCTTGTAAAATAAGTTAGTAGAACAAATTTAATAAATGTTTCAGATGTTCGAAGCTTTTTTCAAGAATAAAATAGAATTAGGTAATGTGTCAATCTGATAATTAGATAATGTCTTTAAAGTGAAATTTATTGTTTAGAATGATAAATTTCTAATTTAAAAAATACATTAATATATTTTCAGATGAACTAAATTATCTAATTGACACATTATCAAATTATCACATTATTACATTTCTAATTATAACATGAAATCACAAGACGTACGTAAACAATTTTTAGATTTTTTTAAAAGCAACGGGCACTTAATCGTTCCGTCGGCTCCTATTGTGCTTAAAGACGATCCAACCTTAATGTTCAACAACTCGGGAATGGCCCAGTTCAAAGAATATTTTTTAGGAAATTCAACTCCAAAAAGTAAACGAATAGCCGATACGCAAAAATGTCTTCGTGTAGCCGGTAAGCAAAATGATCTTGAAGAGGTAGGAATTGATACGTATCACCATACTATGTTCGAAATGTTGGGGAACTGGTCGTTTGGTGATTATTTTAAAAGAGAAGCGATTAATTTTTCATGGAAATTGTTGACAGAAGTTTATAAAATCCCGAAAGAGAATATTTATGTTTCTGTTTTTGAAGGGAGCAAAGAAGAGAATGTTCCTTTTGATCAGGAAGCTTGGGATATCTGGAAAACATTAATCGAGGAAGACAGAATTATCCTTGGAAACAAAAAAGATAATTTCTGGGAAATGGGAGATCAGGGGCCATGCGGACCTTGTTCTGAAATTCACGTTGATTTACGTTCAGCAGAAGAAAAAGCACAAGTTTCAGGTAAAAGTTTGGTAAATAACGATCATCCTCAGGTAGTTGAAATCTGGAATAATGTATTCATGGAATTCAACCGTAAAGCTGATGGTTCTCTTGAAAAACTTCCTGCACAACACGTAGATACCGGTATGGGATTCGAACGTTTGTGTATGGCTTTGCAAGGAAAAACATCAAATTATGATACCGATGTTTTTACACCGCTTATCGAGAAAGTAGAACAAATTACAGGTTTTACATATACATCTAATGAAATTAAAAACATCAGTGAAGAACAAAACAAAACGAATATTGCGATTCGTGTTGTAGTAGATCACGTACGTGCGGTTGCTTTTGCAATTGCCGACGGACAATTACCATCAAACACAGGAGCAGGTTATGTAATACGTAGAATCTTGCGTCGTGCCATTCGTTACGGATTTACGTTCTTGGATACGAAAGAACCTTTTATCAATAAATTGGTAGAAGTTCTGGCAAACCAAATGGGAGAATTTTTTCCTGAGATTAAATTACAGCAACAATTGGTTACGAATGTAATTCGCGAAGAAGAAGCTTCTTTCTTAAGAACTTTAGATCAGGGATTACAATTGTTAGACAATGTAATTGCACAAACCAAAGGTTCTGAAGTTTCTGGAGCAAAAGCATTTGAATTGTATGATACTTTTGGTTTTCCGAAAGATTTAACAGCATTGATCCTGAAAGAAAAAGGAATGTCTCTTAACGAAGCAGAATTTGATGCATCGATGCAGAAGCAAAAAGCACGTTCACGTGCAGCATCAGAAGTTTCAACAGAAGACTGGACTGTTTTGATTCCAGGAAATGTAGAAACGTTTGTTGGATATGACAAAGTAGAAAACGACGTCAAAATCACGAGAATTCGTAAAGTAGATTCTAAAAAAGACGGAATTTTATACCAAATTGTTTTAGACAATACACCATTTTATCCAGAAGGAGGAGGACAGGTGGGTGATAAAGGAACGTTAGTTTCTGCAAACGAAACGATCGAAATCATTGATACGAAGAAAGAGAACAATTTGATTTTGCATTTTGCAAAACAATTGCCTGAAAATATTGAAGCTGGTTTTACAGCAAAAGTAAATACCGATTTAAGAAGTTCAACTTCTAAAAATCACTCGGCTACGCATTTAATGCATTTGGCTTTGAGAAAGCTTCTTGGAACTCACGTAGAGCAAAAAGGTTCATTGGTAAATCCTAACTATTTGCGTTTTGACTTTTCGCATTTTTCTAAGGTTTCAGACGAAGAATTACGTCAGGTTGAAGCAAGTGTAAATGCGCAAATCGAAGCACAATTGCAATTAGTAGAACACAGAAATATTCCGATTAAAGAGGCATTAGATAAAGGTGCAATGGCTTTATTTGGAGAGAAATACGGGGATAATGTTCGTATGATTGAATTTGGTGATAGTAAAGAGCTTTGCGGTGGAATTCACGTAAAAAACACGGCAGAAATCTGGCATTTCAAAATCATTTCTGAAGGCGCAGTAGCGGCGGGAATTCGTCGTATTGAAGCAATTACAGGTGATGCTGTAAAAGACTTCTATAAAAATCAGGAGAATACCTTAGCTGAAATAAAAGAAACATTAAAAAATCCACAGGATATTTTAAAATCAGTGGCTTCTTTACAAGATGATAATGCTAAATTGAAAAAGCAAATTGAGCAATTGCTTAAAGAAAAAGTAAATGCTTTAAAATCTGATTTAGAGAAAGATTTCCAGGCAGTAAACGGAATCAATTTCCTTGCAAAAAAAGTAGATTTAAGCATGGCATCGACTAAAGAATTAGCTTCTGTTTTAGGGGCTTCAAAAGCAGATTCTTTTGTGTTTTTAGCTTCTATAGAAGACGGTTTGCCAAATATTCATTGTTATATCTCTAAGGATTTAGTAGCAAGCAAAAGCCTAAATGCAAATGCTGTTATCAAAGAATTAGGAAAATATATTGAAGGAAATGGAGGAGGACAGCCTTTCTTCGCATCCGGAAAAGGTAAAAATGCTGCAGGAATCGCGGAAGCTTTGTCTCACGCAGTTGATTTTGTGAAGTAAAGAAAAGTTACTAAGAAGCTTAGTTGCTAAGGTTCTAAGTTTTTTATAAGATCTAAAAAGCGAACCCGACAGGTTTTAAAACCTGTCGGGTTTTGCATATAAATTCAATTTTTTACCATAGGTTAAACAATTAAAATGACATACTAAACGAAAACATTCTTATGAAAATGATTGGCCTAGCCCCGATAGAAGAGAAAATCCTTTTGTGGCGGGGTTCGCCACAAAATATGGAAACGGAAAGCGGGATTAGCTCCTGAAAAAAGATTTAGTTTTATCTAGAAAACGAAATGATAAATAGTTACGTGTAATTGGTTGTCTTAATAAAAGAAAGGGCTTTAGCCAAACGTAATAGTCTGGCTAAAGCCCTTCAATTTTAAACTTTTTTGTTCCATTCAGCTAAAGCTGGACACTATCTGAAAAAAAACTTAGCAACTTAGCGCCTTAGCAGCTCAGAACCTTAAAAAAAGCTATTTTCTTTCCCCAATTTGCTGACGCCACATAGCGTAATACAAACCTTTTTCAACAATCAGTTCTTCATGTTTACCGGATTCGATAATTTTACCTTGTTCCAAGACAAATATTTTGTCGGCATGCAATACAGTAGACAATCTGTGCGCAATTAAAACCGTTATTCTGTTTTGGTCGGAGATATTTCTAATCGTAGCATTGATCTCTTCTTCAGTAATAGAATCTAATGCAGAAGTAGCCTCATCAAAAATCAATAGATTAGGATTTCTTAAAATAGCTCTGGCGATTGATAAACGTTGTTTTTCACCACCGGAAACTTTAATTCCGCCTTCGCCAATTGTTGTATTTAAACCATCTTCGGCACGTTGCAATAATTTTTCGCAACTCGCTTTTTTAAGAGCATCATACAAATCTTCATCAGTAGCATTAGGTCTTACAAACAGTAAATTTTCACGAATTGTTCCTGAGAATAATTGAGCATCCTGAGTTACAAACCCCAATTGTTTTCGTAAATCTAACAAGTCAATTTCTGTAGAATCAATATCATTATAAAGAACCTGCCCTTCGGCAGGAGTATACAATCCGACTAATAGTTTTACTAAAGTTGTTTTTCCGGAACCTGACGGACCAACAAAAGCAACGGTTTCACCTTGTTTAATTTCGAAATTAATATTTTCTACCGCTTTGAATTTTGCAGTTTTATGCTGAAAACTTACATTGGTAAAAAGTAAAGACCTTATTGCTCCAACATGTTTCGGACTTTTTGGGCGAAACTCTTTTGGTGCGCTTAATAAAACCTTAAAATTTTCCATTGAAACTTTAGTCTCATTCAATGCAATAATGAAATTTCCTAATTCTTGTAATGGTCCAAAAATGAAGAAAGTAAAAAATACCATGGTCAATAAATCACCCACGATAATTTTATGTCCAAACAAGAAATAATACAACGTAAAGACAACACAAGTTCTTAAAAAGTGAACGGTTGTTCCCTGAATAAAACTCAAGCTTCTGATAAAACGAATTTTTTCTAACTCTAATTGCAGAATTTTAAAAGTGTTTAAGTTCAGACGTTTTTCTTCCTGATACGTTAATCCAAGACTTTTTACCAATTCAATATTTCTCAAGCTCTCGGTTGTAGAACCAGCCAAAGCATTGGTTTGATTGACAATTTTTCTGGAAACGATTTTTATTTTTTTACCTAAATACGAACTGATTAAAGCAATAATGGGAGCCGTAACCAAAAAGATTAGTGAAATACGGTAATCGATTCGGGCAACGTAAACGATTACAAATATAAATCCGATAATGGTTTGAAAAATCAAAGAGATCGAAAGCGTAATTAATTTTTCAGAATCAGAGCGTACTTTCGTCAATTTACTTAAAGTTTCACCGCTTCGCTGATCTTCGAATTCGGCATAAGGTAAATCAAGCGATTTTTTGATTCCGTCAGTATACATTTGAGCTCCGGTACGCTGAATTACGACATTGGTAAAGTAATCCTGAAAGTTTTTGGTAATTCTTGAGATCATTGCAGCACCAAGGGAAAGCCCCAGCCAGAAGGATAAAGATTTTAAAAAACCTATTTCATTTCCCTCATATTTATGCAAACCAACACCGCAATCCTGCATTAATTTACCGGTAATAATTGAGTCTGATAAGCTGAAACAAATGTTTATAGAAGCCATAATCAACGCAAAAAGCAAGAGCATTTTGTGTTTGATTATATAAGAATATAATAATTTCATGTGTGAGTTTAAATTTATTGAAGATGCAAAAGTAGTGAATAGTTTGGCTTTGTAAAGTTGCTTTTAGTTATTAAAAAACTAAATTTTTTTACAGTTGAAATTAGCGGCGTGTTTTTTTAGTCTTGAGTGTCTTAATTTTTTATAAAATATATTTTTTAACACTGGCGTTATAAAAAAAACGAAGAAAACAATCAGGTATTTAAATGGGATTATTTTTGGTTAAATTTTATTACTAAGGTAATTGTTTGCTTATGTTATTCTTTATTAATGCTTTAGTAAGTAGTGGGGTTGCATGCTGTATTTTTTTAGTTTGAATGTGGGATGCCGTAAGGTTTTGATTTTTGGTTGTATTAAGTTTGCCGCAATAACAAATTTAACAAATAAAAATGAAAAAAATTTTATGTCTTTTTAGTGCTTTATCTATGGTGCTGATTTCTTCTTGTTCTAGTGACGATTCGACAGATGTTGCATCTGAAACATTATTACCTAAAAAAATTGTTGAAACAACTGTTGAAAATGGAAAGTCAGGAAGTCTTGATTTTACGTTTACTTACGACGGAAATAAATTAAAGCAAATTTCTCTTTCAGATGCTTCTAAATTTGTTTATACGTATACAGGAGAAGTAATCACTAAAGTTGAGGAGTTCAAATCAAGTGAGTTACAATCTACAGATGTATATACGTACGAAGCTGGAAAATTAGTTTCTAAACTTACTACGAGTGCTTTCAGTTCTACTCCTCCACAAAAACTAACTTTTGTTTACAATGCAAACGGTACTGTTAACGCAAATTATTCTGAGATAATCAACAGACAGGAAGTTAAATATGATACAACAAGACTTTATACTTTTGCAAATGGAAATATAATTTCTACTGAGTTTATCGATGCTGTAAGGGAAAAAAGTACAAGTACATTTGATGACAAGAAAAACCCTTTTACCAATATTACAGGAGCTAAACTTTTGTTGGATTTAGATGATAATTTTGATTTTTATTCAGCAAATAATACAGTTAAAAATGTTACTGTAGAAACTGATGCTTCAGGAAAAGTTATTGGAACAGTAACAGTAACGAATACCAATAAATACAATGCTAATAATTTTGCAACTGAAATATTCTCTGGAGATGCTAAAAACTCTTTTAAATTAGAGATTGCTTATTAATTAGCTTTTAATACAATAATAAATCCCCAATCATCAATAATTGATGTTGGGGATTTTTTTAGATCTTTAAATGAGTTTTAAACTGTATTTTTGAATAAAAAAATCATGCAATTCAGAACGCAAATACCAATTTCTAAAACCAATAGTCCAATCGATTATAACTCGAAGATCATTTCTATTGGTTCCTGTTTTGCTGAAAATATGGCGGAGAAATTCGATTATTTTAAATTTCAAAACCAGACAAATCCGTTTGGGATTATTTTTAATCCGGTTTCGATCGAGAAGATAATCAGCAGGATTATTAAGGAAGAATTTTATACAGAGAAAGATGTTTTCTTTTATAATGAGCGCTGGCATAGTTATGAAGTACATTCGGATTTAAGTAATTCAGATCGACAGGAATTATTGGAAACTTTGAATAAGGCTATTTCAGAAACCTCTAAATACTTAAAAGAAGCCACGCACATTATTATCACGTACGGAACTTCCTGGATTTACAGAAACATAGAAAGCGATGAGTTTGTAGCCAATTGCCATAAAGTACCGCAAAAGCAATTTACGAAACAATTATTATCGGTAAATGTAATTGAGCAAAGTATTCAAAATACAGTTGATTTTATTAAGACGTTAAATCCTAAAATCAATTTTATATTTACTGTTTCTCCCGTTCGTCATATCAAAGATGGTTTTGCTGAAAATCAATTAAGTAAATCACATTTGTTTGCGGCGGTTCATTCTATTTTAAACGATTGTCATCCTGAGCAAAGTCGAAGTCTTTCGGGAATTGAATACTTCCCGTCCTACGAAATCATGATGGACGAACTGCGGGACTATCGTTTTTATACCGAAGATATGTTACATCCCAATCAAGTAGCAATCGATTATATCTGGCAGAAATTCAGTGAAAACTATATTTCTGAAAATAGTATTTCAACGATGCAAGAGGTTTCAGAAATACAAAAAAGTTTGCGTCACAGAAGCTTCAATCCGGAATCAGAACAACACCAGAAATTCTTAGCAAAACTTCAGCAGAAGATAAATGCGATTCAGGAAAAATGGAAGCACATTAAATTTTAATTTAGAAACATTTCAATTCCATTGTTTAAACCAAAGTTTATTAAAAATCTTCGTGCCTTAGCACCTTCGTGGCTAATTAAAGTAAGAAAATAATTATTTGTCCATAAAATTTTAGAATAATTGCATGTAATTATGTAAATTGTTAAGGTTTAAAATTTACAATTTTGTAAACTGTAGAAATACAGCTTTATAATGACACAACTTTAATTTAACCGTGTTTTATTGACTTATGAATAAGAAACCAATTCATTTTCTTAAAAAAACACTACGTATACTACTTTGGTGCGTGGTTTCTATCATTGCACTTTTATTACTTCTAATTGTTTTAATTCAGGTTCCGTCGATCCAAAATTATGCAAAGGATAAAGCGATAACCTATTTGCATAATAAAATAAAAACCAAAGTTGCTTTGGATCATATCTCTATTAAATTTCCAAAAGATATAGTTTTGGAAGGTTTCTATTTTGAAGATCAAAAGAAAGATACTTTGTTGAGCGGTAAACGTTTAGAGTTAGATGTCGATTTGTTTAAGCTAATAAGCAGTGAGCTCGAGATAAATTCAGTTTCCCTTGAAAATGTCAATGCTAATATTTCCAGAAATAAAGACGGCGTTTTTAATTTTGATTATATAATAAAAGCTTTCGAATCTAAAGAACCAAAGGTTGAAGATCCGGATAGTAAACCATTCAAAATATCAGTTGTAAATGTAAATCTGGACAATGTTAAATTCAGTTTTAAAGATGATTTTTCTAAGAATGATGTGAAGGTCAATCTGACACATTTTGATACAAAATTCAAGGAATTTGATTTGGATAAAATGAATTTCGATATTCCGAATATTAAGTTAGACGGATTAAAATTAGTTTTAGATCAGGATGCAGTCGAAAAAATTGCCGAAGTATCGGTAGAAACCGTTGATACTATTTCGAAAAGAAAAGATTCTAATTTGAATTTAGGTAAAATTAGTTTGTCGAAAATTGATATTGCTTATGATAATAAAGATTCCAAATTAGACTCAGGAATAAAACTGGGGAATCTTGATTTATCGGTCAATAAAATTGACCTGAACAATCAGCTTTTAGATTTTGATACTTTCGAATTGAAAAATCTAAAAGGGAACTTACGTTTAGGTACAAAAGACAAACAAATAAAAACTCCTGATTTAGATTCAACTGCAATTAAGCAAGCAGGATGGAAAGTAAAATTAAAGAATATAGATATACAGGATGTCGCCTTCAGGTTTGACGATATGCAATCGAAACCAGTTTTAAAAGGTATTGATTACAGTCATCTTGATTTGGATAAATTAAATTTTAAAGCAGAGAAATTATACTACGGAAACGACACCATTTCCGGGAACATAAAAGCTTTAACGGCAAACGATAAAAGCGGATTACAAATTCAGTCTTTAAAAACCGATTTCTTTTACGGACCTAAAAATGCATATCTGAATGATTTGTATTTGAAAACGCCTCAAACTTTACTTCAAAATAAAGTTAAAGTCGCTTATTCTTCGATTGCAACAATTTCTAAAGATTTAGGAAACCTTTCTTTAGACGCTAATTTAAATCAATCAAAAATTGGTTTTAAAGATATTTTGCTTTTTGTTCCGGATTTGCAAAAGACAAATCCGTTTAAGAGTAATCCAAATGCGATTTTGTACGTTAATACACGCTTGAGCGGAAAAATTAAAGATCTTAACATTCCACAATTCGAAATGAGTGGAATAGGAACGACAAAAGTTTCTCTTTCTGGAAAAATAACAGGGTTGCCGGATGCCCAAAAAGCCTATTACGATTTAGATATAAAAAAAATATCAAGTACTTCAAAGGATATTAATACGTTTGTACCGGCAGGAACAATTCCGAAAAACATTCAGTTGCCTTCTCAATTAAACCTGCAAGGAAAATTTAAAGGTTCTGTTCAGAATTTCAAAACAAACCTGGCCTTAAACAGTAGTTTCGGAAATGCGAAAGTCGATGCATTATTCGATCAGCGTGTTAAGAAAAAAGAGAAGTACAATGCAACAGTTTATTTGTTGGATTTTGATTTGGGAAAATTAATCAAAAATGATTCAATCGGAAAAATTACGCTTAAAGCGAAAGTAGATGGGAAAGGACTCGATCCAAAAACAGCTCAGGCGCAATTTGACGGATTGGTTCAGAAAGCAGTTTTTAATAAATATACTTATAAGGATTTAGCTTTAAAAGGAAATATAGAAAACGGATCATTTGATGTAAAATCGGGAATGAAAGATCCTAATTTGCATTTTGATCTTGTAGCAAGTGGAAATACAAAAGATAAATATCCATCCATACAATTAAAATTAAATCTGGATATTGCTGATCTGGAAAAACTAAATCTTCATGCCGGACCAATGAAACTGCGTGGTAATGTAGATGCAGATATTGCCAACAGTAATCCTGATTTTTTAAACGGTAAAGTATTTCTTTCCAATATACAGGTGGTACAAGATGCCGCACCTATTGTTCTGGATTCAGTGCGTATAATTGCTTTTGCGGATAATACGAGAAATAACATCAAAATTGCATCTCAGTTTTTGAAAGCGGAAGTTGACGGAAAATATAAATTGACCACATTAACAGCGGCAATAAAAAAATCATTATCGAAATATATTGATTTAAAAAATCCAAAAGTAAATGGAGAAGCAGATGAACAACGTTTGGTCTTTAAGTTAAAGATTGATAATGATCCGCTGCTTTTTAAACTGGTTCCAAAATTAACTGGTTTAGAGCCTGTCAATATTACAGGAAAGTACAATAACGTAACAGATTCATTAGAAATAAAAGGGACAATACCAAGAATTGTGTATGCCGATAACACAATTGCCGATGGAAAAATAAATATCGAAGGAAAAGAGAATGCTTTAGAATATATGGTTTCTGTAGCAACGATCGAAAGTGGCTCTTTAAAAATTCCATTCACAAGTTTAGCAGGAAAAGTCGAAAATAATATTTTGACTTATGCTCTTGAAGTGAAAGATGTAAAAGACAAACAACAGTATTTTATTGCGGGAGAATTTAAAACAGAAGATTCTAAAAATATCTTCAAAATCGATGCAGAAAACTTTGTGCTTAATTACGATAAATGGACGGTTGATCCTGAAAATGTAATTGAATTTGGAGGAAAAAGACTTTATATTAATAAGTTTTATTTATCAAATTCAGGCAATGAATTAAAGATACAATCTCAGGGAGAACAGGATAATGCACCGTTGAAAGTTGATTTTGTAAACTTTAAAATCGAAACCATTATGAATATGGTTAAAAAAGACGAGATTTTAATGCAAGGTCTGATTAACGGAAATGCAGTTGTTGAGAATATAATGACAAAACCCACTTTTACATCAGATTTAAAAGTAGATCAGTTCGCTTTTAAAGGGGAACCTGTTGGTGATATTGGTATTAAAGTAGATAACAAAGTGGATAATTTATTGGCCGCAAATGTTACATTAACGGGTCAGGATAATGATGTAAGTCTTACCGGGAATTATAAAGTTGACGATGGAGATCTTGATTTCAATTTAGATTTGAATAAACTGAATATAAAAAGTATTCAGGGATTCAGTATGGGTAATATTAAAGAAGGAACAGGATATTTAACCGGGAATTTTAAAATTACGGGCAATGCAAGCGAGCCAAAAGTAATTGGAGAATTAGACTTTAAGGAAACAGGTTTCAGAGTAACTAAACTGAATTCTTTCTTTAAAACGGTTGATGAAAAAATCACGCTTCAAAATGATGTAATTACGTTTGATAAATTTACTTTTCATGACGAGAATGATAACGAGTTAACAATAGACGGAACGATTAAGTCTGCTGATTATAGTAATTTCGATTTTGGTTTAACAGTTGTTGCAGACGATTTTAGAGCCATACATTCTAAAGAAGCAGATAATGATTTGTTTTATGGAGATTTAATTCTGGATACCAAACTAAACATAAAAGGAACGCTTAAAAATCCTGTTGTTGGCGGAAATATCAAAATAAACAAAGACACTAAATTTACAGTTGTTTTACCACAATCAGATCCTTCTATTGCGGATCGTGAAGGTATTGTTGAGTTTGTCGATGAAGATAATATGTTGCTGAAACAAACTGTTGCGATGGAGAAAGAACTGAATCAATCTCAGTTAATTGGTATGGATGTGAGCGTTGAAATTGCCATTGATAAAGAAGCTGAACTTACCTTGGTGATTGACAAAGGAAACGGAGATTATCTGAATCTAAAAGGTGAAGCACAGCTTACAGGAGGAATCGATCCGTCAGGAAAAACTACTTTAACGGGTAAATATGAGTTTTCTGAAGGAGCGTATGAAATGAATTTCAACATGATCCGAAGAAAATTTGATATTCAAAAAGGAAGTTCTATTACCTGGAATGGTGAACCTACAATGGCAAGTCTGAATATTACAGCCATTTATAAAGTAGAAACAGCACCAATAGATTTACTTGGAAACCAGTTAGGAGCAATGAGTCCGACGGTTAAAAACACATACAAACAGAAAATTCCGTTCCAGACATTATTGAAAATGAATGGAGAATTACTGAAACCGGAAATCACATTTGATATTGTGCTGCCTGACGGGAATTATGATGTTTCATCAGATATCGTAACAGCTTCCCAAAATAAATTAGAGCAATTACGACAAGAACCAAATGAATTGAACAAACAGGTTTTTGCACTGTTATTATTAAACAGATTTATTGGTGAAAACCCTTTTGCGAGTGAAAGCGGCGGAACAAGTGCAGAATCATTGGCAAGACAAAGTGTGAGTAAAATACTTTCTCAACAGTTAAATGATCTTGCAGGAGAGTTAATTAGCGGAGTTCAATTAGAGTTTGATCTTGAATCTACAGATGATTATACTACCGGAAACAGGGAAAACAGAACAGATTTGAATGTGGGTGTTTCTAAAAAACTTTTAAATGATCGATTAAAAGTTACGGTAGGAAGCAGTTTTGCTGTCGAAGGACAAGAACGCGCAAATGAAGAAAGTACCAATATTGCCGGCGACGTAGCATTAGATTATCAACTAACAAAAGACGGCCGATATATGCTTCGTGCGTATCGCAAAAACGAATATCAGGTTGCAGTCGAAGGTCAGGTTGTCGAGACAGGAGTTGCGTTTATTATTACAATGAGTTACAATAAATTCCGTGAACTTTTTCATAGAAGTGCAGCCGAAAAAGAAATGATAAAAGAAGAAAAACTGCGAAAAGAGAAAAAGAAGCAGAAAGAGAAGGAAGAGAATAAAAAAGAAGACGAAGAAAATAAAATTGAAGGAAATGAACAAAAGACATAGCAATATGGAAATTAGATATGTAAAATATTTTATAGCGCTATCCTTATTTTTTGTTTTTGGATGCAGCAATACTAAATATTTGCCCGAAGGAGATTTATTGTACACAGGAGGTTCTGTGACAGTAAAGGATTCTACTATTAAAAAGAAAGAAAGAAAAGCTTTCGAGAATGAACTAGAAGATTTATTGCGACCAAAACCCAACAAGCAAATATTAGGTTTACGACCTAAATTATGGATTTACAATATTGCAGGCGAACCTAAAAAACAAAAAGGAATTCGATATTGGCTGCGTAATAAAGTGGGAGAAGCGCCAGTACTTTTTAGCAAAGTCGATTTAGATTATAATGCTTCGGTTTTACGAAATTTCACAGAAAACAGAGGTTATTTTAAAACGCGTGTCAGTGCAGATTCTACTGTTAGTAACAAAAGAGCAACTGCAGAATATACGGTTGTGCCTAAAAGACAGTATATTATTAAAAGTGTAATTTTTCCGGATGACTCTCTGGCCATGTCAAGAATAATTGGGCGATCAAGCCGAAGAAGTTTATTGAAAGTAGGAAAACCATATGATTTGGATGTCATAAAAGCAGAGAGAGAAAGAATAGATGCAAGGCTTAAAGAAAAAGGATATTACTACTTTAATCCGGATTATATTTTAGCCCAGGTAGACAGCAGCAAAGGCGATCATGAAGTAAAAATCAGGTTGGTAATAAAACCTGAGGCACCGCCAAAAGCTTTGACCGCTTACAAGATTAATAAAATTGTAGTTTATCCTAATTTTACCGTTTCAAAAGATAGCGTGAAATACACTGGTAAAGATATTGTTCAATACAAAGATTTTACGATTATTGATACTGCAGATACTTTTAAACCAAGGGTTTTTGATCGGGCGATCTATTTTAAAAAAGGAGATTTATACAATAGAAAGAACCACAATTTGACTTTAAACCGATTCGTGAATCTGGGAACTTTTAGTTTTGTAAAAAACGAATTTAAACCTTCTGATAGTATAAAAAACGCCTTGGATTCTTATTATTATCTGACGCTTTTGCCGAAGAAATTTATTCGTGTAGAAGTTTTAGGAAAAACAAATTCAGCCAGTTATACAGGAACAGAACTGAATGTAAACTGGAACAACCGAAACTTATTTCGTGGTGCTGAACTGCTGACGGTTTCTGTTTTTGGCGGAGCCGATTTTCAGCTTGCAGGAACTAATAACGGAAAAAATATTTATAAATTAGGAACAGAAACCAGCTTGACCTGGCCGAGATTTATTGTGCCGTTTTTTCATATTGAAGGTTCCAGCGAATATGTGCCGAGAACAAAAGCTACAGTGAGATATGAATATCAAAACAGAACACAATTGTATGCATTGAATTCGTTTAAAACATCATTTGGTTATCAATGGAAAGAAAACATCAGAAAAGAACACCAATTCAATCTTATTGATATTACGTATGTGAGCCCAAATAATGTAACAGCAGAGTATCGTCAGGATATTATAGAAGATGCATCGTTAGGGAAAGTAATCGAAAAGCAACTGATTTTTGGACCAACGTACTCGTATACATATACAAATACAATGCAGAAGCGTAAAAAAAATACGTTTTATTTTAATGGAGAATTAGATTTGGCAGGAAATATAACTGGTTTGGCTACAGGCGCTAATGTAAAAAAGAACGATACCATAAAAATATTTGATGTTCCGTTTAGTCAATTTGTAAAGCTAAAAGGAGATTTCAGGCATTATTTAAAATTGGGTAAAGAAAGTGAACTGGCAAGCAGAATTATTATTGGTGCCGGACTGCCTTACGGAAATTCTGGTGCATTGCCAACGTCTAAGCAATTTGTGGTAGGAGGAACCAATAGTATTCGTGCTTTTAGAGCACGATCTCTCGGTCCTGGAAGTTATGTAAATACTGTCACAGATAATTCATACTTACCGGATCAGTCAGGAGATTTAAAATTAGAATTTAGTACAGAATACAGGGCAAAACTTTTTAGTATTGTTCGCGGTGCAGTATTTATAGATGCTGGAAACGTTTGGCTTTTAAATGCTGATAAAGATAAACCAGGAGGACAAATTACCAAAGATTTCATGAAAGAGATTGCCGTGGGTGCCGGAGCGGGATTGCGTTTTGATTTGTCTTTCTTAGTTCTAAGAACAGATCTGGCATTTCCGTTAAGAAAGCCTTATTTGCCGGAAGGACAAAGATGGGTAATCGACGATATCAATTTTGGCAGCGGACCGTGGAGAAAAGAAAACCTGATTTTGAATATCGCAATTGGTTATCCATTTTAAGAATTTTGCCACGTTTTTTGCCGCAAATTTCACGAATTTTCACTGATATATAGTTTGCGCATAATAAGCAATTTCACAAATTTTAAATTCACATCATTATAAATTATAAACAAAGCATTAGTGAAAATTCGTGAAATTGCTTCGCCTGTTCGCTGTTGCTCGGGTCATGGCGAAAAAACTTAGTGATGAAAAACTTTTAACCTCTTAGAAAAAAGAAGTAAATTGGTCTAATAAAATAATAGAATGCAAAATTTAATAAAGAGAATAATAGTTTTCGTTGCGGTCGTACTTTTGATAGTTTTGGCTTTCAAATATTGTGAGTTCAAAAAAGACGACGATTCTACCATCGATTACAATACCAATTTAATTCAACAGCAGATTTTAAATGTTGGAAAATTAGTAGTCACCGAAGGGCATTTTTCAGAAGTCATTACCTATAAAAATCAACAGAAATACTTGATGGATATGGTTTCTTTTGAGAAGAAAGCACTTGTTGTCGTGAATGCAAATGTTACAGTTGCTTATGATTTGCATAAAATCAAATACGATATCGACGAAAAAAATAAAACCATCACCATTCTTAATATTCCAAAAGAAGAAATTACAATCAATCCGGATATTCAGTTTTACGATGTTGAACAAAGCAAACTAAATCCTTTTACAGGAGATGATTACAACAAAATCAACAAATCAGTAAAAGCCAATCTGGCGAAAAAAATCGAGAAATCGACCTTGAAAACCAATGCCCAAAATAGATTGATTAGTGAGTTATCTAAAATTCTGATCCTGACAAATTCAATGGGTTGGAAATTGCAATACGAAGGAAAAACAATTGAATCTGATAAAGATTTTAATACAGATTTAAAATTGTAGTTTGCCACAAAGGCAAAAAGACTCTAAGTTTTTTTAATTAATGATTAATCGTATTGTTTGTCATTTCGGCCCAAGGGAGAAATCACACTAGAAGCTCCGCACAGAAAGTCGTCAATCTTTGTCTAATCCCGCGTGTGATTTCTCCCTTGGGTCGAAATGACAAAATTGTAGAAAAACTTTGCGACTTCACGTCTTTGCGAGATTAAAAAAAAACCTGCGTTAATCAGTTTAAATCAGTAAGATTCGTGGGCAAAATTTTCGCAACAACAAAAAGTCTTATTGTCTTTGTGGCAAATCCGGCAAAGAACCGTTAAATATCAAATCCAATCCACCAGTAATTAAATGTGCCACTTCAGGACGTTTTATTTTCAACTGATCCAGATAAACCAATACTTTCTGCAAAAGCTGTGCTTCATTTGAATCCTTCGAAAGCTCCGCTATTTCAATAGAAAGCAACCAATCATTAGAATGGTTTTTTTGAAGTTTCTCAAATACAGATTTCAATTCAGATTTAGCATCTTTATTTTCTCTGATCATACGAACCGTTTGGTACAAAATCTCCAGATCGTCACGTTCGTCTGAATGTTTGGCTTTTATAGTTGTAGTTTTAGGAACCGAATTTATCAAATCGAAACTATTTACATCGGCTGGACCTGAAAAAGCCGAAACTACTTTTTTACCAATTGCCATATCATAATTTCCCCATTCCGGCTGAAACAAAATTGTTTCGCCATGTGTAACGGTACAATTTCTAAAACTAATCAGGATAATTTCACCGTGTAAATTTCTGGAACCTGTAATGATTTCTCCTTCAACAATAATATTGCCTTCAAACTCCAGTTTTACAGTTTCATTTTCAACGATACTATAAGCTTGTAAATCCTTCGGGCTCATATCTTCGATTGCTAAATTGAATCCTTTCAGTTTCCCAATCGGACTTCCAAAACCTTCCGGATGTGTTAGCGTTCCGTGGCCAACTAATTCTTTTTCGCGATACGATAAAGCTGTTTTTCCTGTTGTCTGAATGTAAATTGGTTTTCCTTCCTCTTCTAATACATTTGTAAAAACTCCCGAAATCTGTAAACCTGTACTCAATTCAATAGTTCCTAAAGCATTGGAATGAATTAGTTTCTGAATCCCCGAAAGTCCCCCGGTTCTTAAAGCCATTTTATTCGCAAATTCTTCCAGGACCAAACTTAAATAAGAGAAATTTGGCGTTACATATAATTGAGGTTGCAATTGCGTAATATCAAAATTCTGATTCGCAGCAGAGATATCGTAAGGTATTTTCTTTACGTTATCCGTCATGCACCAGGCACTTTCTCCAATCGATGAAAGTAATCCTGCGCCATATATTTTTGGGTTTTCAACAGTTCCAATCAGGCCATATTCAACAGTCCACCAATGCAGGTTTCGAATTTGAGCCATTTCAGACAATTCCCCCATATTATTTTGCAGATCGGCAACAGCTTTTTCAGCCTCGTCTATTTTTTCCTGTGGAGTATCTTCGGCTTCTTTTAATATTGAAAGCAACCGAATCGCCTCGTACATCTGATAATCTTTATGTGATGAAATGGCTTTGCAGCCAATTTCTCCAAACCGGCGTAAATATTCAGCATATTCAGGATTCGCAATAATAGGAGCGTGGCCGGCACCTTCGTGAATAATATCCGGAGCAGGCGTATATTCGATATGTTCTAACTGGCGAATATCTGAAGCAATAACCAAAACGTTGTAAGCCTGAAATTCCATAAAAGCATTTGGCGGAATAAATCCGTCAACCGCAACCGCAGCCCAGCCAATTTCGGTTAGAATCCGGTTCATTCCATACATACTAGGGATCGCATCAATTTCGATTCCCGTTTTGCGTAAGCCGTCTAAGTACGAACTATGTGCAACTTTCGATAAATAATCTACGTTTTTACGCATTACATAGCGCCAAACCGCTTGGTTTATAGGAGTGTAATCGCTATAATCCTGAGGTTTAATAAACTGCTTTAAATGTTTAGGCAATCGCTCTAATAACGGGTTTGTTTCAATACTTGCATTCATTTCGAAAACGTTGTAGTTTAGAATGCAAAATTACGAATTAACACCGCTATTTTTTGCTATTTGTTACAATTATTTTATTCGAAGGTGATTTTTATTGCGTTTTTCGTGAAGTTTGTCTTGAGATCTTATATAGGTTTTAGGAGCTAATTCCTGCTGTACGCTGTATCTTTTTGTTTTTAAAGAAAAAACAAAAAGGATGCCGCTTCCATCAGGGCTAGGACTTCCGTTTTCAAAAGAACATTTTAAATTTATAGAGATAAAAATTTCCAATAAAATAATTCATGATAATTCGTGAAATTGATGGCAATTTTTTTTCTAATGATTTTCAGGATTTCTAAAATATTCAATTTTGTAATTGAACATATAGGCCATATTTGCTGCACGAACTTTAGCTTCCTCAGCTAATTTTCCAATAAATAATTCATCGACAGTTGAAGTGAAAATTTCCATCCAGCGATCAAAATGAGACTGATTTACAGGTAATTGTTTGTGTGGCGGAAATGGGCTTCCGGAATAAGTATGTTCTTCTAAAAGAATGGTTTGCCAAAAACGATACATTTTTTCTAAATGTTCAGGCCATCTTCCTAGCATTTTTTCATTGAAAATAGGTCCAATTAAATCATCTTTCTGAACTTTATCATAAAATGTATTTACTAAAAGTTTGATGTCTTCTATGTTTGAGATATCCTGAGTTGCCATTTTTTTAATAAAAATAAAGTGCTTTCTTTTGTAAAGCTGGTGAAATCTTTGTGATTCTCTGCGAAAATCCAGTACACAAAGTTACACAAAGATTATGCAGTGAAACTTAAAGAAAAACAAAAAGTGGGTTAAAGTTTGATTATCCTATTAACTGTGTAAACAAATCCTGGTTGTCATTCAGATATTGAAATTCAAAACCATTTTTGGTCATGTTCATTTTAATTGCCAGAATATCTTTTTTGTTTTTCAATTCTAATCCAACTACGACAGAACCAACTTCACGGCTGTTTTTCTTAGCGAATTGAAAGTAAGTGATGTCATCATCCGGTCCTAAAATATTATTTACAAATTCTTTTAGAGCTCCGGGACGTTGTGGAAACTGAATCATAAAATAATGCATCAAACCTTCGTAAAGTAAAGAACGCTCTTTTATTTCGGCCGTTCTTTCGATATCATTATTACTTCCGCTTACTACGCAAACTACGGTTTTGCCTTTTATTTTATCCTTATAAAAATCTAAAGCAGCAATTGTTAATGCTCCAGCCGGTTCTACAACCATAGCCTCTTCGTTGTATAAACGCAAAATTGTCGTGCACACTTTGCCTTCAGGAACCAGAATGATGTCGTTTAAGTTATTACGGCATATTTCAAAAGTTTTATCGCCAACTTGTTTTACTGCAGCGCCGTCAACAAATTTATCAATAGTTGCAAGTGCAGTATTTTTATTTTCTTCAATAGAGGTTTTCATTGAAGGAGCACCTTTAGGTTCAACTCCAATAATTTTAGTATCAGGACTCAGATGTCTAAAAACTTCAGATAATCCTGAAGCCAATCCACCTCCGCCAATTGGGACAAAAACATAATCGATAGCTTCTTTATAATTTTCGAGAATTTCAAGTCCAACAGTTCCCTGACCGGCAATTACTTTCTCATCATCAAAAGGATGAATAAATATTTTATGATTTTTTACGGCATCTGCAGTTGCGGACGCATAAGCATCATCAAAAGTATCTCCGATAAGCACAATTTCAACAAACGATTTTCCAAACAGTTGAACCTGTTTTACTTTTTGTTTTGGAGTCGTTTTCGGCATATAGATTTTGCCTCTGATCTGCAAAATATGGCAGGAATATGCAACACCTTGTGCATGATTTCCGGCACTTGCGCAAACAATTCCAGTTGCTTTTTCGATATCATTCAACGAAGAAATCTTGTTATAAGCGCCTCTGATTTTGTACGATCGTACAATTTGTAAATCTTCCCGTTTCAATAAAATAGTCGATTGAAATTCGTCTGAAAGATTTAAATTTTGCGTAAGTGGAGTAGCGGCTACTACATTTTCTAATTGCTTTTTTGCAGCAAGTACTTCGTTAAATAAATTCATTTTGTTTTGTTTTTTTGCCACGAATTAGCACTAAATTTTATTGTTTGATTAGAAAAAAATAATTTGTGAACCTACGTGAAATTTGTGACAACCTTTTGATTATTTATTAAAATAAAAAACCTCCCGGTTTGGGAGGTTTCATAAATTGTATTTTGTTTACTTATTTATATAATACCTCGCCATTATTGCTGAATTGCAATAATGTTAACAGAGATAATAATGATATTTAAGTTTTTCATTTCAGATAATTGAATGGCAAATGTATAAATTATTTCGTAAAGTATTTAATAACTTTTTTTAGTTTTTTCAAATACTGAAAACTGCGACTTAAAAACTTACTTCTTAACCGGAGGATATTGTGCCAAAACTTTTGATACAAGTTCTTTTACTTTAGCATCTTTTTTCTCTACGTTTTTGGTTAAAGTTCCAACACCTTCACCTTGCCAGATCATTTCTTTCTTTTTAGCATCAATTAAGTCAATGAATAAAGTTCCTTCTGTAGAGGTTGATACAGTAGTTTGATTTCCTCCGTACATCATGTAAGGATTCCATCCCCAACCCCAACCATAACCCCAACCGGCGCTAAATTGGTTTACATTAACTTGTTCTCTTGATTTTGTAAAAATATTTATTAATAAATCTGGGTTCTCACTTTTTGTAAAACCTTTGGCTTGCATTTCTTCGTCTATGGCGTGTAGGATACGTCTTTTATCCAAATCAGAAATTTCGACCTTATCAATTCCCGGCTTAAAAAATGCATAAGTCTTATAAGGCGTGAAATCTACGTTTTTATCATAATCAGAATAAACACTGACTGTGCTGCATGACGCAAGAATTAAAAGCAAAAAAACGGGTACTAATTTGAATGTTTTCATATGTTTAAAAATTTTAATGTTCTTCTTTCTTTGTCTGGCTGAGCGGAGTCGAAGCCCTTTTTCCTCTATAGCCTTTCGACTCCACTCAAGGTTACATTAGTCAACTAAAATAGATTTTCATCTACAATATTAGGTAACGTAACTTTTAATAACGGCTGAACTTCCATTGCTCTTTTTATAGCAAAAATAGCTTCATCATTTCTAGCCCAGCTTCGTCTTGAAATTCCGTTGTTAACATCCCAAAAAAGCATTGATGCTAAACGTTTTGAAGCTTCCTGAGAACCATCAAGAACCATACCAAAACCACCATTTATTACCTCTCCCCAGCCAACTCCGCCGCCATTATGTATCGAAACCCAGGTTGCACCCCTGAAACTGTCTCCAATCACGTTTTGAATCGCCATATCGGCAGTAAAACGGGATCCGTCATAGATATTTGAAGTTTCTCTGTAAGGAGAATCAGTTCCGGAAACGTCATGATGATCACGACCTAAAACAACAGTTCCAATTTCGCCTTTTGCAATCGCCTGATTAAAAGCCTCGGCAATTTTAATGCGGCCTTCAGCATCTGCATAAAGAATTCTCGCCTGAGAACCCACAACCAATTTATTCTCCTGAGCACCTTTGATCCATTTGATATTATCCTGCATTTGCTGCTGAATTTCATTTGGAGCCGTTTTTGCCATTTCTTCCAGAATTTCACTTGCGATAGTATCTGTTTTTTGTAAATCTTCCGGTTTTCCAGAAGTACAAACCCATCTAAACGGACCAAAACCATAATCAAAACACATAGGTCCCATGATATCCTGAACATAACTTGGATACTTGAAATCGATATTATTTTCGGCCATTACATCTGCACCAGCGCGGGAAGCCTCTAGTAAAAAAGCATTTCCGTAATCAAAAAAGTAAGTTCCTTTTGCGGTGTGTTTATTGATTGCTTTAGCTTGTCTGCGCAAAGATTCCTGAACTTTTTCTTTGAATAAATCAGGATTATTGGCCATCATTTCGTTCGCTTCCTCAAAAGAAATTCCAGCCGGATAATAACCTCCAGCCCACGGATTATGAAGTGAAGTCTGATCCGATCCCAAGTCAATTTTTATGTTTTCCTTATCAAAACATTCCCATACATCAACGACATTTCCTAAATAAGCAATCGAAACCACTTCTTTATTGGCTTTTGCCAAAGTCACTCTCTTTACCAATTCATCTGTCGAAGTTACGACTTCGTTAATCCATCCTTGTTCGTGGCGGATTTTGGTAATTTTTGGGTTCACTTCAGCGCAAACCGTGATACAACCTGCAATATTTCCTGCTTTTGGTTGTGCTCCGGACATTCCGCCAAGTCCTGAAGTTACGAATAAATTGCCTTCAGGATTTAATTTTATTTTTCTGAAACCATTTAGAACCGTAATTGTCGTTCCGTGTACAATTCCTTGTGGGCCAATGTACATATAACTTCCCGCCGTCATTTGTCCGTATTGAGAAACGCCCAAAGCATTCATTTTTTCCCAATCGTCCGGTTTAGAATAATTCGGGATCACCATTCCGTTTGTAACCACAATTCTTGGCGCTTCAGAATGCGAAGGAAATAATCCCATTGGATGTCCAGAATACATTGTTAAGGTTTGCTCATTTGTCATTTCAGACAAATATTGCATCGTCAATAAATATTGTGCCCAGTTCTGAAAAACAGCTCCGTTACCGCCATATGTAATCAATTCATGCGGATGTTGCGCCACAGCATAGTCCAGATTGTTCTGAATCATATGCATAATCGCTTTTGCCTGCACTGATTTTCCGGGGTAATCGTCGATTGGTCTTGCGTACATTCTGTAATCAGGACGCAGGCGATACATATAAATACGACCGTAAGTATTTAATTCTTCGGTAAATTCTTTAATTAATTCAGCGTGATGCTGAGGTTCAAAATAGCGCAATGCATTTTTTAAAGCCAGTTTTTTTTCTTCTTTCGAAAGAATATCTTTTCTTTTTGGCGCATGGTTAATTGCAAAATCATACTCTTTTTTTGGAGGCAATATAGAAGGAATTCCTTGTTGAATTTGTTCTTTGAAAGTCATGGTTTATTTGAGATTTTAGATTATTGATTTTAGACTTTTTCTAAGGCTAAAATTATAATCTATAAATTAGTTATTATAAGTTTTAAATTATGTCGCCCCGCTGGGGCTAAAAATCTGATTGTTAAATGAAATTCTATAAATATGCGGCATAAATATACCGCTATAAATATGGCACTCCTCCGGAGTTTAATTTTAGCCTTGGAAAGGCGTCATATTTATAGAAATAAAATAGATCTTTTAGTAAAAGCTCCATTGGAGCGATATATAAATTCAGTTTAAAAAGAATTATCTATTTTCAAATTGACATATTTTCTAATTAAAAACCTACGGATAACGAATATCCGACCTATGATAAGATTTGTGGATTTTAATCCTAAATTTTCTTGAGCGAATATCCATTTATAATTATTGATGATTAATTGTTAGTTGTTGATTTTTTAATTGACGAATTAAGAAATTATCTAATTAATAAATTGTCCCATTTTTTAATTAAGAATAAACTTCTTCATTAACACAAAACGGCATTTTTTTATGCTCAAAAAGTGCTATTATATTTTGTGCAGCACAAATTGCCATTGCATTTCTGGCTTCGTATGTTGCGGAGCCAATGTGTGGTAAAATGCAACAATTTGGCAAAGATAATAATGGGTTATTTTGTTTCATTGGTTCAGGATTTGTAACATCAAGTCCTGCGCCCCAAATGACATCATTGGTTAGTGCATAAAAAAGGTCGTCCTCATTATGAAATTTTCCTCTTGCTGTATTGATGAAGATAGCATTGCGTTTCATTTTTGCAAAAGCATCTTTATTGAAAAGTTCATTGCTTTCTTTGCTGTAATTTGCATGAATACTCAAAACATCACTTTGTTTAAGCAAGCTTTCGAAATCTACATATTGAGCATCAAGTTCTTTTTCGGCGTTGTTATTATGAGAGCGATTGTGGTAAATGATATTCATTCCAAATGCAGCTTTGCACTTTTTTGCCATTTCAAAACCAATTCTGCCTAAACCGAATATGCCTAATGTTTTACCGTAAAGTTCCTGTCCTAAATTTTCTAAGGCATTAAAAGAATTCCATTCTCCGCTTATAATTTTTTTATGATTAAAAAATGATTTTCTCGCAACACTTTGCATCAATAAAAAAGCAAGATCTGAAGTGGCTCTGTTTAAAACGTCCGGAGTATTGCCAACAGGGATTTTGCGGCTATTAGCGGATGGAATATTTACGGAATCAAATCCGACAGAAAATAAAGCGATACCTTTTAAATTAGGACATTGCTGAAAAAAATCTTCATCTAAATTATTGGTTCCAACATTCAGAAGAGCGTCATTTTGTT
The DNA here is from genome assembly GCF_050267765.1 of Flavobacterium sp. NPDC079362. Taxonomy (NCBI): domain Bacteria; kingdom Pseudomonadati; phylum Bacteroidota; class Flavobacteriia; order Flavobacteriales; family Flavobacteriaceae; genus Flavobacterium; species Flavobacterium sp. NPDC079362. Next base: position 57,221 of record NZ_JBNNFM010000003.1, on the reverse strand, counting down.
TACAGAAATTTATAAACTCATTTCGTGATGATACATTCTCTGTTGGATTTATGGTAAGTTTGATACCTTTTTCCTGAAGTAACAAAATGCCTGCTTCGGGTATATTTTTAGTTATAAAAACCTTCATTTTGTATTGTTTTAGTTTTTATTGCGGTTTGTTTATTCTTCCGGTTCGTTTATCAAACCCATACGGGCAATGACGACAGCCACTTTTGCAGCAATAACCTCGTTTTAAATGGTGTTTTTCAGTAAAGCATTTATAACCTTCGGGCGTATAGTAAAAATCTTCGCCTTCGATTAATTTATTTTCATTACTTTGCTCTTTCATAAATCTGCATTGGGTTCATATTCTTATTTTTTTTCAATCAAAATCTACTGTTAGATTGTGATTTTAATGAAATTGAACAATTTTTATCTACAAATTTATAAATTTTACAGCTAATGTTTCTGATTGTTGCTAAATATTTAATTCCAAAAGGATATCGGGGAATGACTTTATTTCCGTTTGTGTTTTTAAAATATGATTTTGATAAAGACAATCTGGTTTTTGTAAATCATGAAAAGATTCATTTGAGACAGCAATTAGAATTACTGGTTTTTCCGTTTTATGTTTTTTATGTTTTTGAATATATAATTAGATTAATACAATATAAAAATAAAGATTTAGCATACCGAAATATAAGTTTTGAAAGAGAAGCTTATACAAATGAAAATGATTTGGATTATTTGAAAAACAGATCTTTCTTTGGTTTTTTGAATTACATAACTTTAAAACAAAAATAGATTTTGAACGTACCAATTCATATCACTTTTCCAAATAATATTGCGCTTACAATAAAACGAGATGATCTCAATCATCCTTTTGTATCAGGGAATAAATTAAGGAAGCTAAAATATAATTTACTTGCGGCAAAAGCTGAAAACCAAGGAACAATATTGACTTTTGGCGGAGCTTTTTCGAACCATATCGCTGCTGTTGCCTATGCGGGAAAGGAGCAGGGTTTTAAAACGATTGGTGTTATTCGCGGGGATGAACTTTTTGATAAAATTGAAGAAAACCCAACATTGAAATTTGCTCAGGAAAACGGAATGCAATTTGAGTTCGTAAGCCGGGAAGATTACAGGCATAAAAGTGAAATTTCCTTTATTGAAAAATTAAAAGATAAGTTTGGAGATTTTTATTTAGTACCTGAGGGCGGAACAAATGAATTGGCCGTAAAAGGCTGTGAAGAGATTTTGACTGACGAAGATGCTGTTTTCGATTATGTATGCTGCGCAGTTGGAACGGGTGGAACAATCTCCGGATTAATCAATAGTGCCTTGCCACATCAGAAAATTTTAGGGTTTCCGGCGTTAAAAGGTGACTTTTTAACCGATGAAATTCGTATTTTTGCAAAACAAGATAACTGGAATTTGATTTCTGACTATCATTTTGGAGGTTATGGGAAGATAAATTTAGAATTAATTGAATTTATCAATACTTTTTTTGAAGATAATAAAGTACCCCTGGATCCAATTTATACAGGAAAAATGGTTTTTGGCGTTATAGATTTAATCTATAAAAACTATTTTCCTGAAAATTCAAAAATAGTACTCATTCATACCGGCGGATTGCAGGGAATTGAAGGGATGAATATAAAATTGAGACAGAAAAAATTACCAATACTCAAAAACAATGGTTAAAAAAATTATAACATTCCTGATTCTGGCAACTTTAGTAAGTTGTTCCTCTAGTAAACCTACTATTGCAACGACTAAAAAAGCAGCAATGCAGAAGCCCAGAGTGGCAGCAACCAGAAAGCCAGCGTATGCTAAACCAATTGGCAAAAATTATCCTTCTACAAACAATACTACAGAAGTAATACAATCTACATCAAATACAGTTGTAACCAATGATTTAATTACGAGTTACGTCCTGTTGTATAAAGATATTGCAATGGGTAATATGCAAAAATATGGTATTCCTGCCAGTATTATTCTGGCTCAGGGAATTTTGGAATCTGGTGCAGGAAGAGGTGATTTAGCTGTTGAAGCAAACAATCATTTCGGAATTAAATGCCATAAAGACTGGTTAGGAGAAAGTGTTCGTCATGATGATGATTCAGCCCAGGAATGTTTCAGGAAATATCCGGAAGCTGCGGAATCGTATAGAGATCACGCTTTGTTTTTAGTCGGAAAAAATAGATATGCGACTTTATTTACTTACGAAAAAGACGATTACAAAGCTTGGGCAAAAGGGCTGAGAGCGGCAGGTTATGCTACAGATCCTAATTATCCGGATAAATTAATAAGTTATATCGAAAGATACAATCTTCATCAATACGATTGTCAGGTTACGGGTAGAAATTACAAACCTTTTGAGAAAACAACTGTGACTAAAAGTTCCTCAGCTCCCGTTCGAAGTTCTTCAAATTCGAATGCAAATTCAAACGATCCAAATTCGTACGAAGTTCAAAAAGGAGATACCTTATATTCGATTTCAAAAAAATTCAACGTACTTGTTGACGATTTAAAACGGAAAAACAATCTTTCAGATAATGCAATTTCAATAGGGCAGAGGTTGAAAGTGAAGTAATTTTTTAGTCTCAGTGGCAGTTTTCAGTTATTATGAAAAAGAAAGTTTTAATACTAATTGTTACTTTTGCAGCAGTTTTAATCATTAGATTCTTTTTCGGAGTTTACGATAATGATGAGTTTGCGGAAAGTCATCTTTTTGTAAAACATCGCCCAACTTGGAAATGGAAATTTTATTCTCCTCAAGGAATGTCAGATATAAAATTGGAAGAACTTTCAGTAGAAAAACAAACAGAACAAAAATATTTTAATGAGTTTATAAGAGATCAGGGTTTAAGCAGATAGCTTAAATCTAGAATCAGAACTCTAAAATCTAGAATCAAAAATGATATATAAAAGAAGTAGTCAGCTTTTTGCTGAAGCAGAAAAAGTAATTCCGGGAGGAGTAAATTCGCCAGTTAGAGCCTTTAAAGCGGTTGGGGGAACTCCTATTTTTGTAAAAAGTGCCAAAGGTGCTTATTTGTATGATGAAGACGGAAATAAATTAATAGATTACATTAATTCATGGGGACCAATGGTTTTGGGGCACGCTTACCAGCCAGTTGTTGATGCTGTTATCGAAAAAGCAAAATTAGGCACTTCATTTGGGATGCCAACAGAACTGGAAACTCAAATTGCTGCTTTAGCAGTTTCTATGGTTCCGAATATTGATAAAATAAGATTTGTAAATTCAGGTACAGAAGCTTGTATGAGCGCAATTCGTCTGGCGCGTGGATTTACAAAAAGAGATAAAATAATAAAATTTGCAGGTTGTTATCATGGACATTCTGATTCATTTTTGATTCAGGCAGGAAGTGGAGCCGTAACTTTTGGTTCTCCAAACAGCCCGGGAGTTACAGAAGGAACTGCAAAAGATACTTTGTTGGCGAAATACAATGATTTAGAGAATGTAAAAACTTTAATCGAAGCAAACAAAAACGAAATTGCAGCGATTATTATCGAGGCAGTTGCAGGAAATATGGGTTGTATCCCACCACAAAAAGGCTTCTTAGAAGGTTTGAGAGAATTGTGTACTGCAAACGGAATTTTATTAATCTTTGATGAGGTAATGACCGGTTTCCGTCTGGCTCGCGGTGGCGTTCAGGAATTGTATAATATCAATGCTGACATTGTAACTTTTGGAAAAGTAATTGGTGGTGGTTTACCGGTTGGAGCTTTTGCTGCACGCGAAGAAATCATGAATTATCTGGCACCGCTTGGTCCGGTTTATCAGGCAGGAACATTATCAGGAAATCCATTAGCAATGGCGGCCGGATTAGCAATGTTGCAGGCATTAGATAATGACCGCGCTATTTTTACCCGTTTAGAAGAAAAAACAGCTTATCTGGAAGCAGGAATTGATAAAGTTTTAAAAGCAAATAATGTTGCTTTTACCATCAATAGAGTAGGTTCTATGATTTCTGTGCATTTTGATGCCAATCCGGTTGTTGATTTTCAAACGGCTGCAAAAGGAGATAATGAAACTTTTAAGAAATTCTTTCACGGTTTATTAAACGAAGGTATTTACATTGCGCCATCTGCTTACGAAACCTGGTTTATTACAGATGCATTAAGTTACGAAGACTTGGATTTTACGATTAATGCAATTGATAAGGTTTCAAAGACATTCTAAAACATAATATATTTTTTTTTCAATTTAAGGTTCAGCTTTTTTAGTAAAGCTGAACCTTTTTTTTATTCAGGAGATAGTTAATGAAAAGTTAATACGTTGTTTTTTTATTCTAAAATTAGAATAAAAATTATTTTTGTTTATCAAATAATCACTAAACTTATAATAAATGAAGAAACTTTTCATTTTTATTACAATGGCATTTTTTATGCTGTTTTCTACTCAACAATTTGCACAATCAAACAAAAAGAAATCCAAAGAAGAGGAAACGGCAGTTACGCCACCTGAGAAAAAATCAGAATCTACAATTAAGGAATATAGTAAAGTAATTACTAAAAATGCTATTTCTGACGAAGGACTTTTTACGGTTCATAAAGTCGATAAAAAATATTACTTCGAGATACCCAATAAATATTTAGATAAAGACATGCTTTTGGTAAGCAGACTTTCTAAATTGCCGTCTAATTTGGGTGGAGGATATGTAAATGCAGGATCCGAGACCAACGAGCAATTAATTGTATGGCAACGATTTCAGGATAAGATTCTGATCAAGTCAAAATCATACAATGCAGTTGCAAACGATACTTTACCCATTAGTATCTCTGTAAAATCAAATAATTATGAACCTACATTATTTGCTTTTGATATCGTAGCTTTTAGCAAAGATTCAGCAAATACAGTTATTGATGTGACTAAATTTTACAGTACAGATGTCAAAGCCATCAGCGGAATATCTGCAGAAATGAGGGAAACTTACAAAGTAAAAGGTCTTGATGATTCAAGAAGTTTTATTAATACAATCAAAAGTTTTCCAATGAATATTGAAGTAATTCAGGATATGACTTATAATGCTTCGAAACCATCAATGTTAGCAGATACAGAGTCGATAAGTATCCAGATGAATCAATCGATGATCTTATTGCCGGAAGTGCCAATGAAACCCAGATTAGCAGATCCCAGAGTAGGATGGTTTACAGTAAGTCAATATGATTACGGAAGTACGGAATTAAAATCTGATCTTAAAACTTATATCAGACGCTGGAGATTAGAACCTAAAGATCCTGAGGCGTATAATAGGGGAGAATTGGTTGAGCCTATTAAACCAATTGTTTATTATTTAGATCCTGCAACGCCTGAAAAATTGAGAAAATACATTAAGCAGGGAATTGAAGAGTGGCAAAAACCTTTTGAAGGTGCAGGTTTTAAAAATGCCATTATTGCTAAAGACGCTCCAACAAAAGAGGAAGATCCCGATTTTAGCCCTGAGGACATCCGTTATTCTGTAATTCGTTATGTAGCAAGTACAACCCGTAATGCGGTTGGCCCAAGTGTTTCTGATCCCAGAACAGGAGAAATTATAGAAAGTGATGTTATCTGGTACCATAATCATTTGCGTTCTTATAGAAACCGATATTTATTAGAAACCGGAGCGGCTAATCCGTCTGCAAGAACATTGCAAACCAGTGATGAAGAAATGGGAGAAATGATGCGAATGGTGATTGCTCATGAAGTAGGACACGCTTTAGGATTTCCTCATAACATGGGCGCAAGTTGTGCTTATGATGTTGAGAGTTACAGAAATGGTGATTTTACGCAACAAAACGGAATTTCGGCAAGTATAATGGATTATGCCCGTTTTAATTATATAGCACAGCCAGGAGATAAAAATATTCGTTTTATTCGTAAAATGGGGGCTTATGATCAATATGCAGTAAATTGGGGATACAGAGTGATTCCAAATGCGAAATCTCCTCAGGATGAAATAAAAACTCTGGACAAATGGATTCTGGAAAAAGCTGGAAATCCGTTGTATAAATTCGGAAAACAAAGCAGTGCTTTTGATCCTACTTCTCAAACAGAAGATATTGGAAATAATTCAATGAAAGCAAGTTCGTACGGACTTAAAAATTTAGAATTTGTTGCAGGTCATTTAAGTGAATGGACGAGCACAGCAACTAATAATTATGATGATCTTGACGAGTTGTATAAAGAAATGCTGGACGTTTGGAGTAGATATGTTGGTCATGTTGTAACCAATGTTGGCGGTGTTTATGAAAATACTAAAAAGCCAAATCAACCGGGAAATGTTTATGAAGTTGTGTCTAAATCAAAACAGATAGAGGCAATGAATTGGCTTCAGGCCAATGCTTTTGCTTCACCAACCTGGATTGTAAATGTCAATACTTTAAAAAATACAGATTTTGCAGGTTATGCTGAAAGGTTTAGAAATTTGCAGGTAAGACATTTAAATAGTTTATTAAGTATTGGACGTATTGGGCGATTGATCGATAATGAAATTCTTGGCGCGGATACTTATAAAGCACTGGATTTATTAAAAGATACGCGAAAAGGAATCTGGAAAGAAGCGGCTACGCCAGAGAATGTAACCATATATCGCAGAAATTTGCAACGTGGTTATATTGACAGAATGGGGGCTTTGATGACGGAAGAAATTAAACCTGCAGACAGATCAGTAATATATTATAATGTAGGTCAATCTGATGTTAGGGCTTTGGTTCGTGGAGTATTAACAACATTACGAAGTACTCTTTTGGCAGCAAAGGCAAGACCGGTTAATACGGAAACAAAATACCATTATGAAGATTGTATTAAAAGAATTGATTTAATTCTGAATCCGAAATAGAAATTTATTAAAACAAAGAAGAGGCTTTTAAAGCCTCTTCTTTTTGATCCCAATTACATTTTATCTTTTCGGTGATCTTTCATTTTGTCTTTATGCTCTTTTTGAATCGCTGTCCATTTTTTATATTGATCAGCATTCAAAACAGATTTCATTTTTGTATCAAAGGCTTTTTGATCTTCTGCCATTTGTTTTTTCATGGCGTCTTTATCCGCTGCAGTTGGTTTTGTACCGGAATCTTTTCGGCTTTTTTCAAGCATTGACCACTTAGTACTTCTGTCAGATAAAAGTTGACCAACTTGTTTTTGCTGATCAGCATTTAAGCTTAAATCGGTTGTTAATTTTTGTAGAAGTGCCTGATCGCGTTCTTGAGGGGATTTTGAATCTCTATGATGTTTCCCTTTACGCTCGTGATCTTTTTTAAGAGCCGTCCATTTTGTGTATTGATCCGCATTCAAAATTGCTTTCATTTTAGCATCGTTTGCTGCTCTTTCAGTTTCTATCTGTTTTTTAAAAGCTTCTTTTTCTGCGTCAGTAGGTTTTGTTTTACTGTCTTTTCGGGCGTCTTTAAACTTTTCTGCTTTAGCGCTTCTTTCTGCTAATAATTGTTTTACCTGATCTTGTTGTTTTTTATCTAAACTCAGTTCCGAAGTTAATTTTTGTAAATGTTTCTCATTACGCTGTTCAGGAGTTAAATTCTCTTTTTGATCACCTGTCGGTTTTTGTTTGACGTCTTGTGCAAAACTTACTATTCCAACGAACAATAAAGCTGCGATAAATAATTTTTTCATAATTCGTTTTTTTAAAGGTTTATACCAATTAGACTTCAATAACTTTGCTAAGTTTAATCATCTTGTCAGATTTATCTTTTAATTAACAAAAACTATTAACGAAACCATAATGAATGTTTAAAATAAAAAAGAGGCTGTTAAGGCCTCTCTTTGGTAAATTATAATTAGTTTTTATCGTTTCGATATTCTTTCATTTTTTCTCTGGCCTTCTCTTTGTTTTCTTCCTGCATAGACGTCCATTTTTTGTATTGGTCTGCATTTAAGATCATTTTCATTTTAGCATCATTAGCATCTTTTTCAGCCATTACTTCTTTTTTGAATGCTTCTTTTTCTGCTGCAGTTGGTTTTACATTACTGTCTTTTCGATCTTTTCTTTCCTCTCGTAATTTATCTGCTTTGGCACTTCTTTCTGCTAAAAGTTGTTTGATTTGTGCTTGTTGATTAGCATCTAAATTTAAGTCTGTAGTTAGTTTTTGTAAATGTTTCTCATTTCGTTGTTCCGGAGTTAGTCTTTCTTTTTGTTCACGAGAAGGTTTTTGGCCATTGTCTTGCGCAAAACTTGCTACTCCAACGAATAACAAAGCTGCAATAAATAGTTTTTTCATGATGTAAGTTTTTTAATTGTTAGATCAATTAGACTGAGTTAAAAACATTAGGTTTAATCTGATAATCAGAATTGTATATAATTTAACAAAACGAAAAATTATTAGTCAATATTGTATTTTGACCTTCATGTGTGTGATTTTGTCTTATTCTATTATTACTTTGTCTTATGTAAATACATTAAAGAGAATGAATACTTTAATCTTGCAAAAAAATATTTTTTTATTAAAATATATTCAGCATGACAATAACAGAAACTATAATAAATAGAGTACCGGTCGAAAAAAGGATAATGAAATCAGGTCTCAGTTCTATAACCGGAAAAATTTCTAATCTTCAATATTCCTTAGAAGAACGTCAAACTAAATCCGGAGAGTTTGAGCGTAATGCCAGATTATATGCTCCAGTTTTATCAGCACTTTCAGGAAATAGTACAGGCGCCTTAACTGGTATGGCTATGAATTGTTATTATCCTGCTGCAAGAGGTAAATTATATTGGGATGAGATGGAAATTAAGGGAGACCTTTTAAAGGTTGGCTAGGGGGGATTTTCTTTAAAGATCAAGACGAAGTTGAGTTACTTATAAAAGAGGATAAAATAATAGCAGTACATAGTCCGATAAAAAGAATTATTGCATTCGACCCAATTTATGGGAACGGTTTAAGTCTTGATTTTGAGTTTAAATCAATGAAATATATTTTTCTTGGTTTCTTTCTGTTTTCTTCACTGTCTTTAGGTATTACGCTATTTTTTTTGACAAGTGATTTTAAAGAATTTGTGCATTTAATTTTATATCTGATTCCTGTAATTTTAATTATTTCATTACTTATTTCGTTTGGTGCTAATCGAGTGGGATTTTTTCAGGCGTTGCCTAAACAAAAAGCTTTAGTTGCTCTTGGATTGCCTGGAGATCAAAATCTTATGCAGACAATATATAATGATGTTCCTAAATTTGGAAAGGTTCGGGAAAGGATTGGTGCAATATATAGTTATTGAAAAACAAGATCTAATTTTATTTAGTAGTGTTGTTCTAAATCACATTTTTAAATTTGTAAAGAATTTAAAATTTTAAAAGAGATATCCTTAGCAAATAAAAAAATGGAATTATTCAATAAGAAAAATAAAAACAGAGTTCTTAAAGCAGTAAATAACGAAATGTCGTATCAAAAATTAACTGCATCGGAATTACATCAATTTGTGCAGCATTGGAATTATGATGACGGAATCGAACCTTTTAAATGGATCATAAAGCAAATTTATCTGGATAAAGGAACTGCACTTTGCTTGTATTGGATGTTACAGCCTGATTATTTTTGCAAATTCAAAAACGAAGACGAGATAAAGCAAGATATAAATTTTGAGAGTTATCCATTAATAAAAGATATTGAAGAAAGATATATTTCCGGTTTTTATGTCGATGGAAATTTTTCGTTTGATCCAAGGGAAGAGTTTCTCGATGAAAATTCCAGTATTAAATGTATTCCTGCAGAAATGCAGATAAAATCGCCAGGAATTGTTTTTGACCGAATAGATATTGAATTTGCTTTTTTAAGAAACCCGAATGAAAAGGAATTAAAAACAATAAACTCAAAAATAGCAGATGCTATAAAAATTATTCAAATCTCAAATTCTGATTTTGTTTATGGCGAGACAAATGACGCAATTAAAGCTATAATCGAAAGTATTGAATATTGGAAAACGAAAGAATTAGGAAAAATTAAAATTAAGAATCTGTCGTATTTATGGATGGATTGTATTCATAAAAAACACAATTGGAGTTGGATTATTTGGGATTGGGAAACAGGAAATAATATAGGGGTTACAAATGCAACAAAAGAATTAACTTGTTTGGCAGATACTATTATAAATCATACCATTGATGGGTTTCAGAAATCTTCGATAATTTCAGATTTGTATAAAGATTTAGAAGGAGCAAGTAATTTTTATGATTTAAAAAGAGATCCTTATAGCGGAATTGGGTTGCTTTTTAGTACTGATCATTTGAAGTTTAGAGAATGATATTTTAGTTTTTGGGATAAATAAATTAAATAGAATTCAATATGGAAGAAGTGAAATTTTCTAACTGTGAAAAGTCAATTACAGAACTTGATTTGTTAAATGTTGAAAAAAGATTGCAAGTAAAATTCACGAATGATTTTAAAATTCATTATTTAAAATATAATGGAGGAGAGTCAACAGTCTGGAAAAGAACCTCTTAATATTGATGCAAAAGAGAAACATTTTGAATACATAAAAAATGTAATATATATAAGAATCTTGAAAAGAAATACGATTCAAATTTTAATTCGATACGATTTAGATATTGAGCATGGTCTTGAATTTAAAATAAGAAATAATAAAATAGTTGCTGCAGGAGGTATAGCAGAAACCTAAGACAAATAATTAGAGAAGTTTAAAAGAGTTCAATTTTGAGCTCTTTTTTTATGATCAGAAATTTACTTTAAGATTAATTGCGTAATTTAGTAAAACCGGAAATTAACAATCCAAAAGAAACTATTATGAGTTTAAATACCGCAGTAAATAACAATAAAATCGCTTTTTTTTCAACACAACCTTATGACAAGGCTTTTTTTAATAAGCATAATAAGGAGTTTGGTTTTCAATTGGATTTTTTCGAAACGCAACTGAATCCGCAAACTGTAATTTTAATCGAAAATGCTTCAATTGTTTGTGTTTTTGTAAACGATATTGTCAACGAAGCAGTTATAAAACAATTGGTAGAAAAAGGCGTGAAAATTATTGCTTTACGCTGTGCCGGTTTTAATAATGTAGATTTAGAAGCGGCTAAAAAGTACAATTTAAAAGTCTGCCGAGTTCCGGCATATTCACCAGAGGCAGTTGCAGAACATGCGATAGCCATGATTTTGACTTTAAACAGAAAAACGCATAAAGCATATAACAGAGTTCGTGAACAAAACTTCTCTCTAAACGGATTATTAGGTTTTGATTTATTCGGCAAAACAATCGGAATCATCGGAACGGGAAATATAGGGAAAGCTTTTGCGAAAATTGCATTGGGTTTTGGATGTAAAGTTTTGGCTTATGATATTGTAACGAATCCTGAAATGGAAAAAGACGGAGTTGAATTTGTATCATTAGAAGAGATTTTTAAATCGAGTGATATTATTTCACTTCATTGTCCTTTAAACGATCAGACGAAACATATAGTAAATAAAAACTCGATTGCTTCGATGAAGGATAACGTGATGATTATCAATACGAGTAGAGGCGGATTAATTGAGACAGCGTCTGTAATCGAAGGTTTAAAAGAAGGTAGAATTGGTTATTTGGGAATCGATGTTTATGAACAAGAAGAAAAACTATTCTTCAGAGATCTTTCAGAAGATATTATCCAGGATGATAATATTCAGCGTTTAATGAGTTTTCCCAATGTTTTGGTTACAGCACATCAGGCGTTTTTTACCAACGAAGCTTTAACGCAGATTGCTTTGGTTACGTTTAATAATATTAAATCTTTGCTGACTAATAATGATATTGAAAACAAAGCAGCTTTGTTGGTTTAAAAATGAATTAGTTTCTCTCATTGAATATTCTCTGTGTTTTAAACTTATAAAAAATAATAATTATGAAAAATAAAATTTTAATGGCATTTATGATTCTGGGAATGATTTCATGCCAAAACAAGGACAAAACCGACTCAAAAAGTATCATTAAAACAGTTGCTGAAGATACATTGTCAAAAACAGTTGCAGGAACTGCAGATGTTAGCGATGCTCCCGTAAAAGATGATAAAGCGGTTGAACTGATTCGTACACAATTGAATATTCTATTAAAGAAAGATTTGCCTGCAATGACAAAAGACGACAGATTCTTTTATTACAGTGCTTTCGATTTAAATAATGATAAAAAGGATGAATATTTCGTAGGTTTCTCCAACCCTTATTTTTGCGGAAGCGGAGGTTGTTCAGGATATATCCTAAACAATGACGGAAGTGTAATCAACAAGTTTACTGTGACAGATTTCCCAATATTAGTAACAACTTCAACATCGGATAAATTTTATGATCTTATTTTTGAAACTGGAGGAAAATTTCATCTTCTAAAAATAAAGAATGGTAAATATCCTTCCAATCCATCTGTTCAGGAAATTTGGAAAGGTGATGTTCCTAAAGAAAATACGAAGGTGTTGGATATTCAAGGAAAGAAATTAGAGAAGTATTCGTTTTAAAATAGAAAGAAGCCATCCGAAAAGAACAGTCTTTGGCAAACCCGACAGGTTTTTAAAACCTGTCGGGTTTAGAACTCCAGTTTAGAAAGCCATTCTAAGTCTTCTCTATCTAAATCTTCTTAAGAAATAACTCTGTCATATTTTATATCCTCTTCGCTTTGTTTCAGAATATCAAATTCATATTGTTCGAATTGGTAAATTTTAAAGTATTCATGATTAAAGGATTTTAAGTTAAATAAATAAAAAACCCGACAAATTTTTAAAAATTTGTCGGGTTTGAATATTATAACAATTTTGGAATTTGGAATTTTTAAAAATTGGAATTTTAAAATTTACTCTACAAGTTCTACAAATTTAAACTCACCTTCAACAGCCACTTTTGTTAAACCGTGTCTAGATAAGTTTTTCATGGCAGCATCCCATTTTTTACCGCTTAAATTGGCAGTAACTTTTAGTTGTGCTAAATCCATTTTATTTTCGTTTCCTTTTAATAAATCAATAATTGCTTTCTCTTCATCAGACAATTCAATTAATTGTTTTTTCTCCGGACGCATTTGCGGGAACAATAAAACTTCCTGAATCGATGCATTGTTTGTTAAGTACATAATCAAACGATCCATACCAATTCCCATTCCGGATGTTGGAGGCATACCGTATTCAAGTGCTCTTAAGAAATCTTCATCGATAATTCCGTTTGCTTCATCATCACCTTTTTCAGCCAAACGCATTTGATCTTCAAAACGCTCACGTTGATCAATTGGGTCGTTTAATTCAGAATAAGCATTTGCAATTTCTTTACCACAAACCATCAATTCAAAACGTTCTGTAAGTTCAGGATTATCGCGGTGCTCTTTACACAAAGGCGACATTTCTTTAGGGTAATCAGTAATGAAAGTAGGCTGAATATAATTTCCTTCGCATTTTGCTCCAAAAATTTCATCAATCAGTTTTCCTTTCCCCATTGTTTTATTAACGTCAATTCCCATTCCTCTGGCAGCGTCAAACAATTCCTCCTCTGTTTTACCAGAAATATCAAAACCTGTAAAATGTTTGATAGAATCCGTCATCGTTACACGGGCATAAGGCGCTTTAAAGTTAATTTCGTGTTCACCAAAAGTAACTTCGCTCGTTCCGTTTACTGCAATTGCACAATGCTCAAGAAGACCTTCAGCAAATTCCATCATCCAGTTGTAGTCTTTGTAGGCTACGTATATTTCCATTGCGGTAAATTCAGGATTATGCGTTCTGTCCATACCTTCATTTCTAAAGTTTTTCGAGAATTCATAAACACCTTCAAAACCACCAACAATTAATCTTTTCAAATACAATTCGTTTGCAATACGCATATAAAGCGGAATATCAAGTGAATTATGGTGCGTGATAAACGGACGTGCTGCAGCTCCACCAGGAATCGATTGTAAAACCGGAGTTTCAACTTCAAGATATCCTGCATCGTTAAAATAACCACGCATTGCAGTATACAACTTTGTACGTTTGATAAAATTCTCTTTAACTTGCGGATTCACAGTTAAATCTACATAACGCATTCTGTAACGTAATTCAGGATCATTAAAAGCATCGTGAACGTTTCCTTCTTCATCTACTTTTGGTAAAGGCAACGGACGTAAAGTTTTACTCAGGAAAGTAAATCCGTCAACACGAATACATTGCGCACCAACTTTAGTGGTAAACAATTCACCTTCAATTCCAATAAAGTCACCTAAATCAGTTAGTTTTTTAAATACAGTGTTGTATAAAGTTTTATCATCACCTTCACACAAAACATCGCGGTTCACGTACAATTGTATGCGTCCTTCGCTATCCTGCAATTCAGCAAAACAAGCTTTTCCCTGATCTCTCACGCTCATCAAACGACCGGCAACGATCACCTTCTTACCTTCTTCAAACGACTCCTTTATTTGCTTTGAAGTATGATTTACTGGAAAAAGATTAGCAGGATAAGGATTGATTCCTAAGTTGCGTAAGTTTTGAAGTTTTTCTCTTCTGATGATTTCTTGTTCTGATAATGCCATTTTGTGCTCTTTTTTAAGTGTGCAAAGATAAAGAAAAGAATGTAGATTTTAGAATGCAGGTTTTAGATTTTTTGTAGCAGTAATTTATTGCGTTTCAAGATTCTTTTGTCCCGCTATTCGGTTGTATCTTTTTTGCAGAAAAAGCAAAAAAGGATACCGCTTCTATCGGGGCTGGATTAGAAATTTTAGTTTTTAAAAGATGTTTTGGTTGGAGTGTTTCTGTCCTTTCGGTTTTTCTGTCCTTTCGAAGAAGGAGAAATCACACCAGGAACTCCGCAAAGAAATTCGCCCATCTTTGTAGAATACTGGATGTGATTTCTCCTTCGTCGAAATAAAAAACAATACTTAATGAGTAAAATACACAAACACAATATTGTGTAAAAAAATGTAAGAAATAAACCGAAAACCGCAGTATCTTAGCTTCTCAAAACCTCAGAGCCTTAAAAAAAATGAAATACATATCAGCCTTAATAATTCTACTCCTTCTTACAAGTTGTCAGATCACAGAAACCATCACAATAAAACCAGACGGAAGCGGTAATATTGAAGTTGAACAACTTCGCGATGAAAATAGTTATATGCAAGTGGTTGGAGAAAACTATTCTCGAGAAGAAGCTTTTCAGGATACAACATTTGTTTTTCAGGAATATATCACAAAATACAACGAGACATTTTTAAAATATACAACTGTCGAACAACAATTATTTAAAAGGTATGCGAATGTAAAAGCACATCTTAAAAAAAGTTCCTTCGAAAAAGAATTCCGAAATACATTTACTCAAATTTTAGTAAAGTTTCAGAAATTGCCGATTTGTATAAAACAGAAGATTATGCAAATGACCTCAGGCACAACTACGCTTTAACTGCTGAAAATCACTATTACAAAATAGAATACTCTTTTGATGGAAAAGTTTTTAAACGTTTGGTTTCGGTCACAAATCCAGAGCAGCTACAAAAAGAAAAAGATCAATTTAGGAATGTGGATCCTAAATATGCTTCTTTAAAATTGACGCAAAGCTATATTTTGCAATATCATTTTCCTCATAAAATAAAATCAGTTTCAAATGAAAAAGCAATTATCAGTTCAGATAAAAAAACAATGACAATAGAATTTAAGCTTTCAGATTGTATGCAAAATCCTGAAATGACAAGCTTAGAAGTCGTTTTAGAGTGAATTATCATAGGGCAAGGATTTAACGAATTTAAACAGGTTAACGCTGTTTTTTTTATTTTGAAGACACGATCTTTGTCAAAGTCAAAACTTTGACAAAGATTAAACGGAAATAACCTGCGTTCAACCCATTTCAATCCGTCAAATCCGTGAGCAATTTTCGCATCAACAATTATACAAATCCACGATAAAAAAATAAAAATAGTCTTCGTATCTTTGATGAAAAATTCGCCATTATGAAATTATACAAGTTACTTAGTTTTTGTTTTGTATTAGCAACGTTAACAAGCTGCACATTAACCGAAAATATTTATGTAAACGATAACGGAACCGGGAAGTTTTCTGTCGACATGGATGGTTCGTCTTTAATGGCAATGGCAGGAGATCAGCTTGGTGATCAAATGGGAGCTGATGCCAAGAAAAATATAGATTCTACTTTTACCTTCAAACAATTATTTGAACAGAAAAAGGATAGTATTGCAAAATTATCCCCTGAAGCGCAAAAAGAACTTAAAAAGCTGGAAAATTTTGTAGTAAATACCAAAATGAACGCAGAGAAAAAAGAGTTCTTAATGACACTTTCGACTGATTTTAAAAACGTAAATGAATTACAAGATGCATTGCAATCTTTAAGCGCACTTCAAAAATTAGAAGGCGGGGCAAATTCTTCAACACCTTTTGCAAAAGGTTTAGGAGATAATAATAGTAAGTTAAGTTACAGTTATGATGGGAAGAAGTTTACGCGTAAAGCAATAATAGATAAACAAAAACTAGCTGCAAAAGCAAAAGATTCTGCTGCAGATATGTCTAAAATGATTTTTGCTTCGTCGACTTATATCATAAAATATCATTTTCCTAAACGAATCAAAAAAGTATCAAACCCAGGTGCTTTGTTTAGCGAGGATAGAAAATCAATTACAATTCAATACCCTTTCACGGATTATATGGAGAATCCTGAGAAACTTAACTTTGATGTTGAGTTTGAGAAATAATTAAAATGAATAAAAAAATTCAACTTCAGGATTTAGGAAGCAAAGATTATAAATCGACCTGGGAATATCAGGAAGAAATTTTTAAAGATATAGTCGACTTAAAAATCAAAAACAGGAGAGAAGAGCTCGATTTGCCAACTCCAAATTATTTACTTTTTGTATCGCATCCTCATGTTTATACCTTAGGTAAAAGCGGAGATCTGGAAAATTTATTATTAAACGAAAAACAACTCGAAGCCAAAGGCGCAACTTTTTATAAAATCAATCGTGGGGGTGATATAACGTATCACGGACCGGGACAAATTGTAGGTTATCCTATTTTGGATCTGGAAAATTTCTTCACTGATATTCATAAATATTTACGTTTTCTCGAAGAAGCTATTATTCTTACTTTAGAAGAATATGGTTTAAAATGTGGCAGGAGCGAAGGCGAAACTGGAGTTTGGCTAGATGCCGGAACACCGTTTGCACGTAAAATTTGTGCTTTGGGAGTACGTGCTTCACGCTGGGTTACCATGCACGGATTTGCCTTAAATGTAAATGTTGATTTGGGTTACTTCGATAATATAATTCCGTGTGGAATTCGCGGTAAAGGTGTTACTTCATTACAAGTAGAACTAGGCGTGGAAAAAGTCGATGAAGCCGAAGTAAAAGCGAAAATTGTAAAACATTTAGCTGAACTGTTTGAAGCTGAATTCGTTTAAATTGGCTTATTAAATATAAATAATAGGAAAAATGCTGAAGGAGCTGCAATTTTATAATAATTGTAGCTCCTTTAGTATTTACGTTTGTTTTTGCTACTCAGGATTAAAAAACCAATATCATTTTTATTTCGATAAGGCCGAATGCTTTTTTTAGATGATATTTTAAAGTGGGGAAATAAGATAAATAGGTCAATAAGTTTTCCTTAATAGTTTTCTTTTTTAGAATAGTAAATTGTACAAAAGGGTAGTAATTGTATGGTTTTTTATGCTAAATTTGGTTTGACCCTTCTAATAAAAGTTTTAAACCAAATCTAATTAAATAACATATGAGAAAAATCTACTTTATTTGCTTCCTTTTTATGCTTAATGGTCTTTTTGCTCAAAAAAAAGATAAATTATATCCAATTTCAGTTTATGAAAAAGTCTGGTCAGAACGCAATAGCGAGACAAGATTAAAAATAATAAAAACAATCTGGCTAGAGGAAAGTACTTTCGAAGATCCTTCTGCGTCTATAAAGGGAACAGTTGCCCTTAATAATGTTATCAATGAGTTTTATAAAAAGTTCCCGGATGCTATATTAACTTCGGGCTCAAAAGTAGTAAAAGACAATTATGTAAGTTGGGACTGGAAAATTTTAGATTCAAAAAATAAACTTATAATGGCAGGACGTGATTTTGCCAGACTCAATGGAAAAGGACAGGTAAGTAAAATTATTGGTTTTTGGGATTCAGAAGCTACTTTGCCAGAATCAGAAGTTTTGAAAAATATTGAAACCGATAATTTTAAAGTTGTAGCACAATATTATGAAAGCTTTTTTAAAACCAGAGATTTTACCACAATGGCACCTTTAATCGAAGAAGGAGCAATATATAGCCAAGCCGAAGGATTGCCTTACGGAGGAACGTATGTTGGTTTTAACGAATGGATTAAGATGTATACAAAATCAACTGAATTTTTTGATTTACAAATAGAAAAAGAGCCTGTTTATTTTAGTGACGCGACTAAAAATGAAGTTATTATTTATTTTACAATAAAGGCGAAAGCAAAAAAATCAGGTAAAACACTTTCAATGCCAATTTCAGAACATCTCGATTTAAAAAACGGGAAAATTATTGCCATTAGACCATTTTATTTTGATACAAAGCAATTTGCAGAGTTTTTAAAAAGCAAAAAATAAGGAAAGTTATTTTTTTGAATGATTAAAAACTTGTAATTATATAGGTCTTTTAATCATTCAAAAATTAATTCGAGTTGTTCCGGCAAAAGCCTGAAACTCATTCGGTGGTATTTTGTTGGGCCATATTTTCTAATAGCTTCACGATGTTCTTTTGTTGGATATCCCTTGTTTTGTTTCCAGTTGTACATTGGAAATTCTTCGTGAATTTGATCCATGTACTCATCGCGATATGTTTTTGCTAACACAGAAGCCGCAGCTATACTTATATATTTAGAGTCTCCTTTTATAATACTTTCATTGGGTATGGATTTTAATAATTCGATTTCTTTTTTCGAAAATTGTTTACCAAAAGTATTTTTTAAACCCAGTTTTGCATTCAGTAAACGATTACCATCCACAATAATAAATTCAGGAATCTGATTTAATTTCAGGATACATTCCTGCATTCCCTTCATTGATGCATTTAATATATTGATCTCATCTATTTCGTCAGGATGTAAATGTGTCACAGAAAAACAAACAGCATGTTGTTCGATAATTGGTTTTAAAGATACTCTTATTTTCTCAGACAATAGTTTACTGTCATTTAAAATTAAATTTTCAAAATCAGCAGGTAGAATTACAGCTGCCGCTGTTACAGGACCTGCCAAACAACCTCTACCGGCTTCATCTGTTCCTGTTTCTAAAATAAAACCTGAGAAATTTTTTGCAAGCATTTTATTTTTTCTTTTTGAGATGCAAATATTATAAAATATTTTTTTTTAATTCTTTAATAATAATCTAGGATTTATCAAAAAAGTAAATAAGCTATGTATTTTGATGATGTTCGTAAAAGTAGGTATTGTTTTTTATGAGGTTTACTAATTTGTCTTGATTAATTGTTAAAAAAAAGTTAAGTATCAGATTTACGTAAGTTTGAAATTTATGCAAAAAAGCGAGGAATAATTTTATTAAAACGATTAAAATTAGTGCTTTTTAAGGTATAAATTGATGGATGTTTAAAAAATTAGATTAAAAATAAGTTAAAATGTTTTGGTATTTTAAGAAATAATTAAGATGTTTGCCGCATACTAATTCAAAATAAACTAAAATGAAATTAAAATTACAATGGATTTGTACGCTATTAGTAGCGTTGTCTATGCAGTTTTCTTTCGCTCAGGAGAGAACTGTTACCGGAAAGGTCTCTGATAAAACAGGCGTCATTCCAGGAGTAAATGTTCTTGTAAGAGGAACTAAAGTAAGTACCCAGACAGATTTCGACGGAAGTTATTCCGTGAAAGCAAAAACTGGAGATGTTTTAATATTTTCATACGTAGGTATGAATAATAGAGAAGCTACTGTTGGAACATCAAACAGTGTAAATGTTCAATTAGAGTCAGAGGCTCAATTGATGAATGAAGTTGTTGTTGTTGGTTACGGTGTACAAAAAAGAAAAGAAGTTACGGGTTCTATTTCTAAAATTGCCGGAAGTGATATTGCTAATTTAGTTACTCCAAGTTTCGAGGGAGTATTAGCAGGTAGAGCAACAGGAGTCCAGGTTTTAACTAATACAGGTCTTCTTGGTGCTGCTCCAAAAATTAGAATTAGAGGTATTGGATCTATTTCCGGAAGTACAGAGCCTTTAATTGTTGTAGATGGTATTCCTATTTATTCTGGCGATATTGGTGGTGTTTCAGCTACAAATGGTTTGGCTGACATCAACCCGGAAGATATTGAATCTTTCGACATTTTAAAGGATGGTGCTGCGACAGCTATTTACGGTTCGAGAGCTGCTAATGGTGTTATTTTGATTACTACTAAAAGCGGAAAAAGAGGAGCTCTAAAAGTGAGTTATTCAAGCGTTTTTGGTGTTGCTAGTGCAGCTAAAAAATACGATTTATTACAAACTCCGGATTTCATTACTATCTCTAATGAGAAGAGATCGAATGCAGGACAAACTCCTTGGGCTGTAGGAAATACGTATAATACAGATTGGCAAAGTGCTGTTTTAAGAAATGCTCCTCAAACTACACATAATCTTAATTTTAGTGGAGGTTCTGAGAAAACAAAATATTATTTGTCTTTAGGAATTACTGATTTAGATGGTATCAATTTATCAAATAGTATGAAAAAATATTCGATTAGAGCGAATATTGATCAGGATATCAACAGATGGTTAAGTTTTGGGACTAATTTAAATGTGAACAGAACTGAGTATAATGGTTTGAATAGTAATGCAAGTGGATTGTCGGGTAATATTTTTAATACAATCAGACAATTACCAAACACACCGATTTATGATGCTCTTGATCCAACTGGATATAATCTTGCACCGGGTAATGCTGCTGTTGGTCAGTGGGATAACTTAGCTGCTGTAGGCGACGCTATTACAAATATTATGTATGTTCTTGACCATAACAAATATAAATCAACAACAACAAGAATTATTGCAAGTGTATTTGCAAATGCAAAAATTACTTCTGACTTAAGTTATAAATTACAAGTAAGTGCAGATAATGCTTCAACAGATGGCTTTTATTACTGGAATCCTATTCATGGAGACGGACGTTCATTTAATGGATATGTGTACCAGGAGAATAGAAATCTGTTGAGATGGAACTGGCAAAATATTTTGAATTACAAGCATACTTTTGCTGAAGATCATAACCTTGGTGTGACAGGGGTTGCTGAGTATCAAAAATCACAAGATAAAACATTATGGGGTCAGGGAAGTGATATTATAAGTGACTTCTTTGATAAGAACTTAGTAAATAATAGTTTTAATACTAAAGATACCGGTGGTGGTATTTTAGAAAAAGGAATTATATCATACTTAGGTCGTGTGACATACAACTACAAAGAGAAATATTTTGTTCAGGGATCTATTAGACGTGACGGAATTTCTCAGTTTGAATCAGATGTTAGATACCATAATTTTCCTGGAGTTTCTGCAGGTTGGACAGTTTCTAAAGAAGGATTTATGGAAGGAATTAATAGTGTAGTTTCTGATTTGAAATTCAGAGGTTCTTATTCTGAAGTGGGTAACGTTGATGTTTTAAACGGAGCATCTTATCCTTCAAAAGATCTTACAATTGGTTCTCCATACGGAAGTTCAAATGGTATTGGTTATTATCAATTTGGAAATCCTTTATTACAATGGGAGACTTCTAGTAAAGTGGACTTTGGTGTAGATTTAGGATTGTTCAACAATCGTTTGACTGTAGCATTTGATTATTATAAAAATGATATTGATAATTTAGTTTTAGCTGCGCCAACACCTCCATCTATTGGTATTCCAAACAATACAATCAACCAAAACGTTGGTGCAATGTACAATCAGGGATATGAATTTGCTGTAACTTTCAAAGCTATCAATAATGCAAATTTCAAATGGGATGTATCTTCTAACGTGACTTTTACTAAAAATAAAGTTACTGCTTTATATGGTGGGCAACCAATTGTAGGTGGTTCATCTACAGATACAAATATTGCACCTAACATTATTATCAAAGAAGGAGAATCGATTAACTCTTTATATGGGTACAGATATTGGGGTGTTAACAGCGCAAATGGTAATCCTGTTTATTACAAAGCTGATGGTAGTTTAGTACAAGGAAATCTTAGTACAACAACGTATGCTGTTTATGACCCTGCTAATCCTGCTAACGTAGCTACTGGAGCATCTTTAGGAACTGCTGATAAAACTATCTTAGGAAATACATTGCCTACATATTATGGTTCTTTTACATCTACTATGAAGTATAAAAATCTTGATTTTGGTTTCATGTTTAGATTTAGTGGAGGAAATAAAGTTTTCAACGCAACCAGAAGAGAATTAATGAATCAAAATTTCAACAATAATGGTACTGAGATATTAGGAAGGTGGCAAAGTGTTGATAATCCTGGAGACGGATGGACACCAAGATTAATTGCTAGTTCTAATACATTTACGAATCTTTCAGGAAATGCCACTACGCGTTTTGTTGAAAAAGGTGATTTTATCTCACTTGATAACATCAGTTTAGGATATACATTACCTAAGTTAGTAATGGACAAAATAGGAGTAGATAACTTTAGATTATTTGTTCAGGCACAAAATATCTGGTTAATAACAAAGTATAAAGGTATAAATCCTGAAATGGAAACATCTGGAGTAGATGTGAATGGTACCCCACGTGCTAAAGTGATATCAGTTGGATTAAATGTAAGTTTATAAAAAAAACATATGAAAAATATAATAAAAACAATTTTACTTTCTGTAGTCGTACTCGGGATGAGCTCATGTACAGAAGAAAAAATATTGGATTTAAAACCAGTAAACAATATTCTAAGTCCAGATGCTTTTACAACACCTACGTTGATTTCTACCTACATGAATGGGGTTTATAATGCTGCGGCTATTGGTCAATATAATGCTGCACCAACCAGTCCAAATGGTGGTAGAGGTTATGTTTGGGGAGCTGCGTTTGTAGAACAAGGTGAAACAAGAGGTGAAGATGTTGTAAACATGCAAACTTTTTACGAGTTAACATACAGAGGTACTTACGATCCAACAACGGCTAATAATGTTTACTACTGGGTGGATGGTTACAGATTAATCAACAGATGTAACATTATGATCGAAGGAACAACAGATGCTGTTGCTAAGGGTATAATTACTCAGGCTGTAGGAAATGATTACATTGGACAAGCTAAATTTTTAAGAGCGATTACACATTTAGAATTACTTACTTATTTTGCAAAACCATATTTTTTTACTCCTGGTGCTACGCATCCTGGTGTTCCTTACAGAGAAGTTGGGGTTAATACAAGTGAAGAAATTAAAGCAGAATCAGCAAAGCCACGAAATACTGTTGCTGATGTTTATGCAAAAGTTTTGGCAGATTTAAATGATGCAGAAACTTTAATCACAACTGGTAACTCAACTAGTTTTTCATCAAGAGTTGTTGGTAGAGCTTCTAAATGGGCTGCAATTGCGTTCAAAACTAGACTTTATCTTCAAAAGAGAGATTGGGCAAATGTAATTCTTGAAGGAGACAAGTTAAAAACTGCTTTTGCAATTACTGCTGATCCTTATGCTCCGTTTCAGAATACTACTGGAAGTGCGCCTAGTAACTCAGAATCTATTTTTTCTATCCAACATTCTGCTATATCTAATCCTGGTTCAAATGCTGCGTTAGCTAGTATATTAAAAGACAGGGCTTTAGTTTGTATTAGTCCAATTCTTTGGAGAGATTCTAAATGGTTAGCTGATGATAAACGAAGAGAAAACGGCAAGTTTATCTTTACTCCTGCTTCTGGGATTAAATATTCTAATAAATATACGGACGTTACTAACAGAACAGATGCTGCACCAGTTATTAGATATGCTGAAGTAGTATTGAACATGGCTGAGGCTCAGGCACGTTTGTCAAATCCAACTGCTGCTTTGACTTTGTTAAACTCTGTAAGAAACAGATCTTTAGCTATTTCGGCTACTCAAGCTTATGTTGCTGCTGATTTCCCTACAGACGCTGCCTTGGTCGCGGGTATTCTTAAAGAAAGAAGAATTGAGTTTTTACAGGAAGGGCGCAGATGGACAGATATTCATAGATTGCAAAATGACCCAATACCAGCTATTGCTGATGCTAATAAGGGAGTTCCTGCAAAATTTGCTAATGGCGCACCTGCTGCTGCTGCATATGTATTAGGAAATAGTTTTGTTGTTACTACTCCTATTGCTGCTATACCCTATGAGAATTATAAGTTCTTATGGCCTATACCACAAATTGAATTAAACACTAATCCAGGTTTAGGACAAAATCCAGACTGGAATTAGAAAAAATAAATATTTTGATTTTTTTGAAAACCCTCAATCACTTTTCTGATTGGGGGTTTTTGCTTCTATTGATACGTCTGAAAAAATACCTCAATAACAATGATTTGTTTTTTTATACGTTTTTATCTTTTACCTTTGCCAGACAAATTTTGCCAAAATAATTCCATATAAAGCGATCAAATGAGAATATTCTTTTTTCTATATCTATTAGTTGTACCAACTTTATTGTTTTCTCAGGAAAAAACTACTTCTCAAAAAGGTTTAGATATGAATACAAAATATTCAAGCATAACCGATACTGTAAAAAAGAAGAAAGCAAAAATAGCGACAATAGATCAATATCAGATTATTACGCTGGAACATGATACTACTTATGTAGATACGTCGTTAACGCTGAAAAGTGCCTATAAGCAAAATCACCTTCGAAAGGATGATTTCGGACTTTTGGCTTTTTCTAATATCGGACAAACTTTTAATACTTTGCAATACAGCCTGACCAATTTTTCTCCTTATCCGGAAATAGGTTTTAGCGGTAAACATTTTAATTATTTACAGGCAGATCAAATCAACTATTATTCAGTAGCGACACCGTTAACAGAGCTGTTTTTTAATACAACCATAAATAAAGGTCAAAACGTAGATTCATTTATTACATTAAATACCTCAAAAAACCTCAATTTTTCTATTGCTTACAGAGGTTTACGTTCAGAGGGAGATTATATAAATCAATTAGTGAGTGCGGGAAATTTTAGGTTTACAACAAGTTATGCAACAACTGATAAGAGATATGAAATAAAAGGGCATTATACTTATCAGGATATTTCAAATGGAGAAAATGGTGGTATTACATCGACTTCGGATTTTGAGAGTGATAATAAAGATTATAAAAACCGCCAGAGATTACAAGTATATCTTACAGATGCAAAGTCCTTTCTAAAAGGAAGACGTTTGTTTTTCGATCATGCGTTTAGAATAAATCCAACAGATGGAAGCAATAATTTATATGTAACACATCAATTCAATTACGAAACTAAATTTTTTGAATACAATCAGAAGACTATTTTATCTACTGTTGGTACTACACCGGTACAAAGATTTGGAGAATCTTATGTTACCAGCGGCATAAATGATCATACAAAATATGAAAGACTGTATAACAGAGCTGGACTTGCTTATGAAAATTCTCTTTTAGGCAAATTTAATTTCTTTGTAGATGATTACAGATCGAATTATGAATACGGAAGAGTATTAGTAGATAGCTTAAACAATGTTATTCCAAATAATCTATACCTTCAGATTAATAATTTTGGGGGACAATATGAATATCAAAAAAACAAATGGAACGGGCGTTTTTTCTATTCCAGATCAATTACGAATCAGTCGCTTTCTAATTTAGATGCTAAATTGAAATATGACTTTAGTGATAAAATCCAGTTTGATTTTAGATACCGCAACATTAATAAATTACCAAATAATAACTATAATTTATACCAAAGTAGTTATGTAGAATATAATTGGTCTAAGGATTTTAAAAACGAAAAAATAAACTCCCTTAGTGCCAGTGTTCTTACGCCTTGGTTGAATGCTGAAGTTCAGTACACGGTTCTAAATGATCACTTGTATTTCGCTGATGTTTCTACACCAGAACAGATAAAAGTGAATACACAAATTATAAATCCTGCTCAATACGGGAATGCAATCAATTATCTGGAAATAAAAGCAAGTCGTGAATTTAAATTTGGCCCCTTTGCATTAGATAATACACTTTTATATCAGAAAGTAGATCAGTCAGATCTGATTTTGAATGTACCGGATTTTGTTACAAGAAATACATTTTATTATACCGGTTACTTTTTCAAGAAAGCCTTGTTTATGCAAACCGGAATCGTTTTTAATTATTTTACAAAGTATTACGGAAATGATTACAATCCGGTTATTGGAGAGTTTTTTGTTCAGGAAAATAAAAAGATTGGTGGTTATCCGTTATTTGATCTTTTTGTAAATGCAAGAATTCGTCAGACTCGATTTTATTTAAAAGCGGAACATATAAATTCTATTTTTTCTAAAAGCGATTATTATTCTGCGCCTAATAATCCTTATCGTGACTTCGTTATCCGATTTGGTTTAGTTTGGAATTTCTTCCAGTAAAATCAAATCAATAGTTATATTAAAATCAAATATTAAAATTAAAATAAAAATGGACTTTTCAAATAACATTTTAGAAACAATTGGTAATACACCATTAGTAAAACTCAACAAAATTGTTGCTGAAATTGATGCGTTAGTATTGGCAAAAGTCGAAACATTTAATCCCGGAAATTCTGTAAAAGACAGAATGGCCGTAAAAATGGTGGAGGATGCAGAGGCAGATGGACGTTTAAAGCCCGGAGGAACTATTATTGAAGGTACTTCTGGAAATACAGGTATGGGATTAGCACTTGTGGCTATCATAAAAGGATATAAACTGATTTGTGTAATCTCAGACAAACAGTCTAAAGAAAAAATGGATATTTTACGTGCTGTTGGTGCCAAAGTTGTAGTTTGTCCTACAGATGTTGAGCCAACAGATCCACGTTCATACTATTCTGTTTCAAAGCGTCTGGCTGAAGAAACACCAAATTCCTGGTACGTAAACCAATACGATAATATGTCAAATTCTTTGGCGCATTACGAACAAACGGGACCTGAAATCTGGAAACAAACTGATGGAAAAATTACTCATTTTGTGGTTGGGGTAGGAACGGGTGGGACGATTTCCGGAGTTGGAAAATATTTAAAAGAGAAAAACCCGAATATTAAAATTTGGGGAATTGATACTTATGGTTCCGTTTTTAAGAAATATCATGAAACTGGAATTTTTGACGAAAACGAAATTTACTCTTATATCACTGAGGGAATTGGAGAAGATATTTTACCTAAAAATGTTGACTTTTCTTTAATCGATGGTTTTACAAAAGTTACGGATAAAGATGCAGCGGTTTATACAAGAAAGATTGCGCTTGAAGAAGCAATTTTTGTTGGGAATTCTGCCGGAGCTTGTATAAAAGGGCTTTTGCAGCTTAAAGAACACTTCAAGCCGGAAGATGTGGTTGTAGTACTTTTTCACGATTCAGGAAGCCGTTATGTAGGTAAAATGTTCAATGATGACTGGATGCGTGAGCGTGGATTCTTAGAAGAAAACATAACAAAGGCAGAAGATGTAATCAAAGATCATATCGATAAGGAACTGATCGTTGTACGTACAGAAGAATTGGTTTCGCATGCAATTGAACGTATGCGTAAATATAAAATTTCGCAAATTCCGGTTGTAGACATCAACGGATTTGTGGGTTCTGTAGATGAAACAGATTTGTTTAGAAGTTATGTTGCTGATAAAAACGTAGCCGAAAAACCAATTAAGGAAGTAATGGGAAAACCTTTTCCTATTGTAAAATTAGGAACGCCTATAGAAGAAGTTTCTAAATTATTTACCAAAGAAAATGATGCTGTTTTGGTTGATCTGGGAAATGGAAATCATCATATTATTACAAAATATGATATCATTGGATCTATAAAATAAAAAAGTAATTAGAAATATTAAAAATCCTGCATGTTTATTAAACTGTGGGATTTTTAGTTTTAAATGGTTGAATTTTTGTAAAGCTCATTTTTAATTAAAGTTATCTGCCGTAATAAATTTACACTATTGATATAAGTTTTATATTTGTGCTATGACTAAGTTTTCAATGAAAATAATCCCGGAATTACTTTTAGAAGAGTATAAAAAAAACTTCCCAAAAGAATTAGAACAGAAGTTTGAGAATCTTTGTGATGCTGAGATTTCTAATGATTCTTTTAGCTTTTATACTTCAGTAGCTTCGGTTTTTTCGAGTAAGATCGAAGGAGAAGAAATTGAATTAAATTCTTATGTTAACCATAAACGTTTTGGTATAGAATTTCTTCCTGATTATACCAGGAAAATTGATGATTTATATGAAGCGTATTCTTTTGCCAAAGTAAATTCATTAAATAAAAAAAATATTTCGGAAGCTCATAAATTATTGGGAAGAAATATTGTAGCATTGGCATATCAGGGTAAACATAGAATTCAAAACATGTTTATCACAACTGATGACGGAAAAATCGAATATGTAGCTACAATTCCTGATCTTGTCAATGAAGAAATGAAAAAGTTTTATGATGATGTTGATTACCTTTTAAATGAAGAGTTAAGTTTTTCTGAAGTTTTTTATTTTGCAAGCTTAATTCATTTGGTTTTTGTGAAAATTCATCCTTGGAATTATGGAAATGGCCGCTCAGCGAGGCTTTTAGAGAAATGGTTTTTATCTGAAAAGCTTGGAGAAAAAGCATGGTTTATTCAAAGCGAGAAGAATTATTATCAAAAACATAAATTATATTATTCTAATTTACGAACTTTAGGTTTAGAATATGAAGTCTTAGATTATTCAAGCGCACTACCTTTCCTTGAAATGTTACCTCAATCCCTATTTTTATAATCTGTATAAAACTATTAATGAATTTTACCGCAATAGATTTTGAAACCGCCACAGGACATCATCCTTGTTCAGTTGGTATTGTTACTGTAGAGAACGGCATAATTGTAGATGAGTTCGTTACTTTGATCAAACCGCCCAATAATGAATATAATCCGTTTACAATTCGTGTTCATGGAATTTATCCAAGTGATACCGTGTATGCTAAATCTTTTGTACAAGTCTATCCTGAAATCGAAAAAAGGTTAAAAAATAGAGTTGTTGTTGCACATAACGAAAGTTTTGATAGAAATGTTTTAAGTAAATCTATGGCACTTTACGGATTGCAATATGAGGATTTAAATATAGCTGAAAAATGGGAATGTACAGTTAAAATCTATAAAGCAAAAGGTTTTAAACCTACTAAATTAAGTGATTGCTGCAGAGAAATGAAAATTCAGCTGAACCATCATGAAGCCTTATCTGATGCTCGTGCGTGTGCGAAATTGTATCTGTTAAAATAAATACCAAACAAAAATGTAAGATTATTAGTATTTTTAATTATATTTAGGGTTTTTATAAATTAAAGTAAAAGCCTAGAAATGAAAGAAGATTTTCTTCATTACCTCTGGAAATTCAAGAAGTTCGATACGTTGAATTTGCAAACAATCCAGAATGAATCTATCACAATTATAAAAACAGAGGACTATTTACGACTTGCCGGGCCCCGATTTTTTTAACGCTCAAATTACTATTGGAGATCAAAAATGGGCGGGAAATGTCGAAATTCATTTAAAATCTTCAGACTGGTATGTACATGGTCACGAGAATGATGCAGCATACGAAAATGTAATTTTGCATGTAGTCTGGGAACATGATACAGATATATACGGTAAAAACAACAGAGAAATTCCTGTTTTGGTACTCAAAGATTATATTTCTTCAGATATTCTGGCAAATTATCATGCTTTAATAATTCCCAAATCATGGATATTTTGTAAAAAAAGTATTGGCGAAATTGACGAGTTTGTTTTTAAAAATTGGCAGGAGCGGCTATTTTTTGAGCGCTTAGAAAGAAAATCGAAATTTATATATGATTTATTAGAAGAGACAAACCAAGATTGGGAGGCCGTTTTATTTTCTTTATTGGCAAAAAGTTTCGGCTTAAATACCAATGGCAATTCCTTTTTACAAATTGCAAAATCAGTCCCGTTTTCGATTATTCGAAAAGAAAGCTTTGAAGTCGAAAATCTTGAAGCGATACTTTTAGGCTCTTCAGGATTATTAGATGATGAGAAAGAAGATGTTTATTTTACGGATCTAAAATTAAGGTATTACTATCTGCTTAATAAATATCAGTTAGAAAAACAGCATATAGATTCGGTGCAGTTTTTTAAGCATCGTCCGGATAATTTTCCAACCATCAGACTTTCACAATTAGCTAATTTATATCATAAACACCAAAATATATTTTCGAAAATGATTGATTTAAAATCAGTTAAAAACGTTTACGATCTCTTAGGTGTTTCTGCAAGTTTGTATTGGTAAAATCACTATCAATTCGATAAAGAGAGTATAAAGAGACCCAAAATTTTATCAAAAGCTTTTTTAGATCTGATTATTATCAATACTATAATCCCAATTCAGTTTGCTTACTCAAATATAAGAGGAGAATCTATTTCAGAAGATCTAATAGCGTTTATGAATGAAATTACTCTTGAAAAAAATGCCATTATTGATAAATTTAATTCCTTTGGCATTTCTTGTAAAAATGCTTTCGAAGCACAATCGTTATTAGAACTCAAAAATGAATATTGTAATCAAAAAGCGTGTTTAAAATGTGCTTTAGGAATAAATTTACTGAAAAGTAATTAGGCGATTAGAAAATGCGTCAATAAAATAATTTTGTACTTTTGCCTTTCTTATCAAATATTAACCATCCTGAGCGAAGCCAAAGGATAAAATCTAAAATCTACGATGTCAGCAATTTTAAAACTGAAGTTTTTCTTCGAGAAATATGGATTTCATGTTTCATCCCGACTTGCAGATAAGCTAGGTATGAGAGTAACAAGTGTTAGGTTGTTCTTTATTTATATTTCGTTTGTTACAGCAGGTTTATGGTTTGGAGTATACCTGACTTTGGCATTTTGGATTCGACTGAAGGATTTAATTCGCGCCAAACGAACATCTGTTTTTGATCTGTAACACTAAATTTTAATCATAAAAAAAGGGCTCTAAAGTAATTATTACTTCAGAGCCCTTTTTTAATGAAATTATTTATCTTGATTTATTAAAACTGAAAGTAAATATTACGGCATGAATTGCTGCAAATATTAAAGAGAAGTAATACAAGAAAGCTCCATCAGCATTTGCATCTAAATGGTTGATATAAGCAACAGCAACTAATGCTATTACCATAGCGTATCCGGAATAAGCGATAGTTTTATAATTGCCCTCACTAAAAGTACCTTTATTCAATACACTATTTTTCATTCCGTAGAATAAATATAAGTCAAAACCAAGCATCATCCATGCAATTAGTCTGATCCAGGTATCCAATGGTAAAAATACCATCATAAATAAACATACTAATACTCCTGCAATAGGCACGAAAGGTACAAGTGGTGTTCTGAAAGCTCTTGGTGCATCCGGCATTTTTTTACGCATAATCAATACACCAATACAAACAAGGATAAAAGCAAATAAAGTACCAATACTAGTCATTTCTCCTACTACTCTTGCAGGAACAAATGCAGCAAAAAGACTTACAATTACCATAAACAATAAATTGTTTTTTGCCGGAGTTCTAAATTTTGAATGTACTTCAGAGAAAACTTTTGGCATTAACCCATCTTTACTCATAGAGAAAAATACCCTGCTTTGTCCCATTAACATTACTAAAATTACAGAAGCATAACCACCCAGGATAGCAAGTAAAATAGCATTATTCAACCACGGGTATGCCGGAGTAATCATTCCGTTTGCTCCCACATGTCCCATCGATTCAACTGCAATTGCTACAGGCGCGATTCCGTCCTTACCGGCAAAAGCCTGATAATTTACAACCCCAGTCATTACGTGAGCAAAAAGAATATATAAAACAGTACAGATTGCCAATGATAATAAAATTCCGATAGGCATATCTCTTTTAGGGTTTTTAGCTTCTTGTGCTGCAGTAGAGACAGCATCAAAACCAATGTATGCAAAAAATACAATTGCAGCCGCTCTAATTATTCCTGAAAAACCAAATTCTCCAAATTTACCAGTGTTTGCAGGGATATAAGGAGTGTAATTTTCAGGTCTTATGTATTGCCATCCTACAGCAATAAAAACCAATACAACAGTAACTTTTAATAATACAATAATACTGTTTACGAAAGCAGATTCTTTTGTTCCTCTAATTAATATTAAGGACATTATCATTACGATCACTACAGCAGGAACATTAATTATCCCTCCTTCAAAAGGAGAAAGCATATACGACTCGTTGAGATGAATACCATAACCACTAAGGAATTTGCCAAAATACCGCGACCAGCTAATCGAGACCGTTGCTGCTCCTACGGCATATTCTAAGACAAGATCCCATCCAATTATCCATGCTACAAATTCACCCATTGTTGCAAATGAGTAAGTATATGCACTTCCGGCAACTGGAATCATAGAAGAAAATTCAGCATAACATAAACCAGCAAAAACACATCCAAATGCAGCTACAAGAAACGAAATGGTTATCGCCGGACCTGCATTCATAGATGCTGCAAGACCAGTAATCGAAAATAAACCAGCTCCAATAATAGCTCCAATTCCTAAAGCAACCAATCCGGGTGCCGTTAATGTTTTCTTTAATCCTTTTTCGGAATCAGCGGCTTCTGCCAAAAGCTGATTTAATGGTTTTCTTTTCCAAATTGACATATATGTGGTTTTTATTATTATTAAGCTCCAAATGTATAGTTTTTTATAAAAAATAAAAACAATAATTAAGTTTTAAGTTATAAAAAAAGAATATTTAACTTTTCGAAAGCCATTTCTCTTTTATTAGTAGGAGAAGAACTAAAATATGAATTGCAAAAATGTCATTTAGCTTATGTAAATAGTTTTTTATAACGTATAATTGTAGTAAAATATTTATAAATTTATTAAGCTAAAAAAGCTCTAATTAAAATAACTGCATTATATAATATGAATTTCAGTACCATAAAATTATATTTTAAGTTTACAAGTCAACAACGTACGGGAGTTTTTATCCTTTTTGTTATAATAATAGTACTGCAGTTGGTATATTTTTTCGTTGATTTTAGTTTACCCGAAAAATCTTTTCCTGAAAAAGAAGAATGGATGTCTTTACAGTCAGAAATTGATTCGATGAAATTCGTAAAGTCTAATGAAAAGCCAAAAGTGTATTCTTTCAATCCAAATTTTATTACAGATTATAAAGGGTACAAGTTAGGAATGTCAGTTCAGCAGATAGATCGTTTGTTTGCTTTTCGTAAAGAGAATAAATATGTTAGTTCCGCAAAAGAATTTCAGGAAGTGACAAAAATTTCAGATTCTTTATTAAATGTGATGGCTCCTCTATTCAAATTTCCTGATTGGGTTCAGAATAAAAAAGATTTGAAAACAGAAAGAAAAGAATTTGTTCATAAAGAAAACTTTAAAAAAGAAAAAATTATAGTTTTGGATATTAATGAGGCGACGCAGGAGGATTTAATTAAACTTTACGGAATAGGTGAAGCATTATCATTAAGAATATTAAAACAGAAAGAAATCTTGGGATGTTTTGTTTCTATGGAACAGATGAATGATGTTTGGGGACTTTCGCCCGAAGTTATTAGTGAATTGAACTCGCATTTTAAGGTTGTAATTCCTTCAATGTTTAAAAAGATCGCTATAAATGAAGCGTCATTAAAAGAGTTATCACAGTTTTCGTATTTTAGATATACCTTGGCAAAACAAATTGTCACGTATCGAAGTATGAACGGAAATATTAATAATATTGAGGATTTGTCAAAAATTAAAGGTTTTCCTGTTGATAAAGCAAAAATAATTAGTTTATATTTGGAGTTCTAAAACAAAAGCAGCTTACAATGAATTTTGAATATAACGAAACGCAGTCAATGATTGCTCAATCTATAAGAGATTTTGCCGAAAAAAATATCAGACCTAATATAATGGAATGGGACGAGGCTCAGATTTTTCCAATTCCTTTGTTTAAAAAATTAGGCGAAATGGGATTTATGGGAGTTTTAGTTCCTGAAGAATATGGCGGATCAGGTTTAGGTTATCATGAATATATTACAGTTGTAGAGGAAATTTCAAAAGTAGATCCTTCAATTGGTTTATCAGTCGCAGCTCATAATTCATTATGCACCAATCACATCTTAACTTTTGGAAATGAAGAGCAAAAGAAAAAATGGCTGCCAAAATTAGCGACCGCAGAATATATAGGAGCCTGGGGTTTAACCGAGCATAATACAGGTTCAGATGCCGGCGGAATGAATACAACAGCTGTTAAAGATGGTGATGAATGGATTGTAAACGGAGCTAAGAATTTTATAACTCATGCTATTTCCGGAGACATTGCAGTTGTAATAGTTCGAACGGGAGAAAAAGGTGATTCAAAAGGAATGACCGCTTTTGTTTTTGAAAAAGGAATGAAAGGATTTACTTCAGGTAAAAAAGAAAATAAACTTGGAATGCGTGCCAGCGAAACTGCAGAATTGGTTTTTGATGGTTGCCGTGTTCCTGATGCAAATAGATTAGGAGAAGTAGGCCAGGGATTTGTTCAGGCTATGAAAATATTAGATGGAGGACGTATTTCAATCGGAGCTTTGTCATTAGGGATTGCAAAAGGTGCATACGAAGCTGCTCTTAAATATTCAAAAGAGAGACATCAGTTTGGTCAGCCTATTAGTAATTTTCAGGGAATTTCATTTAAATTAGCTGATATGGCTACGGAGATCGAAGCATCGGAATTATTGCTTCATAAAGCAGCTTTCTTAAAGCAGCAACATAAGCCCGTTACAACACTTGGAGCAATGGCAAAAATGTATGCCTCAGAAGCTTGTGTTAGAATTGCAAACGAAGCCGTTCAGATCCATGGTGGTTATGGTTATACAAAAGATTATCCTGTAGAGAAATTTTATAGAGACTCGAAGTTGTGTACAATAGGAGAAGGAACTACCGAAATTCAGAAAGTAGTTATCTCTAGAAATTTATTAAAAGAATAAAGAATAAAGCATAAATCTTGCTTAATTGTCTCATTAATAAGAGATGGTTTTTTTAAGTGTATTCTCTTTTTTCTATCTTCTTTTTTCTTTGAAAAAAATAATTGATAATTTATAACCCGAAATCAATAATTAATATATACTTTTGCACACTTAACGAAAGGGGGTGTCTATATTATGTTAATTATACCAATTAAAGACGGAGAAAATATCGATAGAGCATTAAAGCGCTATAAAAGAAAATTTGATAAAACAGGAACTGTTCGTCAATTAAGAGCGCGTACTGCTTTTATTAAGCCTTCTGTTAAAAATAGAATCAAAATTCAAAAAGCAGCTTACATTCAAAACATGAAAGATGGTTTAGAAAGTTAGTATTAGCTTATCAGAAATAATTGCCGTTAGTTATCAAAATTTTGATACTAACGGTTTTTTTATGCTTAATTTTGAGATAAATAATATTCGCTGTAAGTAGAGGGAAAAAAGTACTTATTTTATGAAAGCAAATAAAGAAGCATTTCGGGATTATCTTCAATTAGAGAAAAAGTATTCAGTTCACACTATTAATGCTTATTTGAATGATATTTCATTTTTTGAAACATTCAATAAAACTCATTTTGATCAGGAGAATATCGAACAGGTTAATTATAGTCAGATAAGAAGTTGGATTGTTTCTCTGGTTGATCAGGATATTTCAAATGTTTCTGTAAATCGAAAGATGTCATCTCTAAAAGCGTTTTATAAGTTCCTTTTAAAAACAAAACAAATAGAAGTTAGCCCAATGTTGAGGCATAAGGCCTTGAAGACGCCTAAAATTGTGCAGATTCCTTTTTCTGAAAAAGAATTGGCAGATCTAATGCAGCAGTTTGGTGATCCATCCGGGTTTGAGGAGGTGAGGGATAAGCTTATTGTTGATCTTTTTTATACAACAGGAATGCGGAGAGCAGAACTGATAAATTTAATGAGATACAATGTCGATTTGTCTTCTAATGTGATTAAGGTTTTAGGAAAGCGAAATAAAGAACGTATTATTCCTGTCTTGCCAATTATTGTCGAACAGTTTAATTTGTATCTGCAGGAAAGAACTTCCGTTGAAAAGATAGTCGATGGTGATTATTTTTTTATTTCAGGAAAAGGGTTAAAATTGAGTGAATCTTTTGTGTATCGATTAATAAATTCATACTTTAGTAAAGTCTCCGAAAAGGTAAAAAAAAGTCCACATGTGCTTCGGCATACTTTTGCGACTCACTTATTAAATAATGGAGCAGATTTAAATTCAGTTAAAGAATTGTTAGGACATTCTAGTTTGGCATCCACACAAGTTTATACTCATAATAGTTTGGCAGAGCTTAAAAAGGTGTATGGTAATGCGCATCCGAGGAATAAATAACAGTTCTGAAATGTTTAACCCTAAAATTTGTATTATGAAGGTAGATGTTCATGCAGTTAACTTTACTGTTGACAGAAAATTAGTGGATTTTATTCAGGAAAGAATGGATAAATTAGAAAAGTATTACGATCGAGTTGTTTCGGCTGACATTTTTTTAAAAGTCGAAAGAACAAGTGATAAGGAGAATAAGGCAGTAGAGATTAAGATTAATGTTCCTGGAGATGATTTTTTGGTTAAAAAACAGTGCAAAACCTTTGAAGAGGCGATTGAGCTTTCGGCAGAATCTTTAGAGCGTGTATTAGTAAAAAGGAAAGAAAAAATAAGAGCACACATATAATTGAAAATTTTTTTGAAAAAATGTTTTGATTAAAAGATAAAATAGCTACATTTGCAGTCCGTTAGAAATAGCGGACTTTTTTATTGATATTGCCAGCGTAGCTCAGTTGGCTAGAGCAGCTGATTTGTAATCAGCAGGTCGTGGGTTCGAGTCCCTCCGCCGGCTCTAAAATTTCAAATGCGATTTGAAATTGTTCATACGATTATTGATAAAAAAAAGGGGAGA
This sequence comes from Flavobacterium sp. NPDC079362, assembly GCF_050267765.1. Taxonomy (NCBI): domain Bacteria; kingdom Pseudomonadati; phylum Bacteroidota; class Flavobacteriia; order Flavobacteriales; family Flavobacteriaceae; genus Flavobacterium; species Flavobacterium sp. NPDC079362. Next base: position 20,270 of record NZ_JBNNFM010000003.1, on the reverse strand, counting down.
TACTCAAGCGGCCAACGAGGGCAGACTGTAAATCTGCTGTGTGAACTTCGCAGGTTCGAATCCTGCTCTCCCCACAAAAAGAAGTTAAGGTTTTAGGACGTAGATTTCAGGTTTTAAAACTAAAATCTTTGAAATGCAATCTAAATCAGAACTCTCTGCCGACTTAGCTCAGAGGTAGAGTGCTTCCTTGGTAAGGAAGAGGTCACGGGTTCAATTCCCGTAGTTGGCTCAAGTAAGTAGGAAATTGAAAATTAATATATAACTAAGATTAAAAATTAAGTAAAATGGCAAAGGAGAATTTTAATCGTTCCAAACCGCACTTAAACATAGGTACAATTGGACACGTGGATCACGGAAAAACTACATTAACTGCAGCAATTACAAAAGTATTGTCTGATGCTGGTTACTGTCAAGCAAAATCGTTTGATCAAATCGATAACGCTCCAGAGGAGAAAGAAAGAGGTATTACTATTAATACATCACACGTAGAGTATGAAACAGCTAATCGTCACTACGCTCACGTTGACTGTCCAGGTCACGCGGATTACGTAAAGAACATGGTTACTGGTGCTGCTCAAATGGACGGAGCTATCTTAGTAGTTGCTGCTACAGATGGTCCAATGCCACAAACTCGTGAGCACATCCTTTTAGGTCGCCAGGTTGGTATTCCTAGAATGGTTGTTTTTATGAACAAAGTTGACATGGTTGATGACGCTGAGTTATTAGAGCTTGTTGAAATGGAAATTAGAGATTTATTATCTTTCTACGAATATGATGGAGATAATGGACCAGTTGTTCAAGGTTCTGCTTTAGGAGGATTGAATAATGATCCTGCTTGGGTTCCTAAAATTCTTGAATTGATGGAAGCTGTAGATTCTTGGATCGAAGAGCCAATCCGTGATACTGCAAAACCATTCTTGATGCCAGTTGAGGATGTATTTACAATTACTGGTCGTGGAACTGTTGCTACAGGACGTATCGAAACTGGTATTGCTAATACAGGAGATGCTGTTGAAATCATTGGTATGGGAGCTGACAAATTAACTTCTACTATTACAGGAGTTGAGATGTTCCGTAAAATTCTTGACAGAGGAGAAGCTGGAGATAACGTAGGTTTATTGTTAAGAGGTGTTGATAAAGAATCTATCAAAAGAGGAATGGTTATCATTAAGCCAGGATCAGTAAAACCACACGCTACTTTCAAAGCTGAGGTTTATATCTTGAAAAAAGAAGAAGGTGGACGTCATACTCCATTCCATAATAACTACCGTCCACAGTTCTACGTACGTACAACTGACGTAACAGGAGTTATTACTTTACCAGAAGGAGTAGAGATGGTAATGCCAGGAGACAACTTGACAATTAATGTTGCTTTATTAAGCCCAATCGCAATGAGCGTAGGTTTACGTTTTGCTATCCGTGAAGGTGGTAGAACAGTAGGAGCAGGTCAGGTAACTGAAATCGTAGGATAATCCTATAAATATTATAAAAAGCCAGCTGATTCTCTTAACTGAAATCACTGGCTTTTAATTACGGGCGTAGTTCAAGGGTAGAATAGCGGTCTCCAAAACCGTTGATGGGGGTTCGAATCCCTCCGCCCGTGCAATAAAAAAATATATCAAATGACAAAAGTTACGAATTATTTATCAGAGGCTTTCGAAGAGTTAAAGTCAAATGTTACTTGGCCTGCTTGGGCTGAGGTTCAAAAATTGACAATTGTTGTGGCTGTATTTTCGATCTTATTCGCTTTGGCAACATGGGGAGTAGACGAATTTTTTGCAAAAGCTTTGGCTGGATTTTTTAACTGGTTAAAAGGATAATTTTTTTGTGATGGCAGATAATAATGTGAAAAAATGGTACGTAGTAAGAGCTGTAAGCGGACAAGAAAATAAAGTCAAAGCTTACATCGAAACTGAGATTGCCAGATTAGGTATGGGTGATTATGTTTCCCAGGTTTTAGTGCCTACAGAAAAAGTAGTTACTGTAAAAGAAGGAAAGAAAATGTCTAAGGATAAAGTTTATTTTCCTGGGTATGTTATGATCGAAGCCAACTTGGTTGGTGAGATACCTCATATTATTAAGTCTATTACTAGTGTAATTGGATTTTTAGGTGAGATCAAAGGTGGAGAACCTGTTCCTTTGAGACTTTCTGAAGTAAATAGAATGTTAGGTAAAGTAGATGAGTTAGCTGTAAATACAGATACTCGTGCAATTCCTTTCAACTTAGGTGAAACTGTTAAAGTGATCGATGGTCCATTTAACGGCTTTAATGGTACGGTTGAAAAAATAAATGATGAAAAGCGTAAACTTGAAGTTATGGTTAAGATTTTCGGAAGAAAAACACCATTAGAATTGAGTTTTATGCAAGTTGAAAAAGTATAATTTTTGTTACATCTATAATAACCACTATAATTGCTTCCTATGATTATAGTGTTAAATTTTTTAAAAAATGGCTAAAGAAATTAGTAAGGTAGTTAAACTACAAGTTAAGGGAGGTGCTGCGAATCCGTCGCCACCGGTTGGACCTGCTTTAGGAGCTGCTGGGGTTAATATCATGGAGTTCTGTAAGCAGTTCAATGCTAGAACACAAGATAAACCTGGCAAAATATGCCCAGTGCAAATTACTGTGTATAAAGACAAATCATTTGATTTTGTTGTAAAAACTCCTCCAGCTGCTGTCCAATTATTGGAAGCTGCAAAGCTAAAGTCTGGATCAGGTGAACCAAATCGTAAAAAAGTAGCTAGCGTTACTTGGGACGTTATCAAAGCAATTGCTGAAGATAAAATGGTAGATTTAAATGCATTCACAATCGAATCTGCAATGAGCATGATCGCTGGAACTGCTAGATCTATGGGTATAACTGTATCAGGAGATGCTCCTTTTTAATTAAGAGAAAGAAATGGCAAAATTAACAAAAAAGCAAAAAGAGGCTGCTTCAAAAATTGAAAAGAACAAACTATACTCTTTAAAAGATGCAGCTGCATTAATTAAAGTTATAGCTTCTGCAAAATTTGATGAGTCTGTTGATATCGCAGTTCGTTTGGGTGTAGATCCAAGAAAAGCGAATCAAATGGTTAGAGGTGTAGTTACATTACCTCACGGAACAGGTAAAGACGTTAAAGTATTAGCATTAGTTACTCCAGATAAAGAAGCAGAAGCTTTAGCTGCTGGAGCTGATTATGTAGGTCTTGACGATTATTTACAAAAAATTAAAGATGGTTGGACAGATGTTGATGTTATTATCACTATGCCAGCTGTTATGGGTAAATTAGGTCCATTAGGTCGTATTTTAGGACCTAGAGGTTTAATGCCAAACCCTAAAACAGGTACTGTAACTATGGATGTTGCAAAAGCTGTTGCAGAGGTTAAAGCTGGTAAAATTGACTTTAAAGTTGATAAAACTGGTATCGTACATGCAGGAATTGGTAAAGTTTCTTTTGGAGCTGAGCAAATTTATGACAATGCACACGAAATTATTCAAACATTAATCAAACTTAAACCAACTGCTGCTAAAGGTACCTATATTAAAGGTATTCACCTTACAAGCACTATGAGTCCTGCAATTGCATTGGACCCTAAAGCAGTATAATTGGTAGTTAATAATTTTTAGTATGACTAGAGAAGAAAAATCAATCGCGATTGAAGATTTAACTGCACAGTTAGCTGGTACAAATATTATTTATGTATCTGATATTTCTGGATTAAACGCAGAAACGACTTCAAACTTGAGAAGAGCTTGTTACAAAGCAGGTATTAAATTAGAGGTTGTAAAAAATACATTGCTTGCAAAAGCAATGGAAGCTTCTGCTAATGACTATGGTGATTTACCTTCAGTATTGACTGGTAATAGTGCTATATTTATTTCAGATGTAGCAAATGCACCTGGAAAAATAATTAAAGATTTCAGAAAAAAATCGGCTAAACCTTTATTAAAAGGAGCTTATATTAATTCTGAAGTTTATATTGGAGATGATCAATTAGATGCATTAGCAACTATTAAATCTAAAGAAGAACTTCTTGGAGAGCTTATTGGATTATTGCAATCACCAGCACAAAGAGTTATCTCTGCTTTACAAAACCAATTCGCAAACAGCGAAGAGGCTGAAACTGAAGCATAATAACAAATGCAGGAAATTTTATTTCCTTGCTGCTTAAATAGCGCACAATAAATAAATTATATTTTACAAATCATTTTAAACGATAGAAAAAATGGCAGATTTGAAACAATTCGCAGAACAATTAGTTAACTTAACAGTTAAAGAAGTTAACGAATTAGCAACAATATTAAAAGACGAGTATGGTATCGAGCCTGCTGCTGCAGCTGTTGTAGTTGCTGCTGGTGGTGGAGAAGGTGCTGCTGAAGAAGCACAAACTGAATTTACAGTTGTATTAAAAGAAGCTGGTGCTTCTAAATTAGCAGTTGTAAAATTAGTAAAAGAACTTACAGGTTTAGGTTTGAAAGAAGCTAAAGATGTAGTTGACGGTGCTCCAAGTAACGTTAAAGAAGGTGTTTCTAAAGAAGAGGCTGAAGGTCTTAAAAAATCATTAGAAGAAGCTGGAGCTGTAGTTGAACTTAAATAAGTTTACTCGGTTTTAAGAACTAGGTTTAGGTCTTGAGTTAACACTCAATGGCCTAAACCATTTTTCGTATAATAAAATATATCAAGTTTTATTATCAAATAGTTTAAAATACGAAAAAGTTTTTGATCAGTACGAAGAAAAAAAATTAACCAATTTTTACCGGGTTATTTTTAAAGATGTATTGATTACAAAAAGAAGGTATCAATTAAACATTGTGTTTTTACACAAAAAACTACTTTTTTTTAATCAAAATTTTGTCCATTGATGATAACAAATCAGACTGAAAGATTGAATTTTGCCTCTACAAAAAACATACCTCAATATCCGGATTTTCTTGATGTTCAGGTAAAATCGTTTAAAGATTTTTTTCAATTAGAAACAAAATCTGACGAAAGAGGCGACGAAGGGTTGTACAACACCTTCATGGAAAACTTTCCAATTACAGATACTAGAAATAACTTTGTACTGGAGTTCCTTGATTATTTTGTAGATCCACCACGTTATACCATTCAAGAATGTATAGAGAGAGGTCTTACTTATAGTGTGCCTTTAAAAGCCAGGTTAAAACTATACTGTACAGATCCAGAACACGAAGATTTTGAAACTATTGTACAAGATGTTTATCTTGGAACAATACCTTATATGACTCCAAGCGGTACTTTTGTGATCAATGGTGCTGAGCGTGTGGTAGTATCTCAACTACACCGTTCTCCTGGGGTTTTCTTTGGACAATCATTCCACGCAAATGGAACAAAACTTTATTCTGCCAGAGTAATTCCTTTTAAAGGATCCTGGATAGAATTTTCTACAGATATAAACAGCGTAATGTATGCTTATATTGATAGAAAGAAAAAATTACCTGTTACAACTTTATTCCGTGCTATTGGATTTGAAAGAGATAAGGATATCCTTGAGATTTTCGACCTTGCAGAGGAAATTAAAGTTTCTAAAACAGGAATTAAAAAATATATTGGAAGAAGACTTGCTGCACGTGTATTGAACACTTGGCACGAGGATTTCGTTGATGAAGATACCGGTGAGGTAGTTTCTATCGAACGTAACGAAATCATCCTTGATAGAGATACTATTATCGACAAAGATAATGTTGAAGAAATCATTGATGCAAACGTAAAATCAATTTTGTTACATAAAGAGGATAATAACCAGGCAGATTATGGTATTATTCACAATACATTACAAAAAGATCCAACAAACTCTGAAAAAGAAGCTGTTGAGCATATCTACAGACAATTGCGTAATGCAGAACCGCCTGATGAAGAAACTGCTCGTGGTATTATAGATAAATTGTTCTTCTCAGATCAACGTTATAACTTAGGTGAAGTTGGTCGTTACAGAATGAACAAAAAACTTGGTTTAGATATCCCTATGGAAAAGCAAGTGCTTACCAAAGAAGATATCATTACCATTGTAAAATATTTGATCGAATTGATCAACTCTAAAGCAGAGATTGATGATATTGATCACTTATCAAACCGTCGTGTTAGAACAGTTGGAGAACAATTGTCTCAACAATTCGGTGTTGGTTTAGCGCGTATGGCGAGAACTATTCGTGAGAGAATGAACGTTAGAGATAACGAGGTGTTTACACCAATCGATTTGATTAATGCTAAAACATTATCATCGGTTATCAACTCTTTCTTTGGTACGAACCAGTTATCTCAATTTATGGATCAAACGAATCCATTAGCTGAGATTACACACAAAAGAAGACTTTCTGCCCTTGGACCTGGTGGACTTTCGAGAGAAAGAGCTGGATTTGAGGTTCGTGACGTTCACTATACACACTATGGTCGTTTATGTCCGATTGAAACTCCAGAGGGACCAAACATTGGTTTGATTTCATCTCTTGGTGTTTATGCAAAAGTTAACGGAATGGGTTTCATCGAAACTCCTTACCGTAAAGTTACAGATGGTGTAGTTGATTTAGTAAGTACACCTATCTATTTAAGTGCTGAAGAAGAAGAAGGAAAAATGATTGCTCAGGCAAACATTGAAATGGATGAGACTGGTAAAATCACGGCGACTAATGTTATTGCTCGTGAGGAAGGTGACTTCCCGGTTGTTGAACCTTCTGCAGTACACTATACAGACGTTGCTCCTAACCAGATTGCTTCGATTTCGGCTTCATTGATTCCTTTCTTGGAACATGATGATGCGAATAGAGCCTTGATGGGATCTAACATGATGCGTCAGGCGGTTCCTTTGATCCGTCCGGAAGCACCAATTGTTGGTACAGGTTTAGAGCGTCAGGTAGCTTCAGATTCTAGAGTATTGATTAATGCTGAAGGAGATGGAACTATAGAGTATGTTGATGCAAACATCATTACTATCAAATACGACCGTACTGAAGAAGAAAGAATGGTAAGTTTTGATTCTGATGAAAAAACATACAACTTAATTAAATTTAGAAAAACAAATCAAGGAACAAGTATCAACTTGAAACCAATCGTAAGAAAAGGTGACAGAGTAGTTCTTGGACAAGTATTATCAGAAGGGTATGCTACTCAAAATGGTGAATTAGCTTTAGGTAGAAACTTAAAAGTTGCGTTCATGCCATGGAAAGGGTATAACTTTGAGGATGCGATTGTAATTTCTGAAAAAGTAGTTCGTGATGATATTTTTACTTCTATCCACGTTGATGATTATTCATTAGAGGTTAGAGATACTAAGTTAGGAAATGAAGAGTTAACAAACGATATTCCTAACGTTTCTGAAGAAGCTACTAAAGATTTAGATGAAAACGGTATGATCAGAATTGGTGCAGAGGTTAAACCTGGCGACATTTTGATCGGAAAAATTACACCAAAAGGAGAGTCAGATCCTACTCCGGAAGAGAAATTGCTTCGTGCAATCTTCGGGGATAAAGCAGGAGATGTAAAAGATGCTTCATTAAAAGCGTCTCCATCTTTACACGGTGTAGTTCTTGACAAAAAATTATTTGCAAGAGCCGTAAAAGATAAACGTAAACGTACTCAGGATAAAGATGCTTTAGGCGCTTTAGAAATGGAATTCGAAACTAAATTTGTTGAATTGAAAGACAGATTGGTTGAGAAATTATTCTTGATCGTGAACGGAAAAACATCTCAAGGTGTAATGAATGATTTGGGTGAAGAAGTTTTACCAAAAGGTAAAAAATATACTCAGAAAATGCTTTACGCAGTAGAAGATTTTGCTCACTTAAGCAAAGGTCAATGGGTTGCTGATGATGCTACTAATAAAATGGTTAATGATTTAATTCATAACTATAAAATTAAGCTAAACGACTTACAAGGAGCTTTAAGAAGAGAAAAATTCACTATTACAGTCGGAGATGAATTGCCATCTGGAATCTTGAAATTAGCGAAAATTTATATCGCTAAAAAGCGTAAGTTGAAAGTAGGGGATAAAATGGCTGGACGTCACGGTAACAAAGGTATTGTTGCAAGAATCGTCCGTCATGAAGATATGCCTTTCCTTGAAGACGGAACACCGGTAGATATCGTATTGAATCCACTTGGGGTACCTTCACGTATGAACATTGGTCAGATTTATGAGACTGTTCTTGGATGGGCTGGACAAAATTTAGGTAGAAAATTTGCTACTCCAATTTTTGATGGTGCTTCTTTAGACCAAATCAATGAATTAACTGATGAAGCTGGAGTTCCACGTTTCGGACATACACACCTTTATGATGGTGGTACTGGAGAGCGTTTCCATCAAGCTGCAACTGTGGGAGTAATTTACATGCTTAAATTAGGACACATGGTTGATGATAAGATGCACGCGCGTTCTATTGGTCCATACTCGTTGATTACTCAACAACCACTTGGAGGTAAAGCTCAATTTGGAGGTCAGCGTTTTGGAGAGATGGAGGTTTGGGCACTTGAAGCTTATGGAGCATCAAGTACACTACGTGAAATCTTAACAGTTAAGTCGGATGACGTTATTGGTAGAGCTAAAACTTACGAAGCTATCGTTAAGGGAGAGTCTATGCCAGAACCGGGATTACCAGAATCATTCAATGTATTAATGCATGAATTGAAAGGTCTTGGACTTGATATTCGTTTAGAAGAATAAATAAAGTTTTCAGTTACAGTCTCAGTATTCAGTTCAACACTGGAAGCTGAGACTGAAGCTGTTTATTAAAATAAAAGTTTTTAGGATTTATACCCGTAACCCGTTCCGATTTTTTATTTAGACCTGAAAAGTTTTATAATTAGCGCTTCAACATTGATGTTTGAAGTTTAGAGAAGTAATCCGAGGTAGTGTTAAAGTCATAAAGTAAAATGTCTTAAAGTCTTAAAGTCCTGAAAATGACTTTTGACTTTCGATTTTTAAACTTTTGACTAAAGCGAAATCAATTTTTTAATTGCAGATAAATCAATAGTAAAAACTATGATGAATAATAGAAACAATAATAAAGATAAAAATCCGGTTAAAAGATTTAATAAAATCTCAATTGGATTGGCTTCACCTGAATCTATCTTGAAAGAATCAAGAGGAGAGGTTTTGAAACCAGAAACTATCAACTACAGAACGCACAAACCAGAACGTGACGGACTTTTTTGCGAAAGAATCTTCGGACCTGTTAAGGATTTTGAGTGTGCTTGTGGTAAATATAAAAGAATTCGTTACAAAGGTATCATTTGCGACCGTTGTGGTGTTGAAGTTACTGAGAAAAAAGTACGTCGTGACAGAGTAGGACACATCAACCTTGTTGTGCCAATTGCTCACATCTGGTACTTCCGTTCTCTTCCAAACAAAATTGGTTATATCCTTGGTCTTCCATCTAAGAAATTAGACATGATCATTTACTACGAAAGATACGTAGTAATCCAGGCTGGTATTGCTAAAAATGCAGATGGAGAATCATTACAAAGATTAGATTTCTTAACTGAAGAAGAATATTTGAATATTTTAGATACTCTTCCGCAAGAAAATCAATATTTAGATGATATGGATCCTAATAAATTTGTTGCCAAAATGGGAGCAGAATGTATTATGGATTTATTAGCACGTATCGACTTAGATGAGTTGTCTTACCAATTGAGACACAGTGCTAATAACGAAACATCTAAACAACGTAAAACTGAAGCTTTAAAAAGATTACAAGTTGTTGAGTCATTCCGTGAGTCTAACTTAAACCGCGAAAATCGTCCTGAGTGGATGATTATGAAAGTGGTTCCTGTTATTCCGCCAGAATTACGTCCGCTTGTGCCACTTGATGGAGGTCGTTTTGCAACTTCAGATTTAAATGACTTATACCGTCGTGTAATCATCCGTAACAACCGTTTGAAAAGATTAATGGAGATTAAAGCTCCAGAAGTTATCTTAAGAAACGAAAAACGTATGTTACAGGAATCTGTAGATTCATTATTTGACAACACGCGTAAAGCTTCTGCTGTTAAAACAGAATCTAACAGACCATTAAAATCATTATCTGATTCCTTAAAAGGTAAGCAAGGACGTTTCCGTCAAAACTTACTTGGAAAACGTGTGGATTATTCTGCTCGTTCGGTAATTGTTGTTGGTCCTGAATTAAAATTATTCGAATGCGGATTGCCAAAAGATATGGCATCTGAATTATACAAACCTTTCGTTATCCGTAAATTGATTGAAAGAGGTATTGTAAAAACAGTAAAATCTGCTAAGAAAATTATAGACAAAAAAGAGCCAGTTGTTTGGGATATCCTTGAAAATGTAATTAAAGGTCACCCAGTATTACTTAACCGTGCTCCTACGTTACACAGACTTGGTATCCAGGCTTTTCAACCAAAATTAATTGAAGGAAAAGCAATCCAGTTGCACCCATTAGTATGTACGGCTTTTAATGCCGATTTTGATGGGGATCAAATGGCGGTTCACTTACCATTAGGACCAGAGGCTATTTTAGAGGCACAATTATTAATGTTAGCTTCTCACAATATCCTTAACCCTGCAAATGGTGCGCCAATTACTGTACCTTCTCAGGATATGGTCTTGGGTCTATATTATATGACCAAAGAACGTATCTCTACACCAGAACACATAATTTTAGGTCAAGACTTAACATTCTATTCTGCTGAAGAAGTAAATATTGCATTAAACGAAGGAAGATTAGAATTGAATGCTCGTGTAAGAATCAGAGCAAAAGATTTTAATGAAGCTGGAGAATTAGTGTACAAGATTATCCAAACAACTGCAGGACGTGTATTATTTAATGAAGTAGTACCTGAAGCAGCCGGATATATCAATGATGTATTGACTAAGAAAAACCTTAGAGATATTATTGGACACATTTTAAGTGTGACTAATGTACCTACTACTGCTGCTTTCTTGGACAATATGAAAGATATGGGTTATAAATTCGCATTTAGAGGAGGTTTATCATTCTCTCTTGGTGATATTAGAATTCCAGAACAAAAAACAAAATTAATTGCAGATGCCAGAGAGCAAGTTGAAGGTATTTCTGTGAATTATAACATGGGTCTTATTACCAATAACGAACGTTACAACCAGGTTATTGACGTATGGACTTCTGCAAATGCTCAGTTGACAGAATTAGCAATGAAAAATATTAGAGAAGACCAACAAGGTTTCAACTCTGTATATATGATGCTTGACTCTGGGGCGAGGGGTTCTAAGGAACAGATTCGTCAGTTAACAGGTATGCGTGGTTTGATGGCTAAGCCTAAAAAATCTACTGCCGGTGGTGGTGAGATTATTGAAAACCCGATTCTTTCTAACTTTAAGGAAGGTCTTTCGATTCTTGAGTATTTCATTTCTACTCACGGTGCTCGTAAAGGACTTGCGGATACGGCTCTTAAAACTGCCGATGCCGGATACTTGACAAGAAGGCTTCATGACGTATCACAAGATGTTATTGTAAACATCGAAGATTGTGGTACTCTTAGAGGTGTTGAAGTTTCTGCTTTGAAGAAAAATGAGGAAATTGTTGAATCTTTAGGAGAAAGAATTTTAGGACGTGTTGCATTGCAAGATGTTATTAATCCTCTTACTAATGAAGTATTAGTTCAATCAGGTCAACAAATTACTGAAGCAATCATGAGAGTTATTGAAGCTTCTCCGATTGAAAGAGTAGAAGTTAGATCTCCATTAACTTGTGAGGCTTTAAAAGGTATTTGTGCTAAATGTTACGGTAGAAACTTAGCTACTGGTAAGATGACACAAAGAGGTGAAGCAGTAGGAGTTATTGCAGCTCAGTCTATTGGAGAGCCAGGTACACAGTTAACACTTCGTACGTTCCACGTTGGAGGGGTTGCAGGAGGTATTTCTGAAGAATCTAGTATTGTTACAAGATTTAACGGTAGACTTGAGATTGAAGATTTAAAAACTGTAAAAGGTGAGGATAGTGAAGGTAATGCGGTAGATATCGTAGTATCACGTTCAACTGAATTAAAATTAGTTGACGAGAAAACTGGAATCGTTTTAAATACACATAATATCCCTTACGGATCTAGTATTTTCGTTAAGGATGGTGAAGTAGTTACTAAAGGATCTACTATTTGTAAATGGGATCCATATAATGGTGTAATTGTTTCTGAATTTACTGGTAAGATTGCTTACGAGGATTTAGAGCAAGGACAATCGTTCATGGTTGAAATCGATGAGCAAACAGGATTCCAGGAAAAAGTAATTTCTGAAGCAAGAAATAAAAAATTAATTCCAACTTTATTGGTTTACGGTAAAGAAGGTGAATTAATTCGTTCGTATAACTTACCAGTAGGAGCCCACCTTATGGTTGAGAATGGAGAGAAAATTAAAGCAGGTAAAGTATTGGTTAAGATTCCACGTCGTTCTTCTAAAGCAGGAGATATTACAGGAGGTTTACCAAGAATTACTGAGTTGCTTGAGGCTCGTAACCCTTCTAACCCAGCGGTTGTTTCTGAAATTGACGGTGTTGTTTCTTTTGGAAAAATCAAAAGAGGTAACCGTGAAATTGTTATCGAATCTAAATTTGGTGAGATTAAAAAGTATTTAGTTAAACTTTCTAGCCAAATCTTAGTACAGGAAAATGACTTCGTAAGAGCAGGAGTACCATTGTCTGACGGTGCAATTACACCAGATGATATTTTAAGAATTCAAGGACCGGCTGCTGTTCAACAGTACTTGGTAAATGAAATTCAAGAGGTATACCGTTTACAAGGGGTAAAAATTAATGACAAGCACTTTGAGGTAGTTATTCGTCAAATGATGCGTAAAGTAAGAGTTCAAGATCCGGGAGATACATTGTTCCTAGAAGATCAATTAATTCACACTAAAGATTTTATCGTTCAAAATGATAAATTATATGGTATGAAAGTAGTTGAAGACGCTGGAGATTCTGCGGTATTGAAACCAGGTCAGATTATTTCGCCTCGTGATTTACGTGATGAAAATTCATTACTTAAACGTAATGATAAAAATTTAGTAGTAGCAAGAGATGTAATTACTGCAACTGCAACACCAGTTCTACAAGGTATTACAAGAGCTTCGCTACAAACTAAATCATTCATCTCTGCTGCTTCATTCCAGGAAACAACAAAAGTACTTAACGAAGCTGCAGTAGCTGGTAAAGTAGATAATCTGGAAGGATTGAAAGAAAATGTAATTGTTGGACACAGAATTCCTGCGGGAACTGGTATGAGAGAATACGATAATACTATCGTAGGATCTAAAGACGATTACAATGAAATGATGGCTAATAAAGAAGAATATATCTATTAATTAGGAAACTATGAGTAATCCGAAACAACAACAGGAGCAAATTAATATTGAGTTAGACGAGACTATTGCAGAAGGAATTTATTCTAATCTTGCGATTATCAACCACTCATCATCAGAGTTTGTTTTAGATTTTGTGAGTATTATGCCAGGTATTCCTAAAGCCAAGGTAAAGTCAAGAATTGTCTTGACACCACAACATGCTAAAAGATTATTAAAAGCAATTGGAGAAAATATTCATCGTTTTGAAGCAGCCCACGGCGAAATCAAAGAGACGGAACAAGCACCAATACCGCTTAATTTTGGTCCGGCAGGACAAGCATAAATTATTAAAGCCCCATTATTTTTTTAATGGGGCTTTTTTTTTAAGGTAAGAGTAAAATGTAATTCAACTGATTTAGTTTTACTTTCATCGACTAAATTTCTTAGTATGAAACTATTGTGCTAAATTGGTTTCTCCTTGTAGAAAAGGATTAATTTTTGGAATATAATAACTTATAAAGGTTGGTTTAATTCAAATTAAAAAAAAGCGCTAATTATAAATTAGCGCTTTTTTTATGTTGTATTTTAAATAAAAACTTAGTCAAATTCTGAAGTAAAGAATAGCTTCACGCTTGGATATTTACTTTGTGTCATCTGAATCGTAAAGTCAGAATCAGCTAAGAAAACCAATTGACCGTATTTATCGTGCGCTAGGAATTTTTGTTTAATACGTCTAAATTCTTTGAATTCATTGTTTTTAGCATCATCAGGTTTTACCCAGCAAGCTTTATGAACAGGGAAGTTTTCGTAAGTGCATTTTGCACCATATTCATGCTCTAGACGATATTGAATAACCTCATATTGAAGCGCTCCAACAGTTCCAATTATTTTACGGTTGTTCATTTCTAATGTAAACAACTGTGCTACACCTTCATCCATTAACTGATCGATACCTTTGTCCAATTGTTTGGCTTTCATAGGATCAGCGTTGTTAATATATCTAAAGTGTTCCGGAGAGAAACTCGGAATTCCTTTGAAACTCATTATTTCGCCTTCGGTTAAAGTATCTCCAATTTTGAAATTTCCTGTATCGTGCAAACCAACAATATCACCGGGATAAGAAATATCGACAATTTCTTTTTTCTCAGCAAAAAAGGCATTCGGGCTAGAAAATTTTAAATTTTTCTTCTGACGAACGTGGTAATAAGGCTTGTTTCTTTCAAAAGTTCCGGAAACAATTTTGATAAAAGCTAAACGGTCTCTGTGTTTAGGATCCATATTAGCATGGATTTTAAATACAAAACCAGTCATTTTTTCTTCAGTAGGATCTACCAGACGAGTTTCAGAATCTTTAGGTCTTGGAGACGGAGCGATTGCTACAAAACAATCTAACAATTCTCTAACTCCAAAATTATTTAATGCAGAACCAAAAAATACAGGTTGTAATTTCCCATCTAAATAATCCTGACGATCAAATTTAGGATACACTTCATCGATTAATTCTAATTCTTCACGTAATCTATCTGCTGGTTTCTGACCAATTATTTTTTCTAATTCCGGACTTTGTACATCAGAGAATGCGATCGTTTCCTCGATATTTTTACGACTGTCTCCACTGAAAAGATTAATGTTTTGTTCCCAAAGATTATAAATTCCCTGAAAGTCATAACCCATACCAATTGGGAAACTCAAAGGCGTAACCGTAAGACCAAGCTTTTGTTCTACTTCATCCATTAAGTCAAAAGCATCTTTTCCTTCACGGTCTAACTTATTGATGAAAACAATCATCGGAATATTTCTCATTCTACAAACAGCAACTAATTTCTCTGTTTGTTCCTCAACCCCTTTTGCAACGTCAATAACAACAATAACACTATCAACAGCAGTTAAAGTTCTAAAAGTGTCTTCAGCAAAATCCTTGTGACCAGGCGTGTCAAGAATGTTGATTTTTTTATCCTGGTAATTAAAAGCAAGCACAGATGTTGAAACCGAAATACCTCTTTGGCGTTCGATTTCCATGAAATCACTCGTTGCTCCTTTTTTAATTTTATTGTTTTTTACAGCACCAGCTTCCTGAATAGCCCCTCCAAACAATAATAATTTCTCCGTTAATGTTGTTTTACCGGCATCAGGATGCGATATAATTCCAAATGTTCTTCTGCGTTGTATTTCTTTTAAAAAGCTCATATTTCGTATAAATAGGTTGCAAAAGTACTATTAATTACGGCTTAATAAAAATATTCACTTCTTAAATTAGGAAGACTTTCGTTTTATTACAAATCAGCCAGCATTCAAAAAAATAAGGCTGTTTTTATTCAAACAGCCTTAAAATTATTAAAATTTAAATTATTGGTTAACTGACCAAACTGAATAACCTTTGGGTGGACATTGAATTTCTACCCATTTATCTGCTTGTGTGGTTGGTACCCATGTTGAATTTCCTGTAAAGTCTTTAATTTGAGTGTTTGCCCAATTGGTCTGGATCCATCTTTCTTGCCAAGTGTTTGAATTGTTGATGTACACTACTAATCCAGGGTTTCCATTATATCCATTTCTGCGGGCTACATATTCGTCATCATCTGAATATAAAATCGAAGTTGTGCCTGTAGCCTTGTTATTATGAATCCAAATCAGATTGTTCAATTTATTTTTATCCAGCCATTCTTCATAATCTCTATAGAAAATTGTAGGATATCCTTCGTGAGTTAAAATATAAGAATAGGCTAATAATTTATTAGAAATTTCATCAGTATCATGATTTGTTACAAAAGTCACCGCTTTATAGGGGTTTCTTTTCCACATCATATCGTCATTTAATAATGCAAGATTATTTCCGTCGAATGCATCATTCATTTTATAATAACAAGCAAAATCAAAAACAGAACTATTGGCGTTATTAGCCCAGTCATTTAATACGTTTACATTTGAATCCCATAATTCCCCAACCGAAAACCCGCCTACATTAGCATTCCAGGCATTTACAACCCAAGCACCAAATCCTTTAACGTAATCGAATCTCCAGCCATCAAATTTCATGGTGTTTTTATAATATTTTCCAACCCCGTCAGCTCTTCCCCATAACCAATCCTGTACATACGGATTTGCATGGCATAAATCCGGAAATCCGCCAAAAGCACCTTCATCATTATTACCATAACTGTTTTTATAAAAGTCATTATAAGAACGTTTAAATTTTCCAGAAGCAATTCCGCTAAAATCTGTCCAGGTATTTGTTCCTGTAAACGGATTAGCTTCTGATTGACCGCCACTGTTATGATTGATTACTATATCTGCATATACTTTCATGTTCTCCGTATGTGCATTTGTGATCAGACTTACCAATTCGGTTTTAGAGCCAAATCGGGTTTCTACAGAACCATTTTGGTTGTAATCTCCAAAATCAAAATAATCCGTTGGATCATATCCCATAGAGAATGCCCCATTTTGAGCTTTTGAAGCAGGAGGTAACCAAATAGATCCTATCCCGGCATTTGACCACGCGGTTAATTTACTATTTACAGTATTCCACCAATTTCCTCCGGCAGGAACATCCCAATAAAAGGCTTGCATCATAACTCCTCCGCCCGGATTATCGACATATTTTCCTGTTAGGGATGAACTGGAAGTTCCGGTGCTGAATGGT
Organism: Flavobacterium sp. NPDC079362; assembly: GCF_050267765.1. NCBI lineage: Bacteria > Pseudomonadati > Bacteroidota > Flavobacteriia > Flavobacteriales > Flavobacteriaceae > Flavobacterium > Flavobacterium sp. NPDC079362. The sequence goes on along the minus strand of NZ_JBNNFM010000003.1, from coordinate 3,360 downwards.
TTTCCGTCATGATGGGTAACATTAATGATCTCAAATTGCTGACTTGAAGCTTTTAGATCTGTTTCATTTGTTTCGTTCTGCGAGCACGAATATAGGAATATAGTAATTGCTGCAAGCAGATAAATCTTTACAATAGGTTTTTTCATAGTTAGACTTGGGTTTAGGTTAGATAATAAAGTTTGTAATTTGATATTTATTAAAGGTTTTGTAAATGCTATTCGTAATTTTATCCCCTAATAATTATCAATTATTTATCTAAAGTATGTGTTTTTTGATTCGGTTTGTTTTTATAAGAAAATGTTTATACAGCGAAAACGTTGTAGTATTGATAACTTTTTTATTTTATCAAAAGTTGCTTCTTTTGAATGTATATAAAATATTCATCAAATCGATCTTTGTGAGCATTGTGGTAAAGATTACTGCCGTTTTTTTAAAGAGATTAATCCCATAGAAACAGTTGTCCTGTATGAAATTCAACGATCATCCATATAATTTTTTGTTAATAGTATAGCCGATAGTTGTATTATGTAATTGAATTGTTATTTTTGTTCGTTATAAGGTAAATTGAACTAGATCTTAATTATTTAGTATTTTCAGGATAAACATTGAAAATACATTGTAAAGTGATTTTAGTTTAAAACGAAATTCTAAAGCAAGATCTTTACATTCAAATTAAATTTAAAATAATGTTATTAAAAAAATTACAGTTAAAAACAATTGATTACAAGTTAATATTGACAATGTGTTTTTTATTTTTTTTCACCTCAATTATCTCAGCTCAGGAAATTATAAAAGATACTGTGATTAAGAAACCAGTTGAAATTCCTTCTGGACACAAGCAAAAAATTGATGGTATTATTGCTAATGTTGGAGATTATATTGTTTTAGATTCTGATATTGATAAAGGATATTTAGAAATTTCTGCATCAGGAGGTTCTACAAAAGATATTACAAGATGCCAGATGTTAGGTAAGCTTTTAGAAGATAAATTGTATGCGCACCAGGCAATTCAGGATAGTATTGTGGTTAGTGATGCTGAAGTTAGAAGTATGATGGATGACCGATTGAATTATATGATTCAACAAGTTGGGGATATCAACAAGGTTGTTGCTTATTATAAAAAGAATTCAGTAGAGGAATTCAAAACCTATTTTTCTGATATCTTGAAAGAACAAAAATTGGCGTCAGAAATGACTAAAAAAATTGTTGATGCAGTTGAAATTACACCAGAAGAAGTTCGTAATTTTTTTAAGAAAATACCAAAAGACGAATTGCCAACTTTTGGAGCTGAAATGGAAGTAGCACAGATTGTTGTAGAACCTAAAGTTTCAAAAGAAGATAAACAAAAAGTAATCGACAGATTAAACGCGATCAGAAAAGATGTTCTTGAAGGATCAAGCTTTGCGACAAAAGCCGTTTTATATTCGCTGGATCCAGGATCAGCACCTAATGGAGGGTATTACAAAATGACCAGAAAAACTCCTTTTGTAAAAGAGTTTAAAGATGTTGCTTTTAGTTTAGGTGAAGGTGAAATTTCTGAGCCATTTGAAACTAATTTTGGATATCATATTATTATGATTGATAAAATAAAAGGTCAGGAAGTTGAATTACGTCATATTTTAATTTCGCCTACAGTATCTGAAGATGCTCTAAAGGATGCTAAAGAAAGAATTACCAATATAAGAAATAAGATAGTAAACAAAGAAATTACTTTTGCTGAAGCCGCAAGAACTGAATCTGATGAAAAAGAAACCAGAGCAAACGGAGGAACTTTAGTAAATCCTAATACTCAGGATACTCGTTTTGAGTTGACTAAAATGGATCCAACTTTATACAGCCAGGTTTCTAATCTAAAAGACAATGAAGTTTCTCAGCCAATTCTGAACACGGATGATAAAGGTAAAAAAACATATAAGTTAATTACTATCACTAATAGAATTGATGCTCATACAGCAGATTATGCTAAAGATTACACTAAGATTAAAGAATTAGCATTGAAAGAAAAACAAATCACAACCATCTCAAAGTGGTTTGATACTAAAATAAAAGATACTTACATTAAGATTATTGGAGAATACAGAGATTGTAATTTTGTATACAATTGGTTGAAAAAATAATTTTTATTAAATAAATAAAAAGAGTTAGTTTTATGAATTCATAAAGCTAACTCTTTTCAATTTTAAAAACATATCTAAATGTCTGACGTAGCAGCAATTCATAATTTAGTTCAAAAAAGAAACGAATTAAAAACCGAAATAGCAAAAATCATTGTAGGCCAGGATGAAGTTGTAGATCAAATTTTACTTTGTATATTTTCAGGCGGACACGCACTTTTAATAGGTGTTCCGGGATTGGCAAAAACGTTAATGATAAATACTTTGGCGCAGGCTTTAGGATTAGATTTTAAAAGAATTCAGTTTACGCCCGATTTAATGCCATCTGATATTTTAGGAAGTGAAATTCTTGATGAAAGCAGGCATTTTAAATTTATCAAAGGTCCAATTTTTTCTAATATTGTTCTGGCAGATGAAATTAACAGAACGCCCCCAAAAACTCAAGCAGCTTTACTTGAAGCAATGCAGGAACGTTCAGTTACAATTGCCGGACAAAATTATAAACTGGATTTGCCTTATTTTGTTTTGGCGACTCAAAACCCAATTGAGCAAGAAGGAACGTATCCGTTACCAGAAGCTCAATTAGACCGTTTTATGTTTGCTATTAAGCTGGAATATCCAAGTTTTGAAGAAGAAGTTCAGGTAGTTAAACGTACCACGTCTGATGTTAAAACAATAATTAATCCTTTGTTTACTGCTCAGGAAATTATCGATTTTCAGCATTTGATTCGCAGAATTCCCGTGGCGGATAATGTGATTGAATATGCAGTAACTTTGGTAAGTAAAACACGTCCGGACAATGCATTGTCAAATGATTTTGTGAAAAATTATTTAGATTGGGGAGCGGGGCCAAGAGCATCACAAAACTTGATTTTGGCAGCAAAAGCACATGCAGCTTTTAATGGTAAATTCTCACCGGATATCGAAGATGTAAAAGCGGTAGCAACCGGAATTTTGCGTCATAGAATTATTAAAAACTATAAAGCAGATGCTGAAGGAATCACAGAAGAGATTATTATTCAGAAACTGATGTAAAAAAAGAATAAATAGAAAAGCCCGAATAAATAAATGAGGGCACTGAAAAAGTCCTTTTCAGGAATAATTGTTAATTAAAGGAGTAGAAGCTAAAAGTTTTCTACTCTTTTTTTTGTATCTTTTGGGTGTAATCATAAGGCTTTTTAGATGTTAATTCAACAGCAACAAATTCAGTTTAGTCCCTATTCTTCATTATATGATTTAATCGTTC